>JAKCEK010000049.1 GCA_021838005.1 Actinomycetes bacterium
CCGAAGGACCTTCTTGTCGAACTTGCCGACGCTGGTCTTGGGGACCGACTCGACGAAGGCCCACCGCTCGGGCAGCCACCACTTGGCGACCCGCGCGGCGAGGAACGTCTTGAGGTCCTCGGCCGAGACCGTCGAGCCCGGCTGGCGCACGACGCAGCAGAGCGGGCGCTCCTGCCACTTCTCGTCGGGCACCGCGACGACGACGGCCTCGAAGACGTCGGGGTGGGCCATGACCGTCGATTCCAGCTCGACCGAACTGATCCACTCGCCGCCCGACTTGATGACGTCCTTGCTCCGGTCGGTCACCACCATGAACCCCTCGGCGTCGAGGGTCCCGATGTCCCCGGTGCGCAGCCAGCCGTCGTGGAACTTCTCGGGGTCGTCGGTGCCAAAGTACGAGCCGGTGATCCACGGTCCGCGAATCTCGAATTCGCCGACCGTCTTGCCGTCACGCGCCAGCACCGCGCCGTCGTCGTCGGTGATGCGCATCTCGACCCCGGCGACCACCCGGCCCGACTTCACCCGGTAGTCGATCTCCTGCTCGCGCGCGGTGCCCGACGGTGGGATGGCCACGGCCGCCAGGGGGCTCGTCTCGGTCATCCCCCAGCCCTGGATGACGTCGATGCCGTAGCGGTCGCGGAACTGCTCGATCATGTGCCGGGGCACCGCCGCGCCACCCATGAGGATTCCTCGAAGGCTGGAGAAGTCGACGTCGGGCTCGGTCTCGGCCACCCGCAGGACGTCGTTCCAGACGCTCGGCACCGCGAGCGAGATCGTCGGGCGCAGGTCGCGGCACATCTTGATCAGGGGCCCACCCTGGAGGAACATCTGGGGCAGGATCAGCTCGACCCCGCCGAAGAAGGCCGTGTAAACACTCCCCCAGGCGTTGACGTGGAACATGGGCACGATGGTGAGGCAGCGGTCGCGCTCGCACAAACCGATCGAGTTGGCCGTCATCGACGCCAGCGAGTGCAGCCAGACCGAGCGGTGGCTGTAGACGACGCCCTTGGGGTTGCCCGTGGTGCCCGAGGTGTAGCACATGATCGCGGCGTCACGCTCGTCGAGCTCGGGCCAGGCGTAGCCGGGCTGCTCGGCGTCGAGGAGCGTTTCGTAGTCGAGGGTCTCGCCCAGCACGCCGGCGGGGTCGGTGCCGTTGAGGATGATCGCCTCCACGGAGGGGATCTGGTCGCGGATCTTGGCGAACAGCGGCGCGAGGGACGCGTCGACGATGACCACCTTGTCGGCGGCGTGGTTGATGATGTAGGCCAGCTGGTCGGGGAACAGTCGGATGTTGAGGGTGTGGAGCACCGCGCCCATCGAGGGCACCGCCAGGTACGCCTCGACGTGGGTCTGGTTGTTCCACATGAACGTGCCCACCCGGTCCCCCGGGCCGACGCCCAGGCGCCCGAGGGCGGCGGCGAGGCGCTCGGCGCGCTGGGAGACCTCGAAGAAGGTCCCCTCGTCGACGCCGTCGGGCGTGACCGTGAAGATCTTCTTGTCGGCGTAGAGGTACTCACCGTGTCGGATGATGCCGCTGATGAGCAGCGGCGCCTCCTGCATCGTGCTCTTCATCGGTTCCCCCTTCGCCTCGATAGTACCGAGCGGCCCGCGGACGCCTACCAGCTCTGGGCGCCGGGCGCGAGGGGCGCCGCCAGGGACGTCGCGGACCCGCGCAGGTGGCGATCCGCGGCCGCGGCGGCCGAGCGGCCCTCGGCGATGGCCCAGACGATCAGGCTCTGGCCCCGCACGGCGTCCCCGCAGGCGAAGACCGGCGTCGTCCCGGCCACCGGCACGCGCCAGTCATCGTCGACCCGGAGCGTCGCTCGCTCGGTCGTGTACTCGGGTCCGGCGAGGGCCAGCCCCTCGAGTTCGGGCCCGAGGAAGCCGGCCGCGATCACGACGAGGTCGCCGGCCAACTCAACGGTCTCGCCCGTGAGGTGGTCACGGGCGCGCAGCGCCCGCACTCGGCCGTCGCCCAAAAAGGCGAGCGTCTCGGTCGAGAAGCGTCGCTCCCCGCCCTCGGCGTGGGCCGAGGTCGTCTTATAGACCCGTGGCATCGTCGGCCAGGGCTCGTCGGCCGGTCGCTCGTCGGGGGGTCGGTCCATGATCTCGACCTGGGTGACCGAGGCCGCGCCCTGGCGGTGCGCGGTGCCGAGGCAGTCGGCGCCGGTGTCGCCCCCGCCGAGGATCACCATGTGGCGACCCTCGGCGTTGAGGGTCGACGGGCCGCCCTCGGCGAGGGCCCGGGTCGCCGCCTCGAGGTACGCCATGGCCGTCACTACCCCCGCCAGGTCGGCCCCGGGCACTTCGATGAGCCGGGGTCGGGTCGAGCCGAGGGCGAGCACCACCGCGTCGGCGCCGCGGCTCACGGCGTCCAGGCTCGGGCCCCGCCCGCCGACCTCGATCCCACACGTGAAGATCACTCCGGCTTCGCGCATCACCTCGAGACGACGTTCCAGGACGCGCTTTTCGAGCTTGAACTCGGGGATGCCGTAGCGCAGGAGTCCCCCGGGAGCGTCGGCGCGTTCGAGCACTTCGACCGCGTGGCCCACCGCGCGCAGCTGGGCGGCGGCCGCCAGCCCGGCCGGTCCCGAGCCGACCACGACGACGCGCCGGCCCGTCTCGGCCCGGGGCGTCGCCCCCACCGGCAGGCCGAGGGCGAAAGCGTGCTCGGCGACCTCGTACTCGACGCGCTCGATGGTCACGGGGTCGTCGCCGATGCCGAGCACGCAGGCCGACTCACACGGTGCCGGGCAGAGCCGACCGGTGAACTCGGGGAAGTTATTGGTCGCGAAGAGCTGCTCGGCCGCGCGGGCCCAGTCGCCGCGGTAGGCGCCGTCGTTAAAGACGGGAATCCGGTTGCCCAGGGGGCAGCCCTGGGTGCAGAAGGGGATGCCACAGTCCATGCAGCGCGAGGCCTGGGTCGAGACCTCCGCGTCGCTCTGGGGCTCGTACACCTCGTGCCAGTCACGCACGCGCACCGGGATGGGCCGCGTGCGCGGTCCTTGACGGGGGTGCTCGAGGAAGCCGGTGGGGTTACCCACTGCGCCCCCCGTCGCGGGCCCGCTGGTACTCCGAGGTCTCGACCCGCACGAAGGCGAGGCGCGTCTGGCGCCACTGGGCCACCAGGTCCGCCGCGAGGGTGGAGCCGGTCTCGTCGCGGTAGCGCTCGAGCAGGGCGAACACGTAGGCGTCGTCGTCGGCCTCGAGCGGGTCGAGCTCGTAGACCCCGGCGGCGAGGTGGTCGTGGATCGTGCCCTCGGGATCGTAGAGGTACAGCGTGCCGCCGGACATCCCGGCCCCCAGGTTGCGGCCCGTGGGGCCGAGGATCACCACGACCCCGCCGGTCATGTACTCGCACGCGTGGTCCCCGGTGCCCTCGACGACGATGGTCGCCCCGGAGTTGCGCACCCCCAGGCGCTCGCCCACCACCCCGCGCACGAAGACCTCGCCGGCGGTGGCGCCGTAGGCGATCACGTTGCCGGCGATGACGTTGGCCTCCGCGGCGAAGGGTGCGCGTGGGTCGGGGCGCACGACGACCCGCCCGCCCGACAGGCCCTTGGCGACGTAGTCGTTGGCGTCACCGACGAGTCGGAGCGTGAGCCCCCGGGGCACGAACGCCCCGAGGCTCTGACCGGCCGAGCCGGTGAGCTCGATCACGACGTGGTCGTCGTCGAGGGTCCGCGCGCCGAGCGCACGCGTGAGGGCGCTGCCGGTGAGGGTGCCGACGGCCCGGTCGACGTTGCGCACCTCGAGCGCGAGACGCAGGGGCGTGCCCGAAAGGGCCGCGTCCACCGCCGCGGAGAGGAAGCGCCAGTCGAGGGCGCCGTCGAGGCCGTGGTCCTGCTTGAGCGTCTGACGGCGCTGCTCGGGATCGACCGGGACGAGCAGCGCCCCGAGGTCGAGGTCGACGGTGGGGTCGGAGGAGGGGCGCGCACGCAGTCGTGAGACGTCGCCGATGACCTCTTCGAGGGTGCGCGCGCCCAGCGCCGCCAGGTACTCGCGCACCTCCTCGGCGAGGAACTCGAAGAAGGTCTCGACGAACTCGGGTCGACCGGTGAAGCGTTCGCGCAGGACCGGGTTCTGGGTCGCGATGCCCACCGGGCAGGTGTCGAGGTGGCAGACCCGCATCATCACGCACCCGGAGACGACGAGCGGGGCGGTGGCGAAACCGAACTCCTCGGCGCCGAGCAGGGCGGCCACGACGACGTCGCGGCCGGTCTTGAGCTGACCGTCGGTCTGGAGAACGACGCGGCTGCGCAGTCCGTTCGCCGCGAGCGTCTGGTGGGCCTCGGCGAGGCCGAGCTCCCAGGGTGTGCCGGCGTGCTTGAGCGAGGTCAGGGGCGCCGCCCCGGTGCCCCCGTCGTGGCCGGAGATCAAGATCACGTCCGCGTGGGCCTTGGCGACGCCGGCCGCGATGGTGCCTACTCCCTGCTCGCTGACGAGCTTCACGTGAATACGCGCCTCGTCGTTGGCGGACTTGAGGTCGTAGATCAGCTGGGCCAAGTCTTCGATCGAGTAGATGTCGTGGTGCGGCGGGGGCGAGATCAGCCCAACCCCGGGGGTCGAGTGACGAGTGCGGGCGATCCAGGGGTAGACCTTGGATCCGGGCAGCTGACCGCCCTCACCGGGCTTGGCGCCCTGGGCCATCTTGATCTGAATGTCGTCGGCGTTGACGAGGTAACGGTTCGTCACCCCAAAGCGGCCCGAGGCGACCTGCTTGATGGCCGAACGAGTGTTCTGTCGAGGGTCGGTGACTTCGAAGCGCTCCTCGTCCTCGCCGCCCTCGCCGGTGTTGGAGCGGGCGCCCAGGCGGTTCATCGCGACGGCGAGGGTCTCGTGGGCCTCCTTCGAAATCGAGCCGTAGGACATGGCCCCGGTGGAGAAGCGCGCGAGGATCGCCGAGGCGCTCTCGACCTCCTCGAGCGCCACGGGAGTCGCGCTCGGCACGAGCTCGAGCAGGCCGCGCAGGGTCAGCTGGTCGCGGCTCTGGTCGTCCACGAGGCGGGTGTACTCCTTGAAGACGTCGTAGCGCTTCGCGCGAGTGGCGTGCTGGAGTCGCTGGACCGTGCGGGGGTTGAACAGGTGCAGCTCACCGTCGCGGCGCCACTGGTACTCGCCGTTGTTCACCAGGGGCTCGTCGATTGC
The DNA here is from genome assembly GCA_021838005.1 of Actinomycetes bacterium. GTDB lineage: Bacteria > Actinomycetota > Acidimicrobiia > Acidimicrobiales > RAAP-2 > RAAP-2. The sequence continues at coordinate 5,149 of JAKCEK010000049.1, forward strand.
GACGTCGAAGGCCGTCGCGTGGGTGGCGAGCACCGCGCGCGCCAGGTGCTCGAGGGTCGCCCCGCCGACCTTCGAGGACATCCCCGGGAAGTACCGCTCGAGGAACTCCGCCGAGAGTCCGACCGGTTCGAAGAGCTGGGCGCCCACGTAGCTGGTGACCGTGGACACGCCCATCTTGGACATGACTTTGACCACGCCCTTAGTCAGGGCCTTGGCGTAGCGGTAGCGGGCCTCTCGGGCGCCGGTCCCGTTGAGCTGGTCCGACGCGACGAGCGCGTCGATCGACTCGTAGGCCAGGTACGGGCAGACCGCCGACGCCCCGAAGCCGAGCAGGAGGGCCACGTGGTGGATCTCGCGCACGTCACCGGCCTCGAGGACGAGGGCCGCGGCCGTGCGCAGCCGCTCGTCGACGAGGCGGTGGTGGACCGCCGAGGCCAGCAGCAGACTCGGGATGGCGGCCTGCTCGGCGTTCGTGCCGCGGTCCGAGAGCAGCAGGACGGTCGCCCCGGCGCGCACCTGGGCGACGGCCTCGTCGCAGACCTCTTCGAGGGCCGCCGCGAGCCGGTCGGCGGGGCTGTTCGCGCCCCGGGCCGGGAAGAGCCCGTCGAGGGGTGCGGTGCGCATGCCGCGCGCACGGGGGTGACGCTCGATGTAGCGGATCTTCTCGAGTTCCTCGCTCGAGAGCACCGGGGAGGCCAGCACGATCTGGTGGCAGTGGGCCGGCGACTCGGTGAGCAGGTTGGCCTCACCCCCGATCACCACGCGCGTCGAGGTGACCAGTTCCTCGCGGATGGCGTCCAGGGGTGGGTTGGTCACCTGGGCGAAGAGCTGAGTGAAGTAGTCGAAGAGGCTTCGCGGGCGCGTCGAGAGCGCCGGGAGACGAGTGTCGGAGCCCATCGAGCCGATCGGTTCCTCTCCGACCTCGGCCATGTGGCGCACGATCAGCCGGAGGTCCTCCTCGGAGTAGCCGAAGCTCCGCTGGAGCTGACGCACCGAGTCGTAGCTCGCGGTCATCGTCGGCCCGGGCGCGACCTCGTCCAAGGAGACCTGCTCGCGCTCCAGCCACTCGCCGTAGGGCGCGCGGGCGGCGAGGTCGGACTTGATCTCCTCGTCACCCACGACCCGACCGCGCTCGAGGTCCACGAGGAACATCCGTCCCGGTTGGAGCCGTCCCTTGGTGACGATCTCACCGGGGTCGATCGGCAAGACGCCGACCTCGCTCGCGAAGATGACCCGCCCGTCGCGGGTGATCCAGTAGCGCGCCGGACGCAGGCCGTTGCGGTCGAGCACCGCTCCGGCGACCCGGCCGTCGCTGAAGGTGATCGACGCCGGCCCGTCCCAGGGCTCCATCAGCCCGGCGTGGAACCGGTAGAAGTCGCGGCGCGCAGGCTCCATGGCGCTGTGGCGCTCCCAGGCCTCGGGGATCATCATCAAGACCGCGTGGGGCAGGCTCCGGCCCGCGCGCACGAGCAGCTCGACGACCTCATCGAAGGAGGCCGAGTCGCTCATGTTCTCAGTCACGATGGGCACGAGGTCGCCGACCGGCAGGGAGAGGGCGTCGCTCGCGAGGGTGGATTCGCGCGCGCGCATCCAGTTACGGTTGCCGCGCACGGTGTTGATCTCACCGTTGTGGGCGATGAGCCGGAAGGGCTGGGCGAGGTCCCAGCGGGGCAGGACGTTGGTGGAGAAGCGACTGTGGACGACGGCGATGCCCGTCTCTAGAGCGTCGTCGGAGAGGTCGGCGAAGTACCCGCGCAGCTGGGGTGCGGAGAGCATCCCCTTGTAGATCACCACCGTCGACGAGCACGACGCGGCGTAAACGCGTCGGCGGTGCTCGATCAACCGGCGGGCGCCGTAGAGGGCGCCCTCGAGGTCGGGCCCGGGCGCGTCGCGCCACGCGAGCAGCTGCTGGACGAAGCGGGGCTCACTCGCCGAGGACGTCGCGCCCAGGATCGAGGAGTCGACGGGCACGTCGCGCCAGGCGAGCGAGCGCAGTCCGACCGACGCGAGGTCGGGCTCCATGGCCGCGAGCACCTCCTCAGCCGACGCGGCGCGCGGGACCATCCACTGGGCGATCCCGTAGGCGCCGCGCTCGGGCACGCGCGGGCCGAAGACGGCGCGGATAAACCCGTCGGGCATCTGAACGAGGATCCCGGCGCCGTCCCCCGAGCCGACGTCCGAGCCGGTCGCCCCGCGGTGCTCGAGATTCTCGAGGATCGTTAGGGCGTCGGTGACCGTCCGGTGGCGCACGCGACCGCTGAGCTCGGCGACCATGCCGACGCCGCAGGCGTCGTGGTCGAACTGGGGGTCGTAGAGTCCTGGGGCCATGGCGTCGTCTCGGGGCAACGCTGACCCGCCGACATCATAGCGACGGGTCGGGGCGCGGCCGTGACCGTCGTACGCTGGAGCCGTGACCAGAACGTCGCCGCTCGCCGTCGTCGTCGGCGGTGGTGTCATCGGACAGGTGAGCGCCCTGGCGCTCGCGCGCGCGCGCTGGCGGGTCACGGTGGTCGACCCCTCCCCCGGGCGCGGCGCGACCGTCGCGGCGGCGGGCATGCTCGCGCCCGGCGGCGAGGCCGCGCCGGGTGAGGAGGAGAACCACCGGCTGCACCAGTCAGCCCTCGACGCCTGGCGCGACCTCGTCGACGAGATCGTCGAGACGACCGGCGAGACGATCGCCGTGCACCGCGTCGGCACCCTGGTGGTCGGCCTCGACGCCGGTGACCGCCGCCTCGTCGAGCGCTACACGGACGTCGCGCGCGGTTACGGTGTCGCCCTGCGCGCGCTGACGCGCCGCGACGAGCCCGCGCCCTTCGAGGGGTTGAGCGCCCGGGTGACCCACGGCGTCCTCGCCGAGGGCGACGCCTGGGTGGACCCGGACGAGGTGATGGCCCGGGTGCGCGCCGCCAACGAGGCCCTGGGCGTCGACTACCGCGAGACGACGGTGCGACGGTGCTCGTCCGATGGCGTCCGGGTCGTCGCCGAGACCGACGGTGGTCGCCTCGAGGGCGAGCTCGGGGTGGTCGCGACGGGCTCCGCCGGCCTCCCGGACGGTCTCGAAGCGCCCCCGGCGACGTCCGTGCGCCCCGTGCGGGGCATGACGCTGCGGGTCGTGGGTCCCGATCGCTACCACTTGCCGATGGTGCGGGCCTACGTCCACGGGCGGCCCTTCTACGCCGTGGGCCGCGCCGGGCGCTACAACGTGCTCGGCGCGAGCTCGGAGGAGTCGCCCGTGCGCGCGATCGAGCTCGGCGAGCTCCAGCGGCTCCTGCGCGACGGACTCGAGGCGATCCCCGAGCTCGAGACGGCCGACCTGCTCGAGACGCGCGTCGGGCTGCGTCCGGCGAGCGGCGACCTGCGCCCCTTCCTCGCCGACCTCGGCGCCGGCTGGTGGTGGTCGTCGGGCCACTACCGCCACGGGGTGACCCTCGCGCCGGTCGCGGCCCGCCGGCTTCTCGACGCGGTGGGGACGCCGTGATCCGACTCAACGGCGAGGACCGGCCCTGGTCGGGGGGAACGGTCTCTGACCTGGTGGCGACTCTCGGCCGTTCACCGCAGGGTATCGCGGTCGCCCTCGACGGGACGGTCGTCGCGCGCTCGCTCTGGACGTCCACCCCCGTGAATGAGGGTGCGGTCGTCGAGGTTGTGACCGCCGCCGCCGGCGGCTGAGGGGAGGACCATGTCGGTGAGTGAGATCGTCGAGGCGCTCGATCGACGCATCCTCGACGCGATCGAGGCGAAGGCGACGGGCGAGACCATCGCCTACCTCTGCGAGGCCCGGGCCTGGTTGACTCATCCCGACCAGCCCCACGGCGCCCACCGCTCGATGCCCTAGCCAGCGAGTAAAATCATCAAGTTACGGGCTGTGGCTTAGTTTGGTCTAGAGCGCTCGGCTGGGGGCCGAGAGATCGGGAGTTCGAATCTCCCCAGCCCGACTCAGGGGGCCGCGTGCAGCGGCCAGTCGTAACGACCGGGGTCCACGGGGCCCTCACCCTTGCGTTCGAGGTACTGGCTGAAACCCGCGAGCCACTCCCGGTGCCACCCGGCCAGGGTCTCGGTGAGCCGCTCGGTAGGCGTGACGGCGAGCTCGGGGTAGCGCTCGACGAGCCGTTCGAAGAGCTCGAGACTGGCCGCCGCGTCCACCACGGCGCTGTGGGCCCCGTCGAGGACGACCCCGTAGTGGGCGCACAGGTCGCTCAGGGTGCGCTTGCCGCGGCGGTAGCGGTCCACGTGGCGATCGAGCACGAGGACGTCGACGACGGCGCCCACGCCACGCTCAGCCAGGGTCGCCAGGCCGAGTCGGGCGCAGAGGGACTCGACCATCGTCAGGTCGTAGGCGACGTTCATCCCCACCACCACGCCGCCCTCGCGCCAGACGCCCTCGAGGCGCGCGGCGAGCCCGGCGGTCACGGTCGCGAGGTCCGGCGAGTCCGCCACCATCGCGTCGGTGATGCCGTGGATCCGCGTGGCCGCCGGCGGGATCGCGCGACCGGGGTTGACGAGCCCGTGCTCGCTGACGGGCGCCCCTCCCGCCTCACGCCACACGAAGGCGAACGAGACGGGGGCGTCGCTGAAGGGGTCGACGCCGGTCGTCTCGAGGTCGAAGGCGACCGCGGGTCCCGCCCTCACCGGCCGCCGTGGCCCGGGCGACCCCTCCCCCAGCGGTGCGTCGGAGCCGTGCTCGGGGGTCATCTCGGCGTTCTCATCAGGGTCAGGGCAGTGTACGCGCCTGGGCGCATCTCCCGCGAGGGCGGGTCGGCCCGGTAGGCTGAACGGGCAAGAGGCCGGCCTGACCACCGGCGTTCGCGGGGCTCCGGGCCCGCGAAAGACGTGTCGAGAGTGGGTGATTCCAACCTCTGGTTGGACGTATGCAGAAGAAGGACCCCTTCGTCCTCCGCCATCTCGCCGAAGTTCAGCCCCTCTTGTGGTGGCTCGACGAGGACCCCCTGGAGCCCGAGTCCCGTGCCGCCCTCGTCGGCGAGGTGGGGGCCGACCTGTGCGTGGTGGGAGCCGGCTACGCGGGCCTGTGGACAGCGCTGCTCGCCAAGGAGCGCGACCCCCAGCGCGAGGTGGTGGTGGTCGAGCAGTACGAGACCGGCGCGGGCGCCTCGGGCCGCAACGGTGGCTTCTGCTCGGCCTCGCTGACCCACGGCTTCTACAACGGTCTGCGTCGCTTCCCCCGAGAGATGGAGACGATCGAGCGGCTGGCGCGCGAGAATCTCGACGAGATCGAGCGCACGATCGAGCGTTACGGGATCGAGTGCGACTGGGAGCGCACCGGAGAACTCACCGTCGCCGTCGCCCCCTGGCAGATGAAGGAGCTCGAGGAGCAGGCCCGGCTGCGCAACGAGATGGGCGACCACGTCGTCGTCCTCGACGCCGCGGCCGTGCGCGCACGTATCCACTCCCCCTCCTATCTCGGGGGAATCTACGATCACGACGGGACGGCCCTGGTCGACCCGGCTCGCTTGGTCTGGGGGCTCGAGCGGGCCTGTGTCTCCCTGGGGGTGCGGATCTACGAGAACTCCCGGGTCGAGTGGCTCGAGGACGTCGACGAAGCGGTGCGCGTGCACACCCCCTTCGGCGCGGTCACCGCCGCCAAGGTCGCGCTCGCGACGAACGTCTTTCCCTCCTTGGTGCGCGCGGCGCGCAAGTACGTCGTGCCGGTCTACGACTACGCGCTGGTCACCGAGCCGCTGACCCCCGCGCAGATGGAGAGCATCGGCTGGGCCGGTCGTGAGGGGGTGAGCGACGCCGGCAACCAGTTCCACTACTACCGGCTCACGAAGGACAACTCGATCCTCTGGGGCGGCTACGACGCCATCTACCGCTTCCGGGGCAAGGCCCAACGGGAGTTCGAGTTCAACCCCGAGACCTACTACCGCCTGGCGCGCCACTTCCTCACGACCTTCCCCCAGCTCGCCGGGATCAAGTTCACCCACTCCTGGGTGGGTCGATCGACACCTGCACGCGCTACTCCCCCTTCTGGGGGACGGCCCACGCGGGCAAGGTCGCCTACGTGATGGGCTTCACGGGGCTCGGCGTCGCCTCGACCCGGTTCGGGGCCGCGACCATGCTCGACCTGGTCGACGGACTCGACACCGAGCGCACGCGGCTCTCGATGGTGCGCAAGAAGCCCTG
>JAKCEK010000212.1 GCA_021838005.1 Actinomycetes bacterium
GGGTCGTCCTCTCGGGCCGGCCCGAGGAGCTCGCCGACAACCCCGTCTTCGTCGAGTCGTTCCTCGGCGGGGGCGCCCGCCGTTAGCGCCGTGGTCCGCACCGAGACGGCGAGGCGCGCCGCCGGCGCCTTCTGGAGCGACGCCCGGCGCCGCGACGCGCTCGTGATCGTCCTCACCCTCGTCACCGGCTCGGTCGACGCCATCGGACTCATTCGCTTGGGCGGGGTCTTCACGAGCGTGATGACCGGGAACATGGTGTTCCTCGGCATCGCCGTGAGCGAGCGCAGCGGCTCCATCGCCCTGCACACCGGGGTGGCCTTCCTCGCCTACGTTCTGGGGAGCTTCCTCGGCGCGCGAGTCGCCGGGCACGCCCCGCCCGACGAGGCCCACCCCTGGCCCAAGACGATCGTTTGGGCCCTCGCGGTCGAGCTCGGCGTGCTCGTCGTCTTCGCGCTGTGGTGGGAGCTCGTCCACGGGGCGCCCTCGAGCGACGCCACCTACCTCCTGCTCGGGCTGAACGCGATGGCCCTGGGGATCCAGAGTGCCGCCGTGCTGCGCTTCGGGGTCAGCGGTCTCTCGACGACCTACCTCACGGGCACCCTCACCCAGTTCGTGGCCGGCTTCACCAAGCGCGACGAGCCCGTCCAGGTGCGCTCGGGCCTCATCTTGCTCATGCTGATCGTCGGGGCCGGACTGGGGGCGCTCTGCGCCCTGCACGCGCCCCTCGCGGCCCCCTTCGTGCCGATCGGGGCCCTCGTCGTCGTGACGGTGGGGGCGTGGGCGGCCTTCCACCGGGGGCGCCGGGCGTAGCTCAGGGATCCTGGTGGCCGCTGCGCCCCAGGATGAGCAGGCTCGCGACGAGCACGAAGACGACCCCGATGCCCACACCGAGTGCGACCAGGGTGTGGTCGTAGTCGCGGTTCGAAAGGGGCCCCCCGAAGCTCAGGTGGGCCGAGGCGCTGAGGATGTCCCGCACGCCGGCGAGGATGCCGATGTAGAGGAAGGGCCGAACCGGCATCACCGAGGAGCGAAGCTGGCCGAGCACGGTGTAGGCGATGTCGAGGACGATGATGACGACCAGCACCCCGTCGATCGCCTGGATGGTGAGCTCGGGGAAGTTGACCTTGTGCTGGGCGAACTGGACGATCGTGTGGAGGAGGATCACCACCGACAGCGCCCACAGGGCGACGACCACGGCGTACTCCAGCCCGACGATGAGCCGCCCCATGGCGTCGTCGAGCGGAGAGCTCCGGCGGGAGGTCGGATCGGTGCGCTCGCTCACCTGAGCAATGTAGCCAAGGGCGCCCCCACGGGGCGCCATCGACCCGTGAGGCCGGGACGGAGCCGGGCGCACCCCGGCGCCGGGCCGCCCGGGCCGCCCGCCGCGTGGTACGAAGGAACAGGGGAGGACGAGTGGGAGACGAGCGGTCGATCGAGCAGCGCGGCCTGTGGTTCGAGGAGATGGAAGAGGGCGTCACCTACCGCCACCGTCCCGGGCGCACGGCCACCGAGGCCGACAACGTGCTCTTCACCACCCTCACGATGAATCCCCAGCCGCTGCACCTCGACGCGGCCTGGTCGGCCGGCCAGCCCTTCGGCGAGCGACTGGTGAACTCGATGTGGACGCTCTCGACGCTGGTGGGCCTTTCGGTCGGCCAGCTGACCCTGGGCACGCTCGTCGCCAACCTCGGCTTCTCCGAGGTCGCCTTCCCCCACCCGGTGCGCGTGGGTGACACGCTCTACGCGGAGTCCACCATCCTCGCCAAGCGTCTCTCGCGCTCGCGCCCCGGCGTGGGCGTCGTCGAGGTCGAGCACCGCGGCCTCAACCAGGTGGGCGTCCTCGTCGCGACGTGCCGGCGAACGATGCTCGTGCGGCTCTCCCCCGGGGCCGGGGCGTGAGCTGGTCCTCCTCGGGGCCGGCGTGGCTCTTCTGCCCGGCCGATCGGCCCGAGCGCGTCGAGAAGGCGATGGCCCTCGCCGACCTCGCCATCGCCGACCTCGAGGACGGAGTCGCCCCCGAGCGGCGTGCCGCCGCCCGCGAGGCGCTCTCGTCCATGGACCTCGCGGGGCGCGACGTCGTCGTGCGAGTGAACCCGGTCGGCTCGCCCGACCACGGGCCCGACCTCGAGGTGGTCGACCGGCTCGGCGCTCCGCTCGTCATGGTCGCGAAGTCCGAGTCACCCGAGGGGCTCGCGGCCCTCGCCCCCCGCTCGGTGGTGGCCCTGTGCGAGACGCCCCTCGGACTGAGTCGGGTCGAGGAGATCGCGAGCGTCGCGAACGTCGTCGCGCTGATGTGGGGCGCCGAGGACCTCGCCGCGGGGCTCGGCGGCACTTCGAGCCGACGGGCCGACGGCTCGCTGAGTGACGTCAGCCGCTACGCGCGCGCCCGGGCCCTGCTCGCGGCGCGCGTCGCCGGGGTCGGAGCTCTCGACACGGTGCACCTCGCGATCGAGGACGACGAGGGGCTGCAGGTAGAGGCCGCCGGGGCCGCGGCGATGGGCTTCG
>JAKCEK010000213.1 GCA_021838005.1 Actinomycetes bacterium
GACGCCCGCCAGGTCTACGAGGACAAGGTCGTGGGCAACCTCGACGCACTGCGCCGGCGCTACCAGCACGAGCGCACCTCGCTGCAGACGACGGTGAGCAAGGTGGCCAACGCGCGGAGCCAGAAGGAGCACGCGGCCCTCGCCGCCAAGACGCTCCTCGCCGAGAACATCCGCCTGGCCGACCAGACCCAGGCCACCCTCGCCACCGTCACCGCGACGCTGCGAAGCGAGATCATCGCCTACGAGATCAGCGCCGGCGCCGCGGCCGCCCGTCGTCACGACACGGCGGCCGAGGAGCAGGCGATCAACGCCGCCTCCGCCGTCGGGGGCCAGAGCGCCGCCAACAAGGTGATCGAGGCCATCCAGGCCGCCACCACGACCGTGACGGTCGCCGAGGTCGCCGGCACGGCCCAGGGCAAGAAGGCCGTCGCCGAGGCCGAGAGCCAGATCGGGGTGCCCTACGTCTGGGGCGGGGAGACCCCGGGGGTGGGCTTCGACTGCTCGGGCCTCGTCCAGTGGGCGTGGACCCAGGCCGGCATCACGATCCCGCGCACCACCGAGTCCCAGTGGCCGGCGATGCACCACGTACCCCTGACCGCCCTCCAGCCCGGAGACCTGCTCTTCTACTACAACCTCGACGGCGACAACCAGGTCGACCACGTCGTGATGTACGTGGGCAGCGGGCCCTGGGGCGTCGACACCACCATCGCGGCCGCCCACTCGGGCACCGACGTCGCCCTGGCGCCGCTCTTCACCGCCGGTCTGATCGGCGCGGCGCGCCCGTAGTGAGCGACGCCGACCTCGCCCTCTCGATCGTCATCCCGGCCCACGACGAGGCGACCCGCCTCGCCGCCGGGTACGCGCGCCTCGCCCCGGTGCTCGAACACCTCGGGCTCGAGCGGGTCGAGGTCGTCATCGTCGACGACGGCTCCACCGACGCGACCGCCGAGGTCGCCGCGCGCGTCTACGGGTCGCTCCCCCACCACCGCGTCGTGGCGCTCCCCGAGAACCGCGGCAAGGGCGCGGCGCTGCGCCTCGGGCTCCGGGTCGCGCGCGGGCCGCTCGTCGTCACGGCCGACGCGGACATGGCCATCGACCCCCGCCACATCCCCGAGGTGATGGCCGCCCTCGCGCGGGCCGACCTCGCCCCGGGCTCGCGCACCGACGACGGGCGCATCGCCTACGACTCCCCGCTGCGCACCGTGGCCGGCGCCGCCTTCAGCCGGCTCGTCCACCACTACGTGCGCGCACCGCTGCGCGACACCCAGTGCGGCTTCAAGGGCTACCGACTGGGGGCCGGCCGCCTCCTCGCGCTCCTCGGGCACGTCGAGGGCTTCGCGATCGACGTGGAGTTCTTCCACCTCGCCCGCCTGCTCGGTCTGAGCATCGAGCCGGTCCCGGTCACCTGGTGCGACGTCCCCGGCTCGTCGGTCCACCCGGGCCGCGTGGCCCTCGACGTGCTCACCGACGTGCGCGGCCTGGCGCGGACCCGGTACGTGAATCCCGCCGTGGCGACGAGCCGCGACGTCGCACTGGACGACGTGGCCGAGGCGTCGAGCCGGACCCGGCTCACCGGCCTCGTCGTCGCCCGGGGCGACCACGACGCCCTCGTCGTGCTCGGGCGCGACGACGCCGTCGGCGGGGCGGGCGTCGCGGCCGCCCTGGGGGGCGAACTGCGCACCACGACCCCGCGCGAACTCACGGGTCGTTCGCTGGAGGCCGTGCGAGCCCCTCAGCGGACCTGATCAGTCCGCGGCTCGGACCGGCTTTTCTGCAACCACGAAGGCGCTGAGCCCACCGAGACGGTTCCGGAGATGACGATGCTCCCAGGACACGGTTGCGATGAGGATCCGATTGAGGAGTCGTGGGGTGGGCCTCAGATCCGACGCTGCCGCGCGACCGCGCCGGAGCCGACGGACCGTCCACACCACTGGGAGAATCACTCCGAAGAGATAGCGCGCCTCGATGACCTCAAGGCCCGACTCACGCACGACGCGCACTATCTCGCTGAGTCGGTAGCGACGTCGATGCTCGAGGAAGTCATCGTGCGGACTCCAGAGACTCATGAACGCCGGAACGGAGACCACGACGACGCAGCCGGGAGGGGCGAGGTCGACGTAGTGCCTCAGGAGCGATTGGTCATCCTCGACGTGCTCGAGAACATCAATGAAGAGCATCGTGTCGGCTCGACCCACAGACTGCGGATCAGCCACGCGCACAAAGACGGCGCGACCGCGTTCGCCAAGCTCATCGTCGCGGTAGTTGGGGTCGACGCACGTCACGACTGCATCCGGACACTCCCTGGTCAACGCCAGGGAGAAGAACCCCGATCCGGCACCGACGTCAAGGACACGTGTCATCTCGTAACCGAGTCCGGCGACGTGTTGACGGATGGCGTTGAGCTTCGTGAGGTAGTACCAATGCGTCCAGGGGTCGACACTGGAGCGCTCCTTCAGATCCACGGACTCACCCCTCGTCGACCCGGGACGAGCGCTTCGATGAG
>JAKCEK010000050.1 GCA_021838005.1 Actinomycetes bacterium
CACCGAGGACGGGGAGTTCATCGGCGAGACGCGGATCGACCCGACTCGGGACTACCAGCCCAAAGGGCCGGGCTTCCGGAGATAGCCTGCACAGGTTCGGCTGTTCACGATGACGTGACAGATCACAACAGTGCCCCCGGCAGGATTCGAACCTGCGCACACGGTTTAGGAAACCGATGCTCTATCCCCTGAGCTACGGGAGCATTACCCTGCGGTCCAATCTTGGTCCAAACTTTGGGAGAATCAAGAAGACGCGTTGGCTTTCTCCAATGATATCGGCAACCTCCGGGATGACAATTCTCGCCGCATGTGACAACTGACCACTTATTGGGGTCCCCGCACGACCTTCCAGGCGCGTGACCAGTCAAGAATGCGTGACCGCAGTTACGAACCGGAGCACTTAGCCGACGTTAGGGCCAATGCGGAACTGAACTGCGACCCTCGATGAGCAGTTGAAAGAATCCGTGCAAGTGCCTGCTGTACTGAAGGTCATCGTTCACTACACACGAGCCGTACTCGACAGGAGCGATGGTCCCACCCTGAAAGAGTGATGCCACGCTTTCACAATCAGAATTCCGGTAATCCAGCCATGCATTCTCTGCCTTGACGAACGAACTTTTCTCACCCGTGTCAAGAAGCGTAAAAATCAGCGCTACCTCCGCATTGATTCGTCGGTCGATTTCTCTCGCGTGCTTTTCGTAGCACCCAATCAGGCCGATCGTGCTCTGATCCCGCTTCGTACAAGGCAGTTTCGTCGATGTACCGTCAGAAATTACAGGAGGCTTGATTACCGGCTTGGGAGCGCCAGATGCGATACCCGAGAAGTCCAAAGAGAGGATCGCGAAGAAAGTGAGAACGAAAACATTGCCGAGGATTCTTTGTCCTCGCGATTGTCGAGTGACAGCCTTGCTCATTGCGAACATCTTCCCATAACGTGACTGTGGGACGTTCTCAGGTCGTCGCACTGGGTCGAAATAACTATCCTTCACGCAATCCTTGCGCCGCTGTCTCACATTTGCCTCGAACTCGTCAGTGAGGCACCTTGACCACGTCGTCATGGAACTCCTTAGGGTATCGCTGACTCGGTCCAGGTATTCCGGAGACTCTGACCTGCGCTGGGCTTTTTTACCCATTCCGGTTTTGAATTCAGGCGGTCTGTGTTCCTTCATCGCCAGTTCGAACTCGACGGGTGAGACGGAGTCGAGCGACGAGTGGCGGCGCTGGCGATTGTAGAACACCTCGACGTAGTCGACGATGGCGTTGGTCAGTTCGAGGCGCGTCTTGCACTTCCTTCGATTGAGCAACTCGTTCTGCACGCTCGACCGGAAGGACTCCATCATCGAGTCATCGAACGCACCACCGATCGACCCGAACGACGGCATGAGACCCGCGTCGCGGATCCGCTCGGTGAAGGACCAGGACGTGAACGGGACTCCGTGATCGGCGTGGACCACGGATCCCTTCGTCACACGACGCTGCGTGATCGCCATGTCGAGGGCGTTCACGACAAGTTGGGAGTCTTGGACCGAGTCAGTGGACCAGCCCACGATGCGTCGACGGCACGTGTCGAGCACGCAACAGCAGTAGACCTTGCCTTCACGCGTGGGGTTCCGTGATGGCCGTGACCCACAGCTCGTCGAGCGACGACCGCTCGACCTTGCGCTGGACGAGATCGTCCGACGTCGGGGTGCCCTTCACAGGTGACCGTGCGAGGCCCCGGAATGCCCGCGATCGTGGCGTCGTGCCTCAGGATCGTCACGAGCCCACGGCTGACGTGGACGCCGCGACCCTTGGCCGGTTCGGCGTGCGCGCGGCGAGACCCGTAGGGGCCGCGGCTGTCGGCGTGGACCTCTCGGATGAGTCCGGTGAGCCACTCGCGCCGGCTCATCGTGGGTGACATCGGGCGGGTCTTCGCCAGGTCGTAGCCGGCGCTCGAGACGCCCAACACCTCGCAGCACTCCTTCACGGGGAACCCGGCGCCGACGAGGACCTCGACCACCGGGTAGACCCTTTTGGGGGTAGGTCCTTGCCCAGCGGCTCGTTGGCGCGCCTGAGGATCTCGACCTCGGTCTCGAGCTCGCCGATGCGCCGGCGCGCCTTCACGAGCTCCCTGGACTCCTTGGTCGTCACACCAGGACTCTCGCCCCGATCGATGCGGTCCTGTTTGATCTAGTTGTCGATGGTGGTCGAAGTGACGTCGAGGTCGGGGGCGGTCTTGGTGACCGACCAGCCCGACATTACGAGCGCGATGGCTCGTCGACGGAACTCCGCGGGTTAAGACGTAGGCATGGATTGAGACTTCCACTTGGGCCCAATTTCAACAAACGGAGAGGTAACAAGACCCAGTGCAGGTCAGAGCCTCCAGGGGACCTGGACCGAATCACGAGCCCCAACCAGGGCCCGAACTGAACAGGTGAAGCGCAATCAGCGCCGGGGCGGGTCACGATGCCCACCGAGTCGACAGCGGTTCCGAGAGTCCTCGACGAGGATCCCGACGCCTGAACTGTCACGTTGATTCTCGACCTGATGGCGGCGGTGCGGGCGACGCGGGTCGCCGTTGCCCACCCCACGGATCGGGGCGGGGTCGTCGTGATCCAAGCGTCCGTAAGCAATCGCCGGCCCTCGTTTGGGGTCGAGAGCGAACAGCGAGTCCGACGTGACACCACTCCACCTTTGCGGGCCGTGGCCACCGGGTTCGCCGCTCGTGGCGTGCGAGTGTTCACGCTGTCTCCGGGCCCCAGGGCGACCCCGGGGACCAATGGCGGAGCGATCCGCCGGCCACCCCAACCCGTCCGACTCGCGCACCGCGGTCGTGCTCCCCTTCGGCTCTGGAGGACGGCGCGAGCTCGCAGTGCCCGCGGCTAGTGTCGACCGGTGAGCGGTGACGTTCCAGGGGCGACCCGGCGAGAGCGCTTGCGACGCGCTGGCCTGCCCGAACCCGGCCCCCTACGCACGCTGACCAAGGCGACGCTCGCCAACACTCTCGGCAACGGCCTCTACTACACGGTCGAGGTCCTCTTTTTCGTCCGCTCGGTCGGCATCCCCATCCACCGGGTCGCCTTCGGCCTCGGCGTCGCGGCCGTCTTCGGGCTGCTGGTCTCGATCCCGGCCGGACACCTCTCGGATCGACGGGACCCCAGGTTCGTCGTCGCCACGAGCGCCGCGGGCCTGGGCGTCGTGACGGCGACGTTCACCCTCGTCCACTCCTTCATCCCCTTCCTCCTCCTCAACGTCGTGGCGGGGGCCCTGTCGGGGGCGTCGGGCGCCAGCCGCGCGGTCCTCATGGGTCGACTGGGCGAGGGTGAGGGCCGCGTCCAGACGCTCGCGTACCAACGGGCGGTGACGAACCTGGGAATGTCGGTCGGGATCGCCCTCTCGGGCGTCGGCCTCGCGCTTGACACGCGCACGGCCTACGTCGTGATGGTGCTCGGCAACGCACTGACCTTCGTGGTCGCGGCCGGCTTCATCCTCCGGCTCCCGTCGATGCCGCCGCGCCCGGTCGAGGCCGGACGGGGTCGGGCACCCATGACGGTCGTCCTTCGCGACGGCCGGTACCTCGCCGCCGCCGTGCTCAACGGGCTGTTCTCGGTGCACTTCGTCATCCAGAGCGTCGCGCTGCCCCTGTGGGTAGTGGAGGACACCCACGCGCCCCGATGGTGGGTGTCGGTCTTGCTCGTCGTGAACACCGTCTTGGTCATCACCCTGCAGGTCCGCGCCAGCCGCGGGTCGGGTGACGTGGTGCGCGCGGCGCGCGTCTACCGGCGCGCCGGCCTGCTCGTCGCCCTCGCCTGCGCGCTCTACGCCCTGGCCCACGGACTCGGCACGGTCGTCGCGAGCGCTGTGCTCGTCCTGGCGATGATCGCCCACACCCTGGGCGAGGTCCTGGGCTCGGGGGCCGCCTGGGGCGTCGGCTACGGCCTCGCCCGCGAGGACCTGATGGGCCAGTACCAGGGGGCCTACTCCCTCGGGCGCAGCGTCTCGGGGATCGTCGGCCCCAGCCTGGTGACCGCGCTGGCGATCGGTCTCGGGCGCGAGGGCTGGCTCATCCTGGCCGGCGGCTTCGTCGTGCTCGGCTCGGCCTTCACGCCCCTGGTGACGCGCGCCGTCCGAGCCGGCGCGGCCACACCGGTGGTCGGTGCCGCACCGACCGAGGGATCCGGGTAGTCGGGCGTTGGCGCCCGCGCCCGAAGGGCGGGCGGCGGCGATCCCCCTCGCCCGCGACGCGAGGGAGGAAGGTCCCGAGCCCGCCGACGGGACCCCGATTATCCTCGACCCGCTGGGCGCCCTCCGGGCGCGGTCGCGGAGTCCCCGGGAAAGGGCTGAAGGTGCGTCGTCCCCTCTGGAGGTGGAGATCCCTCAGCACGTCGGCCGTCGGGCTGGCGCTGGGCGCCACCGCCCTGGGGGCCGCCCTGTCCTCGACCGTGGCGCCCCCACGCGCCGCGGGCGCCGCGGCCCCACGCTGTTCCTGGGTCGCCCAATCGCTCCACCACTCCGCGAGCCCGACCGTGCTCGCTGACGAGGTCGTGCGTCGCATGTCGCTCGCCCAGAAGGCCGCCTTCGTGGTCCTGGCCACCCACGCGCCCCTCGAGAACGCGAACACCGGCGTCCCGTCCCTGTGCATCCCCGCGCTCACCCTGACCGACGGGCCCGACGGCGTGGCCAACGGACTGGTCGGCGTCACCCAGTTCCCGTCCGAGATCGCCGTCGCGGCGACCTTCAGCCCGACCCTGGCCTACGCCCTGGGGGCGGCCCAGGGTCACGAGGCGCGGGCCAAGGGCATCGCCGCCCTCCAGGGACCCGAACTGAACCTGACGCGCGTCCCCCAGGGCGGTCGGGTCTTCGAGACCTACGGCGAGGACCCGTACCTCACGTCGGTCCTGGGTGTGGCCGACACCCGAGGAATCCAGTCGACCGGAGAGATGGCCGACGCGAAGCACTTCACGGCCTACACCCAAGAGACGGCGCGCCTCCGGCTCGACCAGCAGGTCTCCGCCCGCGCCCTGGCCGAACTGTACGACGCCCCGTTCAAGGCCGTCGTCCAGCGGGCCCACGTCGCGTCGATCATGTGCTCGTACGGAGAGCTCAACCGCGTCAACACCTGCTCTAACCCCGCCGTCTACGCCACGCTTCGCTCGTGGGGGTTCACCGGTTTCGTGCGCTCGGACCTCGGCGCGGTGACCGACGTGGCCGCGGCGTTCCGCGCCGGGCTCTCCCTCGTGAAGCCCGGCTCTCCCTCGGCCCTGGTCGCGCTGGTCCGGCGCGGTACGCTCCCCGTCTCGGCCCTCGACCGCGCGGTGCGCTCGGTCCTCGTCCCGATGTTCCGGTTCGGGGCCATCGCCCACCCCCTCTCGGGATCGCTGAGCGCGACGGTAAGCACGCCCGCCCACGCGGCCCTCGCCCTCTCGGCCGCGATCCAGGGCGTGACGCTCCTGAAGAATCGCGGCGCGGTCCTCCCGCTGGCCACCCCCGTGCCCTCGGTGGCGGTCATCGGCGCGCCCGCCGGCCAGGCACCCCAGACGACGGGGGGTGGCAGCTCCAAGGTCGTGGCGCCCTACGTGATCACGCCCCTGCACGCGCTCCGGGCGGCCCTGGGTCCGGGAACCCGCGTGACCTACGAGCCCGGCGGTCCACCGAACCTCGACCTCGACCAGCTGAGCGACGTCGACATCGTGCGGGGCGTCCCGCTGAAGCTGGTCAAGCCCCTCGCACCGATCGGCGAGGCCGGCAAGGCCGACATCGCCATCGAGCGTGACCCCAGTGTCACCCCCGCACTCGCCACCGCGACCGATCCCGGCACCGGACGGGGATGGGACAAGTGGTCGCTGGTCGTGCGCGCCACCCACACCGGGACCTACGAGATCGCGTTCCAGCAGTACGGCGACACGTGGCTGACCCTCAACGCGAGACCCTTCATCTCCTCGCCGGGCCTGCACGCCCCCGCCAACATGAGCGCCACCGCCCACTTCGTCGCGGGCCGCCGCTACGAGTTCTCGGCGCGTTGGTTCCAGATCCCCCACCACGCACCACCCCGCTTCAGCCTCCTCGACGTGACCCCGATGATCGACCGCGCCGTGGCCGCGGCCCGTCGGGCGAGGGTCGCGATCGTCTTTGCGAGCACCTTCGACTCCGAGGGCGTCGACAGTCCGAACCTCAGCCTCTCGGGTGACCAGAACGCCCTCATCGCCGCCGTGGCCCGGGCGAACCCGAGGACGATCGTGGTCCTCAACACGGGCGGTCCGGTCGTGATGCCCTGGCTCTCTCGCGTGGCGGCCGTCCTCGAGGCCTGGTACCCCGGCCAGGAGGACGGCACGGCAATCGCGCGCGTGCTGACCGGCGCCGCTGACCCGTCGGGGCGCCTGCCCCTCACGTTCCCGACGAGCACCGCGGCGATGCCGGTGACCGCGGACTCCTCCTTCCCCGGGGTGAAGGGGGTCGTGTCCTTCGGCACCGGGTTGAACATCGGCTATCGCTGGTACCAGGCGAACGGCGTGGCTCCGCTCTTCCCCTTCGGATTCGGGCTCGACTACACCACCTTCACCCTCTCTCGACTCTCGCTCGCGCGGTCTCCCTCGGGGATCGTCGCGCACGTGAGCGTGAGGAACTCGGGACGTCGACGCGGAACCGACGTCGTCCAGGTCTACGTCGCGTACCCGCGGAGTCTCGGCGAGCCCCCCGAGCAGCTTCGAGGGTTCGCTCGTGTGACGCTGTCCCCCTCGGGCACGACCCGCGTCTCGATCGCGTTACCGCGCTCCGTCTTTCAGAGCTACGCCCACGGGGCCCTGCGCGTGGTTCCCGGGACCTACCGGATCGACGTCGGCCAGTCGTCGGCGTCATTGACCCTGCACGCCACCGCGACGCTCTAAGCGCTCGGCGACCGATCCCGGGCGGGCCGACCTCTACTCGCGGATCGCGGACGCGACACCGCGGGGTGGCACCCCTCGATCCACGAGTGGCGCGTCGGCGACGCCGGTGCCCACCCTGCGCAGCGCCTCCCCGGACACGGGGTGGAGGACCGCGACGTCGAGGGATGGGCGGATCGTGCTCTCGGCTATCCCGTGCGACCGGTCGCGCGTGGCCATCGTCGACGGGCACCGAGTCGACCCGCCCGACGACGACGCCCGCGCGGGCCCCCACCCCACCGCGCCCGCACGACGCACCCGAAGGGCCCGAGGCGCCGTCGCCCCGCCACGCTCAGCGGTCGCGGGTGAACGTGAAGAGGTGGACGCCGGGCCTCAGTCGCGTCGGCTCGTCGACCAGCTCGTGTGACCCCACGGCGTAGCCGCCGACCCCCGAGGAGTCGAACGCCCGCCGTGCGAACCCCGACTGGCTCAGCCACTCGTGGATGGCCGGGGTGAGGTCCGGCTCCTCTCGATGGCGCGTCCAGATGACCGTCGCCCCACGGGCGCAGAACTGCGGCAGCGCGCGCACGGTCCGCTCCACGTCGGCGTCGGGAATGTTCCCGAACACCCCGCAGACGAGCACCAGGTCCGCGGGCACCGCTCCGACGAAGGCGTCGGTCGTGCTCGCGTCACCGGTGACGACCTCGACGCCGTCTAGACCCCGTTCGCGTGCGGTCTCGCGAGCGCGCTCGGCCAGCTCCGGATTGGATTCGACGAGTCGCGCGCGCACTCGTTGTCTTGCCGGATGCTCGGCGAGGACCGGCAAGAGGTCGGCGCCCGACCCACTACAGAAGCTGACGACGCGTACCGTCGGAGCTTCGACGCGGTCGAGGACGGCACGGATGTGGGCCTGGACGACTTTCAGCCGTTGCGCATTCCGCGTCGTCGGGTCGGCGTAGCCCTCGTGCCATGCGAGCCAGTCCATGCGCGTCTCTGCGCCAGCCTACGCCGTTGGCCCACGTCGCCTCGCGTGGAGCGCCCGGCGGCCTTCACCGAGGGGCGCACCGACGGCGTTCGCGGGCCGCGTCGGTCGGCCCTCTCGGGGGTCGACGGCTCCGGTAGCCTGGACGGTCCTATGGCCCTCTCCATCGGCATCGTCGGGCTCCCCAACGTCGGCAAGTCCACCCTCTTCAACGCGCTGACCAAGAACCACGTCCTCGCCGCCAACTATCCCTTCGCCACGATCGAGCCCAACGTCGGGGTCGTCAACGTCCCCGACCCCCGCCTCGCGGTGCTCGCCGGCCTGTTCCACTCGGCGAAGGTCGTGCCGGCGACCGTCACCTTCGTCGACATCGCGGGGATCGTGCGCGGAGCCTCGACCGGCGAAGGGCTGGGCAACCAGTTCCTCGCCCACATCCGCGAGTGTGACGCGATCTGCGAGGTGGTGCGCGACTTCGCCGACGACGACGTCGTCCACGTCGAGGGCCGGATCGACCCGGCGAGCGACATCGCCACGATCGAGACCGAGCTCATCCTGGCCGACCTCCAGACGGTGGACCGGGCGCTCCCGCGCCTCGAGCGCGACGCCAAGCGCTCCAAGGAGGCCGTCGCCGCCCTCGACGCGGTACGGGCGGTACGCGCGGGCCTCGACGACGGGGTCACGGTCACGCGCATCGCCGGGGTCGACCACGCGGCGATCGGCGAGCTGCACCTGCTCACCGCGAAACCCTTCATCTACGCCTTCAACGTCGACGAGGCGACCCTGGCGGACCCAAGCCGGCGCGAGGCCCTCCTCGCGTCGGTGGCGCCGGCGCCGGCGGTCGTGCTGTGCGCCAACGTCGAAGCGGAGGTCGCCGAGCTCGACGACACCGAGGCCGCGGAGATCCTCGAGGCCTACGGTCAAGACGAGTCGGGCCTCGCCCAACTGAGCCGGGTCGGCTTCTCGACCCTCGGCCTGCAGACCTTCCTCACGGCCGGCGAGAAGGAGACCCGGGCCTGGACGATCCGACGGGGCGCGACGGCCCCCGAGGCGGCCGGCGTCATCCACTCGGACTTCCAGAAGCACTTCATCCGCGCCGAGGTCGTCTCCTACGACGACCTCGTCGGGGCGGGATCGCTCGCCACGGTGCGCGCGGCGGGTCGGGCCCGCGTCGAGGGCAAGGAGTACGTAATGGCCGAGGGCGACGTCGTGGAGTTCCGCGTCGGGGTCTGAATTACACTCGTCCCAGGCGATGTCGACAGAGGTCGGCGCCTTCGAGACGACACACGGGAGAACACCATGACCTCTGGCCCCTTCGACTTCAAAGTCGCCGACCTCTCGCTCGCGGGCTTCGGGAGGGCCGAGATCGCCCTCGCCGAGCGCGAGATGCCCGGCCTGATGGCCATGCGCGCCGAGTTCGGCGAGACCAAGCCCCTCGCTCGCGCGCGCATCGCCGGCTCGCTGCACATGACGATCCAGACCGCGGTCTTGATCGAGACGCTCGTGGCCCTCGGCGCCGAGGTGCGCTGGGCCAGCTGCAACATCTTCTCCACCCAGGACCACGCGGCGGCGGCCGTCGTCGTGGGCCCCGAGGGGACGCCCGAGCGGCCGGCCGGCGTGCCGGTCTTCGCCTGGAAGGGCGAGAGCCTCGAGGAGTACTGGTGGTGCACCGAACAGGTCATGCGCTGGCCCGGCGGCGCGGGCCCGACGATGATCCTCGACGACGGCGGCGACGCGACGCTGCTCGTCCACAAGGGCCTCGAGTTCGAGCGGGCCGGCTTCGTGCCGGCCCCCGAGTCGGCCGACTCCGAGGAGTACCGCGTCATCCTGGCGTTGCTCGACCGCATCGTCTCGAGCGGCGAGGCCTTCTTCGCCCCCGTCGCGGCCGGTCTGCTCGGGGTCTCGGAGGAGACCACGACCGGGGTCCACCGCCTCTACGAGATGGAGCGCGACGGTTCCCTGCTCTTCCCGGCGATCAACGTCAACGACGCCGTGACCAAGTCGAAGTTCGACAACAAGTACGGCGTGCGCCACTCGCTCGTCGACGGCATCAACCGCGCCACCGACAAGCTCATCGGCGGCAAGGTCGCCGTCGTGTGCGGCTACGGCGACGTCGGCAAGGGCTGCGCCGAGGCCCTACGGGGCCAGGGGGCGCGCGTCCTGGTGACCGAGATCGACCCCATCTGCGCCCTCCAGGCGGTGATGGACGGCTATCAGGTCACCACCCTCGAGGCCGCCCTGGCCGAGGCCGACTTCGTGATCACCGCCACCGGCAACCGCGACATCGTCACGGTCGAGCACATGCTCGCGATGAAGGACCTTGCGGTACTGGGCAACATCGGCCACTTCGACAACGAGATCGACATGGCCGGGCTCGCCGGCCTGCCCGGGGCGACCCGCGAGACGATCAAGCCCCAGGTTGACAAGTGGAACCTGCCCAACGGCCGGGCGATCATCGTGCTCTCCGAGGGCCGCCTGCTCAACCTCGGCAACGCCACCGGTCACCCGAGCTTCGTGATGAGCAACTCCTTCACCAATCAGGTGATGGCCCAGATCGAGCTCTTCGTGAACCACGACCGCTACGAGAAGCGCGTCTACACCCTCCCCAAGCACCTCGACGAGAAGGTCGCTCGCCTCCACCTCGACGCCCTGGGGGTGAGGCTCACCCGGCTCTCCAAGCTCCAGGCCGACTACATCGGCGTCGACGTCGACGGGCCCTACAAGCCCGACACCTACCGCTACTAGCGGTACGTCGCCAGCCGCTCGCGGATCAGCGCGCGGAACCGGTCGTTGTCGAGACGCACCCCGACGCGCGTCGGGCTCGCGCGGTGCGCCGGGCGGCGGTCGAACCACGTGGCCCCGCGCGAGTACTCGCCCCCGGTCTCGACGGTCGCCTCGACGCCCTCCGACTCGATCGCCGTGGGGTCGATGAGCTCGTAGACGGCGGTGGCGTCGTGCATGATGATGTCGCGATTGGCGTACCAGCGCTCGTGGAAGGCGGCGTAGGGCTCGAGCATGTCGGCGCAGCGTCGGCCGACCTCGGTGCCGAGCGAGCGCAGGTACGCCAGGTCGTCGTCGTTCAAGAAAGCCTGATGGGTCAGGTCGAGGGGCATGATCGCCAC
>JAKCEK010000051.1 GCA_021838005.1 Actinomycetes bacterium
GCCGGGCTACGCCCGGCCCCTCGTCGCGTCTCGCCGGACGCCGAGGCGCGCGACTCATCATGGGAATATCCTTATTTTGTCCGCGTTCGGTGGATTCATCGTCGGAAACTTGTGGTGGCGGGGCGAATGTTGTAGGCGTGCGTACGGTGATCGCGAGGGTCCTAGGGGCCGGACTCGGCCTGGCGGTGGGTGCGCTTTCGCTGGGCGCGCTGGTGCTGTCGGCGCCCGCGAGTGGGTCGCCGTCCACCCGTGGATCCGAGTTCGACCCGAGTGTTGCTGCGGCGTCGGTCGGGACCGCGACGTCGCGGCATACCAAGGTTCGGGTGGGTGCTCCGATTCTCCGGGGCGTCTATGTCGGCCCGGCCGATCCCCATGGGGTCACCGCCTTCGGTGTCGCGACCGGCACCCACGTTGCGGTCGCCTCGGACTACCTCCCCTCGAGCAGCGGGTGGTCGGGCATGGACGGCGCGCACGGCTCGCTCGCGTGGCTGACCGGCGCCTGGCAGGGCTCGGGCCTCACCCTCTCGCTCGGGGTTCCAATGATCCCGACGGACGCGGCGGGCCAGCCGCAGGGGACCCTGGCGCTCGGGGCCGCCGGACAGTACAACCCTTACTACCGCACACTCGCCTCCACCCTGGTCTCGGCCGGCGAGGGGGACGCGTACCTGCGTCTGGGCTGGGAGTTCGACGGGAACTGGTACGCGTGGCAGGCCCCGACCGTAGGCGCCGAGCAGCAGTACGCCGCCTATTTCCGTCAGATCGTCACGACCATGAGATCAGTCCCCGGGGCGGACTTTCAGTTCGTGTGGAATCCGGACGCGTCCGCGTTCACGAAGAAGGGCTACTCGCTGTCCGCCGCGTTCCCGGGGGCGGGCTACGCGAACGTCGTGGGGGTCGACCTGTACGACATGAGCTGGGTGTCGCCCTCGACTCCGCAGAACGCATGGGCCGAGACGTACCTGCCCGAGCTGTCGGCCGCCGAGAGCTTCGCGGCGGGCGTCGGTCTACCCCTCGCGGTGTGCGAGTGGGGGGTGCTCATTCGACCCGCTCAGCACGGATTCGGTGACGACCCGTACTACATCGAGAACATGACCGCGTGGATGCTCGATCCGGGCCACGACGTGGCCTACGAGAGTTACTTCAACGGGAACACGGAGTCCTCAGGGGGTAGTCCCAACCAGTTTCTCCTCGGCGGGCAGTTCCCCAACAGCCTGCGAGCCTTCACCGCGTCGCTCGGATAGCGGCTTCCGGGCCTCGCCGCGGCGTGGCGTGCTCGAGGGGTCGCGCGTCTCGCGGACTCCGACGGACTCAGTCTCCGACCACGATCGAGACGCCCGACACCAGATGAAGGTTGGTGGACTGGCCGGTCGACGCACTGAAACCGACACGCACGTCCGAAGGCAAGGTGTAGGCAGCGGAGATCTCCAACAGGCCGTCCACGTACACCTCGATTGAGGTCACGGTGATTGCGACCGTGACGTCGTTGGCGGTGTCCTGGGTGCTGATCGGAAGGTTGACCGGGGGGCCTACGTAGCTCAGGTCGCCCGAGGAATGGTCGACGCCGTCACTGAGCGCGACCCAGCTCGTGCTGGTGGTGCCCGGCGTCTGACCCTCGCCGAGCACCACGGCCAGCGAGGTTCCCGGACCGAGGCCGTAGCCCTTCCCGTTGGGACCTAGCGCTGGCGGGCTGCCCCCCGGAAGGTTCGTCGCGTCAGCGAGGACTAGGGCGGTGCCGTCGCCCCCGCTGCCGTCAAGCGACTCCGAGGTGTAGTTGACGACGAGTGACCGGGTGGCCAGCGTCGTCGAGAGGAAGGCGTTTCCGACCGAGTACTGGGCGTTGGGCGTCAGGACCAGGGTCGCGCCGTGGAGCTTCGCGGCGCCCCTCACGGTCCAGTCGTTGGCCGACGGCCCCGCCACCGCGCTCCCGGCGCCCGACGCGAAGCCCGTGAGGGCGAGGGTCTGCGGGGGGACCTCGGGGGAGCTGAGAGTCAGGGTCGCCACATACTCGCTCGCGGCGGCGGGAACGAACTCCACGCGCAGCTCGTAGGTGGCGCCGGGCGGGAGGTCGATCGCGCCGGAGAGGTCCGCGACGATGAACTCCGGTGACGAGGTGGACGCGGAGAGAAGGAGCGGCGAGCCCCCGGTGTTGCTCACCGTGACGTCACGGACGCTGACGCCGCTGACGGCGACCGGAGCACCGCTCGAGCCGAACTGCAGGGGCCCCGGGCCCGCGCTGGTTGAGATGACGGGAGGTGGACTCGCAACGCCGCTCAGGCTGATCGTGCTGCTGGGGTCGGCCGTCGGAGAGTCGGTCAGCAGTGTGAGGGCTCCGACGAAGCTGCCCGGGAGGGCCGAGGCGAGCGAGACGGTGACGTGGACGGCCTCACCGGGGGCAATCGAGGAGCCTACCGTCGGCGCGCCCGAGACGCTGAAGGGCCCCGGAGGGAGAGTGAGGCCGGTGACCGTTGCGCTCTGGAGACCGAAGTTGGTGAACGTGACACTGGACGAGGAGGGGGTCGCGCTTCCGAGGAAGTAGGCGGGCAGTGTCACCCCTTGGCTGGAGGCGACGACCCACGCGGTGGGTGCGCGCGCCGTCCCGCTGAGGGGGAAGTCCTGCTCCACGGTCGAGCTCACGACTCGCAGGACGTCGGTGCACACCCCCGGGCTCCCGGTGGGCCGGAAGGTCACGCGCACCGTCAGTGCCTCGCCCTTCGAGAGTCGCACGACTCCCTTGGTGGCGACCGGGCTCTCAATCGTGGCGGAGAAGTCGCTCGTGTCGCTGCACACGCCGCACTGTCCGGGTCTCGTGGTGATCGTGAGGGGCCGTCGGGTGACCAGGTGCACGACCCGGGTCTGCGAACTTCCGATCGCCGTGGGGCCGAAGCGCACCGCCGACCCGTGCAGCGCGCTCGACGCGTGGAGCCCGAAGATTAGGAGCTGGCCGCCTTTGGTGGGGACGAAGAGCCGGTTGTCGCCCACCCCCGGGTTGGTGAACTTGATGGCGTTGCCCACCGGCCACTCGCCCAGGAGCGAAAGGGTCGGGGTGGTACCGGAGCCGCCCGCGCGCGGGACCGCGTTGTAGGCCTGGAGCTCGGCCTGCGCCCCGCCGCCGTTCTCGTGGTCCACGATCCAAACGACCGCCGAGCCCGCACGCAGACCATCGGACGTCACGATCGGCGACGACGTCCCGAAGCCGACGGCCTCGGGACCCTTGCCGGCGAACGTGACGTGGAACGAGGCGCTCGACGACGAGGGCTTATCGACGCGGAAGACGTTGAAGTCACCCTGACCGGCGTTGCCGAGAGACTGGGTCCCCCCGTTGGCCGTGGGGAGGTAGACGTAGCCCCCATTGCCCGGCCAGACCCCCGGGGTCGCCCACGCCCCCCCGCTCGGCCCCTCCTCGGCGAGGGCCCCCTGGTTGCCGGGGGACACGCCCCCCAGACTCTTCGCGTTGAAGAGGTAGACGTAGCCCTCCTTGCCGGCGGCGAGCACCAGGTTCGGGGTGGTGGCCGTGCCGAACTCCGGCGGAAGGAGGATGGGCGACCCGGACCCAAAGTCCAGGTCGCCGGTGTCCAGCGCCGTGGCGTCGTACGGGGTGAAGAAGTCGGTCGCCTTCAAGGTCCCGTCGGGCTGCACTCTCAGGCGTATCAGCGACTCGCCGAAGGTCCCGGTCTGCGGGGGGGACGAGCCGGGGATGTCCCCCGCGGGCGAGGTGCCGGGCTTCCCGTTGCCCGAGGCGAGCAGGAGCTCGCCCGGGGCGTCGGAGGCGAACCCGCCTCCCCCCTGCCAGATCCCGCCGCCGGCCCCAGTGGGCGAGAGGACGTCGCTCCACAGCGCGGTCTGGGTGCCCGAAGTCGAGACCCCCGCCACGAAGCCCTGATAGGGGAGGGTGTCGCAGTGGCTGCTGAAGCCGAAGTACACGACGCCCTCGGTGAGGGTCAGCGCCACCCGCTGGAGCTCGTCATACGCGTTGAAAACCACGCTCGGACTGTTCTGGGCCACGCCACCGACCTCGACCGGGAAGTTGGGCTCCTCACTGCCGTTGGTCGGATTGAGGGCGTGCACGTAGTAGCCGAGGCTGCCGTTGGGGAACTGTTCCAGCGAGACGAGATAGATGATCCCCGTCGAGGGATCGACGACCGGCGTCGAGGTGATCCCCACGTAGGGCTCGAGGTCGTCACATTCCCAGCTCTTCAGGGTGGGCGAGCTCGGGCTGATGTCGTTGAAGGGCTGCGCGCCCTGGCTGGCGCCGACCTGGACGGCCCAGTGAGTGGCGCCGCTCAGGGGGTCGATCCCGTAGACCCAGTTCTGTTCGGTCGCGACGACCACTTCGGAGCCGTCCATCACCGGCTGGGCGTAGACCTGGCCCACGACGGGCACGTCGTGCAGGAGGCCGAAGGAGTCGCCGGTGACGTTCGACGGCGTCAGGAGCGTGGCCTCGGGGTACCACCCGTCGCGCGCGGCCCCTCCCCGCTCGGTCCCCTCGTCGACGCCCGACGGGACTGTGCTCGCGCGGCGCTCGTGGCTGGCGAGGGCGTGTCGGTGGGTGACTCCGCCAGCGCTCGTGGCGGTGATCGGCGCCAGCGCGAGGGACACGAGGACCGTCGAGACGAGGCGCACCACCCGCGGGCCGCGTCGCGTCGTCGGAGGCTGACGCGGGGAGAGGTTACAGAGCTGCACGTGACGCTTGAGTTCGGGCCACGAACGGCATCACGGTCGTCGTCCATCCGTAGACGGCCCCGACGATGAGGAGGAAGATGAAGTTGACTGGGTCCATCGTGGCCATCCGGTATATCGCGAGGCCCACCCAGGTTACGGTCGTCAGGAACCCCCAAAGGGCGATCGAGATCCATATCCTCCTGGTCGGCCGTCTCACCCGAGCCCCGGTCGTGTCCCAACCCCGCGTACGACGCCGGAGGATGTCGGTGATCGCGAACGCGTGCGCCCACCCGTACAGGCTCCTCGCCATGAACGAGGAGGGTCCGTAGCGCGCGTTGTTCCACAGGGGGAAGACGATGAGGGTGTAGATGGCACTCGGTGCGATCCAGAGGTAGTTGTGCAGTCGGATCAGGTGCGGAGTGAAGGCGAGCAGGACGATGGGAATGAGTGGCACGGCGAACGTCGCGACCGCGGTCTGGATGTAGTAGAAGAAGCCCGACAGGTAGCAGATACGGGTCGAGACCCGCAGACGCGCGCGCCAGAACTTGCGCGAGGTGGCCAGGCTCATTGAGCCGGCACACCACCGGTACTGCTGAGTGAGGAAGGGGTCGGGAGCCATGGGGCATAGTCCGGTCGCCAGGGCGAGTGGGATGTAGCGAAGTCCCCACCCGTTCCTGAAGAGGTCGAACCCGGTGTGCACGTCCTCGGAGTGCTCGATGAGAGTGGTGCCCCCGGTCGAGTCCAGCGCCGCCCGACGGTACAGCCCACACGACCCCACGCAGATCGCCCCGTGGAGGCGGTTCCGTGACACCTGGACGACCCGATAGAAGAGCTCCTGCACGGCGCCAGCTCCGCGCTCCATGAGCGACTGACGACGGTCCTGTCGGAAGAACTGGGGCGACTGGACAATGCCCAGGGTTGGGTCGAGGTACATATAGGGCAGCGTCTCCGCGAGAAAGTCCGCCCGCGGGGCGAAGTCGGCGTCGAAGATGACGACGAACTCGCCCGAGGAGTTCTCGTAGCCGTAGCGGAGGTTCCCCGCCTTCTTCATCCAGCCGCGGTTGGGCCGGACGAGGTAGCGGAAGCCGTAACCGGCCGCGGCGTCAGACGCCGCGGGGTCGTCGCCGTCGTCGAGCACGTAGACGGTGACGACCCCGGGATAGCCGTTGACGAGACCCGCGACGTGGCGCCACGTGTTGTTGAGCACGTCAATGTTCTCACCGCAGATTGGGAGCCAGATGTCAACCGTCGGATACTCCGGGGGGCTCCAGGTGGTGACGAGGGCGTCGTGGATCCCTACGTCGAAGTTCCGGCTCGGGAGATTGATGCGTAGCGAGACCACGTAGTACACGAGGATGAAGAGGAGATACGGAATGAGCAGCCACAGCAGAGGCTGGTGCGTGACGAGCCTCACCTGGCTTGCGGTGAGACACGCGAGACTGATGACCGAGCTCAGCAGAAGGATCGGAAGCCGCCGGTCCACGTACGCCACCCTCTCATCGTTCGACGGAGGGTGGGGCAATACCAACGTCGCCGCCCCGGCTCGGGGGGGACCGCTCCCCTCGGGCCCAACCGTCATCTCCTCGCTCCTCCCCTCGTGGGCTCAACGGCGGCCGACCTATGGGTGGGCCAGTCCAGCGGCGGAGGGGCACCGTAACGTCGTGCCGCGCGCCGGGCCATCTCGGAGCGTCCGAGGTCCCGGGCCCGGTCACGCGCTGTCGCCGCCGAGCAGAACGACCGTGTCCGACGGTCCACGAAGGCGTCGCCGCTCGGGTCGCTGTGGGGGAGGCGTACCGGGAGGCGAGGACTGCTCATGACGAGAGACCCTTGAGGGCCCACACCACGTAGGCTGAGCGTCCGAACTCATCGACCTGAGTGAAGTCGCCGACCCACCGGTACTTCTTGCTGCGGTGGATCGCCGATGCCACGGCGGCGTCGACGCTCTGCTGGGTGCTCCAGTTGAGGGCGATCACCTTGAACCAGCCGCGATGGACGGCGTTGACGTAGGCGGGGATACCCGTGAGTGTCGTCGAAGAGCCCGGTGGCCTGAACGTGAAGTAGTAGGTGCCGTACCAGTCGGGGAACGGCAGAGTCGACTGAAGGTAGTACTGGCCAATCGGGGCGTCGTCCATGAGGACGGGCTGGTCGAGCCTCGTCACTAGTGGGCGCAGTCCCGCGATGAGGTCCGTCGTGTTGGCCCACTCGCCGTAGGCCCCGACGGCTTGACGGAACCCGATCACGAAGAGCGGAACCAAGAGCACCACTCCGACGACGTACACGGCAGCTGTTCGGAGCCGGCGCCAGAGTGACGGGCTCCACGCCCCGCACACCAGCGAGACAAGCCACCCCACGGCTATCGCCCCGAACCACGCGCCGAAGGTCACGTGCTTGTTGAGCGAGGTCAGTGTGTGGAGCCTGGCTTGTTCGATCGGGGCGAGCGTGATCGCGCCCGCGAGGCTCGCGACGAGGCCCGCGTGCGCCCAGCCGTGCGCACGCCTCGGGGCGAGGAACAGCGCGACCAGGACCGCGGCGGCCGAGACGACCGCGACGGCGCCGACCCACTGGCCCGAGTCGGCGAAGACCACACCGAAAGACGTCGTTGAGACGGGACGAGAGACGGTCGTCGATCCGATGCCACTGAGGTAGGAGGACGGGGTCACCGCGAGCAGCGCGCCGAGCGCGAGCGCGAACGTCGCGAACAGCAACGCGGAGACGCGCAGTGCCGTCCGTCGGTCGTGCCTCTGCCAAAGAACGAAGAAGGCCAA
Source organism: Actinomycetes bacterium (assembly GCA_021838005.1). Classification (GTDB taxonomy): domain Bacteria; phylum Actinomycetota; class Acidimicrobiia; order Acidimicrobiales; family RAAP-2; genus RAAP-2. Next base: position 7,425 of record JAKCEK010000051.1, read on the forward strand.
CAGGAAGACCACGGGGTCGAAGATGGCCGACGCGTACTTCGTCGCGTTGGCGAAGACGAGGACGGGGACGCAGAGAAAGACGAGATTGCTAACCACAGGGCCCGTTGACCAGCGGACAACGATCCACGTGGCGAGCGCGATGAGCATGAGCGCCATAGCGTCGAAAGTGGCCAGGGCCCCGAGGAAGAACACGCCTTCGGTCGAGGCGAAGACCGCCGCCGCGGCCCAGCCCGCCGGACGGCCCCACAGTCGCGTGGCCACCGCGTAGCACAGGACCGTGGTGGCGAGCATGAACGCGAGACTGAGAAAACGCACGCCGTGCAGGCCCCACACGCTATCGACGAGGGCTCCGAGCACGGGGTAGATCGAGGGGGCTCCCGAGAAGTACGTGGGGAACTGCATGTTGGCCCCCCCATGAAGGAGGATGTGGAGCTCGTAGTGCCCGGCGGAGAGGTAGGTGGCCTCATCCAAGAACGCCGAGTTCCGGAATATGAGTCGGATGGATCCGACGGCCTGCACCGCCAAGATCAGGGTCAGGGGGATGAGGGGCGCCACCTTTCCCCCCGGGGCCGAGCTCCTCCAGCGGGTTGCGTGGAGACGCGCCAGGTGCCGGAGGAATCTGATCCCCTCCGTGGCGGACGCCTTGGAGTGGCCGTGGTCCCTCTCGTTGATGTTGAAGGGAATTTCGGCGACGCGTAGTCCCCTCCGGCGTCCGAGTAACTCCATCAGTATCTTGAAACCATTCGGGCGAAGAGGGGTAGTCACGACGCACTCGCGCGACACGGCGAAGAACCCCGACATCGGATCGCGCACTCCCCGGGTCGAGGGGACCACGAGGTGTGCGAGCCAGATGCTCACCCGGGAGGCGAACTTTCGCCACTGACTCACCAGCCCGTCGTTCGAGGCGTTCTCCACGTACCGGCTCGCTATGGCGACGTCGTATTGGCCGGAGAACACCGCACGTGAGAGTTGGCGCACCAATGACGGAGGGTGCTGCAGGTCGCCGTCCATGACCACGATCACATCACCTCGGGCCAGTCGGAAGCCCTGGACGACGGCACCACCCAGTCCACCACGACGATGACCGCGCTCACGATGGGCCAGGGTGACGAAGGGAATCTCGGTGGCAAGTTCGCGGATTTCGTCGGGTGTCGCGTCGTCGCTGTCGTCCAGGAATATCACTTCCCACGTCGTGTCAAGTTGGGACAGGACCGACACGATTTGCTGGGTCAGGGGGCGGACGTTGCCCATCTCGTTCCGGGTCGGAATCAGGACGGACACCCCGAGGGTCTGGGTCTCGACGTCCTCGAACTCGAAGAGTGCGCGGCTCACGGGGATTGATCCGCCGCGTCTCGGTGGCGGGGGTACGTCGCGTGGACCACCGGGTCCCTAGTCTCTTGTTCGAGGCACATCGCGGTGAACTCGAGGTCGCTCGCGTCGCGGCCCACACCGATGCCGGTGTAGTCGAATCCCGCGAGGAGTGCCACGCCGGGATCGATGGCTCCCCGCGCGTCAACCATAATTCGGCGAGTCATGAGTGAGCCGAGGGCGTCGAGATCCGAGCGGGCGAACACCTCCCACTCGGTGGTGACGAGGATCGCGTCAGCGCCCCGGCACGTCTCTTCGAGCGTCGTGCATTGCGTGATACCCGTGATCGGTCTCGACACACCCGGATCGAACGCCCTGAACAGAGCTCCGCGCTCGCGCAGCCGTTCTACGATCTTGAGTGCCGGGGAGTGACGTACGTCGTCGGTTCCGGCCTTGAAGGCGAGCCCCCAGATAGCGATGGTCTTGCCGGATAGGTCCCCATCGAGTGCGTCCGCGATTTTATCGGCGACGCGCACCGAGTGCCACTCGTTCGCGGCGATGACGGACCTCACGACTGTGGCGTCGACACCTACGTCGTCGGCCAACGCGACCAGGGCCGCGGAGTCCTTCGGGAAGCAGGAGCCCCCCCATCCGGGCCCGGGCGACAGGAATGCGGTGCCGATTCGATGATCCGACCCGATGCCCCGGGCGACGTCTCTGACGTTGGCACCCGTGGCCTCGCAGAGTTCGGCTACCGAGTTGATGAACGTGACGCGGGTCGCAAGATACGCGTTGGACGCGAACTTGATGAGCTCGGCGCTCTGGGAGTCAGTGACGATGCACTCTCCCACGCCACCGACTCCGTAGAGGGTGGCGACGTCCATAGCCGCGCGGACCGAATCCGAGCCGATGACGACGCGATCGGGGTGAAGGAAGTTGTCCACCGCCGTTCCCTCCGAGAGAAACTCGGGGTTCGAGACGATCGCCACGTCGCGTCGCTGAAGTAGCTCAGCTACCCGGCGCGCGGTCCCTACCGGGACAGTGGACTTGATGACGATGCGTGCTCCCGGAGCCAAGTGGCGCCCGATCTGCGTGACGACAGCCTCCGTCGACGACGTGTCGAGTGTCCCGTCAGACCTCCCGGGGGTTGGAAGGCAAAGGAAAACGAACTCGGCCGAGCGAGCGGCCTCGATGTTGTCGGTGAGGAACTGGAGTCGCCCGAGGGATCGGACGTCCTCGATCAGCTCGGTCAGCCCGGCCTCAACGATGCGCAGGTCACCCGCGACAAGGTGGTCGACTCGGTCTACGTCGACGTCCGTGCACGTGACTCGGTGCCCGAACGACGCCAGACCTGCGGCGACGGTGAGGCCCACGTAACCCGAGCCCAAGACGGCCACCCGACGAACCGGACTCACACGCCGCACCCCCGTGGCGGCCGGGTCGAGGGGGCTCGACAACGCCGAGTCTCACCGTTGTGTGGGCTCCAACGCAGAAAGCCGCTCATTTAGCAACCCGTTCATTAGTGCCCTTGCGAGGTCGGGAATGCTTACACAGTTTTCTCCCGATGTCAATACGTGGAGTGTCCGTTGTGATTTTGCCCTGAGGATCTTCCGGAAAAGTGGCAAGACCGAAAAAGTGACGTTTCAGTGTCGGGTCTCTCGTCGGCCGGAGTCCGTGAGGGTCCACGCGCCCAAATTTGTCTCGTCGCGCCAAGAGGGCCGGTGGAACAGGCGATCCCTGGGCGGGAACGACCATACGGTGGCGCCTGGTTCTCGAAGTTCTCCGCGCGGCGAGCGAAAGGGCTTCGAGCGTCACCGATACTTAGAGTGCTCTGCTCCGCTCGCCCGCCGGCTCGTCCGACGCGAGGTCGAGGGTGTTACCGATGAGGGCGGGTCGACCGGTTGACCGGTCACGGAGGTGGCTCCGGAGGGCATTCGAGCACTGCGGGTGGAGCACTAACCGGAGTCCCGCTCTAGCGGGTCACACCCATCAATGGATCCGGGGCCCTATAAAGCGAGCGCCACTTCGCTCCTCGGCTCACTCGTGGACGTCGTGGCTGCAAACAGTAAGAGCGTCTCCGGTGCCCTGCGACGCACGTGAGGGCTCGGTGTGGCACC
>JAKCEK010000052.1 GCA_021838005.1 Actinomycetes bacterium
CTCGCCTTCGCTGCCCACCGTGATCGACCAGTCGACCGTGCCGAGGCGAGACGTGGTGGAGCGGCCCGCGAACAGCGGCGTCAGGGCGGCGTGGACGAAGTCGTAGGAGTACGTCGTGAGATAGCCACTGTGGGTCACCGTCCGCGAGCGGTAACCCGAGATGAGGGCGAGGTCCGGCTTCGTGAGCTCGAGGGAGAGTCCGAAGAACGGGAGGGTCGGCGTGGCGACCTGGTACCACGGGCCGCTGCTCTCGGCCGCCGAGCGCACGAAGAGGTGCTGGCCGGTGAGTACAACGTTGAAGGCCTCGCCCGCCGCCGTCAGTCCCACGGTCGCCACACCCGTCGCGTCGGCGTTGCGGAAGTCGATCGTGAAGTCGGCCGACGCCTGCAGGGTCGACGTGGTCGCGGTGATGACCAGGTGCGCGGTCCTCGGGGGGTAGCCGTGCAGGGCCAGCGGGTCGCTCGTGACGCCCCCGGGGTTCGGGTCGGTCGCCGCGAGGACCACCCCGAGCACGCTGAGGGCCAGGGCCACGACGGCCACCGCCGTGGCGGCGAGTCGACGGTTCCTCATGACGCCACCCTAGGGACCGGTCGGGCCCGGCCTACGAGCGCTCGGCGAGCAGCTCGACGAGTAGCTCGGTCGCCACGTTGCGACCCGTCGCGAGGAACCCGATCCGGCCCGTGGCGTCGTCGCAGAGGCCGAGCGCGATGGCCGCGTAGGCGATCGCCGACGAGCCCTCCATGACCAGGCCGTGGCGCACGACGACGTCGCCCACGGCGCGGCGGATCTCGCCCTCGGGGACCAGCACGAGGGGCACGCCCGACTTGGCCACGATCTCGTTGGTGACCGCGCCGTCGTCCCCGCCACCGGCGAGACCATCGGCGATCGTCGGGCGGTGAACGACGTCGGCCATGGAGAGTCCCCGCAGGACGTGGTAGAGGGCGGCGCTCTCCTCGGGTTGGACCCCGGTGAGGCGCACGTCGCCGCGCCCCCTCGACTCGAGAGTGAGGATCGAGCCCGAGAGGAGTCCGCCGCCGCCCACGGGCACCACGACGTGCTCGAGGTCGGGGGCCTGGGTCAAGAGCTCGTCGAGGACCGTCGCCTGCCCGGCGATGACGTCGGGGTCGTTGAAGGGCGAGACGAAGCGAATCCCGCGCGCGTGCGCCAACTCCATCGCGCGGGCCTGGGCCTCGTCGTAGGAGGTGCCGTGCTGGATCAACTCGATGTCGTAGGTGCGCAGTTTGCCTACCTTGGCCGCCGAGGCGTTCGCGGGCACCACCACCGTGGCGCGCACCCCGAGCAGGGTCGAGGCGTGCGCCACGCCCAGCCCGTGGTTGCCGGCCGAGGCGGTGATCACGGCGCCGCTCGGGTCGTCGCGATGGGCGGCGTCGATCGCGACGAGTGCCCCGCGGATCTTGAACGAGCCGGTGACCTGGAGTCCCTCGAGTTTGGCCCTCACCGGCCGCTCGCCGACCCAGAGTGTCGCGGTCGGCGTGGGCTCGAGGTACTGAGCGACGAGCTCCCGGGCCCTCTCGAGCTGCTCGTTCGTCGGTGCCGATACGTCGCTCGTCATCGTGGCCCACACTAGCCAGGCCCTGACGGACCCCCTTCTACCCCCAGGTAAGGTCGGCCCGTGCCGTCGGTCGCCGCCGCGCTGGTCGCGGGGTCCCTCGCCTTCGTCGGTGCCACGGCCGACGACGTGGCCGGGCTGAGCGCGCAGCTCGCCCTCACCCAACCGGGTCGCCGGCGCCGGGTGCGACGCGCCCACGTGTCGGGTGTGGTCGTGCTCGTTGCGTTCGCCGTGATCCTCGGCGAGACGCTGCGGTCGGTGCCCCTCGCGTGGTTCGCTCCGCTCGCCCTCTTCCCGCTCGCCTTCGCCGCTCGGGCGTGGTCGAATCGACGCCGCGAGGCGTCCGCGCGCCCGCGGGGCGCGTGGGTGACGGCGTTCGCGACCGTCTCGACGGGGGGTGACGCCGTCGCGGTGTGGACGCCCCTCGTGCGCGGAAGCGACGCCGTGCGCCTCGTCGCCGTACTCGCGGCGTTCGTCGCCTGGGAGCTCGTCCTGCTCGGCGCCACGGACGTGCTCGCCCGCCACGAGCGACCACGCCGGTGGGTCGCCGCCGCCACCGCGCGGGGCCGGGCCGTCCTCTACGTGGCCCTCGCGGCCCTCGTCCTGATCGAGTGCCGCGTGCTCTGACGGCCCACCGGTAGCGTGACGTGATGGTCCGGCGCGACGCGGAGGTCACCCTCCGTCGTCTCACCCTCATCGTCGGCCTGCAGTGGATGGGCGCGACCTTCGGCCTCCCCCTTCTCCCCCTCTTCCTCGAGCACCGCGACGGGACCCCGGCGGTGATCGGTCTGATCATGGCGGCCTTCTTCGTCGCGGGGGTCGTCACCCAGTTCGCCTTCGGCCACCTCGCGGACCGGTTCGGGCGACGCCGCATCCTCGTGGGCAGCCTCGTGGTGTACGCGTTCGCCTCCATGACCTACCTGCTCCCGGTCTCGGCCCCGTGGCTGGCGCTCACCCGCGCCGTGCAGGGGGCCACCGCCGGCTCGATCGAGGTCGCCGCGCTGGCCGCCGTGGCCGCGCTCGTTCCCGAGGCCCGCCGGGGACGCGCCGTCTCGCGCATCCTCGCAGCCCAACTCTTCGGCATCGCCATTGGGCCGGTCGCCGGGGTCATCGCGACGGTGCGCGACCTCGGGTGGGCCTTCTTCGCCACCGGGCTCGTGAGCCTCGGCGTGGCCGTCGTCGCCGCACGCACCGACCTCGGCGACGAGCGGGCGCCCCACGATGGGCCCCTCCCTCCGCTGCAGTGGAACGCCCGGGTCGTCGGTTCGCTCGTCGCGGCGAGCGCGTCGGGGCTGACCATCGGCGTCTACGAGGCGTGCTGGACCCTGTTGATGCACGCGCACCACGCGAACACCCTGCAGATACGACTCAGCTGGACCTTCTTCGGCCTGCCGTGGATCTTCCTGGCGCGCGTCGGCGGCTGGCTCGCCGATCACGCCGACCGACGGCTCGTGGCACTCGCGGGAATGGTGAACGGGGCGGCCTTCCTCGCCCTCTACCCGCACATCCACAACAACGACGTCATGCTGGCTCTCGGCTCGCTGGAATCGGTCGGCGCCGCCTTGTCGGTGCCTTCGGTCTCGTCGATGCTGAGCCAAGGCGCGGCCCCGCGCGAACTCGGCCGTCGCCAGGGCCTCTACGCGACCTCGAACACGGCGGCGCTCTCGATCGCCGCCGCGACGTCGGGCTTCCTCTTCACGCTGAACGAGGCGCTGCCCTTCAGCGTGGTGGCGGCGATCTCGGTCGCCCTGGCCCTGGCGGCCGTCTACCGGTGGCGGGCCGTGCCCGGCCGGGTCACCGACGTCGTCCCTACGACAGCCAGATCTGGTCCCAGCGCGACGCGTCCGCGTCGGGACTGAGCGCCCGGGTCTTGCCGTCGGCGGCCGTCGCGTACGCCCAGTTCTGGACGTAGGAGCGTGCGGCCCAGGCGTTCACCGTCGTGTCGAGCCACAGGTAGGGGATGTCCTTGGCGAAGCGGACGTTCACGTTCCGCCATGCGGCACGCTCCGCGGCCGACCCCTGTGGGGAGGCCAGAGCCGCGAGCATGTTCGCCATCACGACCCCGTCGGCCTGGTGGGCGAAGTTGACCGCCCCCGGGAACCGCGTGCCCGCGGGCAGCGAGGTGAGCCCCAACCCCCCCTGGGTCGGCGAGGCCGTCGCGCTCAGCGAGAGGAACCATACGTAGTTGAGGCCGGGGTCTACGCCGCCGAACTGGGTCCACACCGCACAGTCGTACTGGCCGTAGATGACGTTGTTGATGAGCTGGCTCGTCACCAGCGGGCGTGAGGTCACCTGGATGCCCACCGCCGCCAGCTGCTGCTGGAAGAAGGCGAAGGCCTGCTGGCTCGCCGCGTCGCCCGACACGATGTCGATGACGAAGCTGACCTTGGAGACCTTGTGCTGCTTCTTGTACGCGCTGACGAGCTCCTTGGCCTTCTTCGGGTTGTACGACGGGTAGTGGGGGTTGGAGTAGTAGGGCGAACTCTTGCGGTAGAGCCCGTCGGCCACGGCCCCGACGGCGCCGTCGATGACCTTGAAGTACGCGTTGCGATTGAGGGCCATGGCGCAGGCCTGACGGATCGTGAGATCGTTCAGCACGGGCTTGATCGTCGTGTCCCACTGGAGGCTTGAGGGGTTCACCGCTCCCAGGGTCCCCTGCCAGTCGGCGTCCTGGACGGCCGTGGGGACGGCCTGTCCCTGCTTGATGTAGCCGAGCGCACCCGGCACGGTGGGCGCGAACTCGCCGGCCCAGGCGAAGTACTGGTTCATCGTGCCCGAGGTGTTCAAGATGAGCATGTTCAGCGCCGGGTCCCGTGGCGCGTGGATGTCGGTCAGGACGCTCACCCCCGAGGTCTTCTCGAGCTGGGCGATCTGGGAGCCCACGTTCTGCAAGACGAGGTCAACCGAGCCCGACTGCAGGGCCTGGTTGCGCGAGGCGGCGTCGGGGATGATCTTGAAGGTCACGCCGTCGAGGTACGGGAGCGTGCGGCCGTGGGCGTCCTTGCGCCAGTAGTTGGGGTTCTTCTTCCACACGGACTGGACGTTGAGGGACCAGGACTCGACCATGAACGGTCCGGTCCCGATGGGGTTGCCGGTATAGGTCGAGGAGAAGGACGAGGGGTGGGCCATGTAGGCGATCTGCTGCTCCGCCAGCTGGATCGGGAAGGTGGAGAAGGGCACCACGAGCGTGTACTTCACGGTGTAGGCGTCGACCGCGGTGACCGACGCGATGATCGGCTGGATCGCGAGGCCCACGGTCGGGTCGGCGGCGGACGCCTGGTAGTTGGCCACCACGACGCTGGAGTTGAAGGGGTCGCCGTTGGTGAAGGTCACGCCCTGGCGCAGCTTGATGGTCCACACGGTGAAGTTGGCGCTCGGCGTCGCCGACATCGCCAGCATGGGCAGGACGGCCTTGCCGTCGGCCGCCATGACAAAGAGCGGGTCGTACAGGGCGTTGGCCAAGCAGAACCCGGAGCCGTCCATCTTGCCCTGCGCACCGTTGAAGGTGTGGTAGTTGGGCACGTCCGCGAGGAGGGCGACCTTCAGCGATCCCCCCATCTTGGGCGCCTTGGCACTGACGCCCGTCGCGGCCGAGGCCGCCTCGGCCATCAACCCGTCGACGACGGTGCCCGCCAGAGCGATGCCGCCGGCGGTCGCCGCCGAGTGCGTTAGGAACGAACGGCGATCGTACGTAGCCGTCATGGCACGCCTCCCCGGCGCGGCCCCCCGGCGCGCACCTGGGCCGCAACTTACCAAGAACACTGGCCCGAGTCGGGGCAGCCCGTGCGCCAGACCCCGGTGGGGGGAGGCGTCCACCGGGGTCCTGCGCTCGGGCCGGCGGCGAGCCGCACGGTCGCGACGTCGGGTCCGGGCTCGTGGGGCCCAGGGAGACCCCGCCCGGTCAACGCCCTCGGCCCTCGGCCTCAGCGCTGTCCGTCGATCGCCCGGACACTCTCGCGCACGGATATCGGAGGGCCGTAGGGACGGGCTAAGAACCCCCTAAATCACCGGCGTGTTAACACCCTGAGAAATCCCGCAGGATAGCCACCTCGTTCCAAGGGGGCTCGGCCATACTGGGCCCGTGCGTTCCGGCCGGACCCGGCGCGCGGGGACAGGCCGACCAGGGGAGGACCGCACCAGTGGCGCAGATTATCGACCACGAGGGGTCGACGGGCGACCCGACGTTCCGCGTCGAGACGCACGGCATCGACTTCATCTCTGAATCCGAGCGCTGGGCGACCCCGCGCAACATCGGCGCCATGTGGGCCGGTTCGGCCCTCAACGTCGAGTACTTCATCTACGGGGCCCTGCTCATGGGCTTCGGCTTCAGCTTCACCACCGCGCTCACGATCATCGTGATCGGCAACCTCTCCTTCTTCCTCCTGGGCCTCGCGTCCCTGCAGGGTCCCGAGGCCGGTACGACGGCCTTCACGATCTCGCGCGCCGCCTTCGGTACCAAGGGTGGCCGGATCGTCGCCTTCTTCAACTGGATCACCCAGTTGGGCTTCGAGACCGAGGGGCTGATCCTGATCGTGGGGGCGGCCATTGTCCTGTGCCAGATGGGGGGTCTGCACGTCTCGTCGCCGGTGAAGGTCGTCTTCATCATCCTGGCCGCGGCGATCCAGGCGGTCCTGCCCTACTTTGGCCACGCCACCCTCGTCAAGGTGCTGCGGGCCCTCATCGTCCCCTTCGGGGCGATCTACGTGCTCCTCGCCGTCTACGACCTCAAGCACGGCTCCGCCTCGTTCAAGGGACTGTTCCCGACCAATTGGGAGACCTACACCGCGGGCCTCGCCTTCACCATCGCCCTCTCCGGGCTGGGGTGGACCGAGTGCGGGAACGACTACACGCGCTACCTGCCCCGGGACGCGAAGAAGGGCGCCGTGGTCGGCTGGGTGTTCCTCGCGACCGCGATCCCCGAGATCGTGATGATGATCCTGGGCGCGGCCACCTTCACGTTCCTCTCCTCGAACGCCCAGAACACGGCCTGGAACAGCGCCAACCCCTTCGAGGCCCTGCGCGGTCAGGGGTTCATCCCGAGCTGGGTGGTGGCGATCTTCCTCGTCTTCGCCGTCGTCCAGCTCTTCGGGATCAACTCACTCGACCTCTACTCCTCGGGAGTGTCCCTCCAGGCCCTGGGCGTGCGCCTCAAGCGGTACCAGGCCGTCATCCTCGACTCGTTCATCGCGTGCGGCCTGACCCTGTGGGCCGAGTTCCAATCGACGTTCTCGCTGTTCATGAAGGAGTTCGTCGGGGTGATCATCGTGTGGATCGCCCCGTGGTTCGCGATCATGATGGTCGACTGGCTCATGCGCCGATTCCGCTACAACGCCGCCGAGCTCCAGCGCCAGGATCGCGGCAGCATCTACCACGTTGGTCGCCTCGGGGTGAACTGGAACGGAGTCGTCGCCTTCGTGGCGGGGATGGTCTGCGCGACGCTCGCCTACTCGAAGGCCCCGCCCCCGGTGAACTTCCCCTTCCACTGGATGACCCCGATCTCCAACCACTACGGCGCCGTCTGCGTGGGCAAGATCGTCCGCGGGGCGTGCGACGCGGGGTGGATCGGCGGCGCCGACTTCTCGATCTACATCGGGATCGTCGTCGCCGGACTGGCCTACTTCCTGCTCGAGCGGGCCACGGGTCACGTGCGGCGCCAGGTGACCGCCCAACGCGAACTCGAGACCGTCCGCTAGGTCAGCCGACCCAGTCCTCGACGAGCCCGCCCGCCCCGTCGGGGCGAAAGACGGGGATCGACCCCAGCGCGCGCACCATGCCGGCGTCGGCGCCCAGCGCGTCGCGCCAGAGCGAGGCCTCGGTGACGAGGGTGCCGATCGCCACGACCTCGGCGCCCACGCGCCGCAACAGCCGCAGCGCGGCCCCGGTGGAGGCACCGGTCGAGATGACGTCGTCGACGATCGCGACCCGGCGCCCCTCGACCGCGGGGATCCGGGCCCGGTCGAACAAGAGGCGCTGGTCGGCGTCGGTCGTGATCGAGCGCACGGTCTCGGTCACCGCGTCGGCGAGGTGGATCTTGGGCGTCTTGTGCAGCACCACGTACTGGTCGAGCCCGAGGTGGCGCGTCACCTCGACCGCGAGGGGAATCCCCATGGTCGCGACCGTCGCGACGACGTCCACGCGCACGTCGCGCAGGGCGTCGGCGAGCTCCTCGCCGGCGCGCGCCATGAAGCCCACGCCCATGTCGACCGTGATCAGCAGGGCCAGCGCCAGCCGGTCGTTCAGCCTCACGAGCGGCAGCTCCACGTGCTGGGTCCCGATCTCGACCGGGTAGGCGCCCTGGCTCACGCCGAGCGAGCATACTTATCGCCGTGAGCACCACCCGGGAACCGCTCGACCTCGAGCTCGCGCGCACGATGCTGCGCACCGCCTACGACGAGGCCCGGCGCGGGCGCGACGAGGGCGGCATCCCCATCGGCGCCGCCCTCTTCACCCGCGACGGGGTGCTCCTCGGTTCGGGACACAACCGCCGGGTCCAAGAGGACGACGCCTCGGTCCACGCCGAGACCGACGCTTTCCGGCGGGCCGGACGCCGGCGCGGCTACCGCGACACCGTCATGGTCACGACCCTCTCGCCGTGCTGGTACTGCTCGGGGCTCGTACGCCAGTTCGGCATCGGCGCGGTCGTCGTCGGCGAGGCCGAGACCTTCAGCGGCGGGCACGAGTGGCTGGCCGAGAACGGGGTCGAGGTCGTCGTGCTCGACGACCCCGCGTGCCAGGAGATCCTGCGCACCTTCATCGCCGAGCGACCCGAGGTGTGGGACGAGGACATCGGCCGGTGAGGCGTCGGCCCCGCCGGACACCGCGCCGCCCGTGACCGAGGCCGCTGGCTGCCCCCTGTGCGAGAAGCACCGCGGCGCCGGTCCCCTCGCCGCCGACGCGCTCTACGAGGACGACCTGGTCCTCGCCTACCACGCCCCGCCCGACGAGCACGACGGATACCTCGGCTACGTCGTTGTCGAGACGCGTCGGCACGCGGCGGGACTCGCCGCGCGCACCGACGACGAGGTCGTCGCCGAGGCCCGACTCACCACGCGCGTCGCCGCAGCGCTCGAAGTGCTCGGGGCCGAGCACGTCTACGCCTTCGTCTTTGACCACGTGACCCACCACCACGCCCACGTCGTGGCCCGCCACCCCGGGGCGCCCCCGGCGTTCTGGGGGTGGCACGTCGACGAGTGGCCGGACGCGCCCCGGGCCCACGCGGGAGCGTTCGACGACTACTGCGCCCGGCTGCGGGCGCTCCTCAACTGATCAGCGCACCGGAGGGCCGAAGAGCCGGTCACCGGCGTCGCCCAAGCCTGGGGTGATGTAGCCGACGGCGTTGAGCTCCTCGTCGAGGGCCGCCGCCACGATCACGGCCTCGTGACGGGACTGGACCAACTCCACTCCGGGCCGCGCGGCGATCAGGCACAGCACCGTGACCGTCCCGGCGCCGCGCTCCTCGAGCATCGTGAGAACACGGTCGAGCGAGCCGCCGGTGGCGAGCATCGGGTCGCAGACGACCACGTGGACGCCCTCGAGTCGGTCCGGCAACCCGTCGAGGTAGACCTCGGGCTCGAGGGTCTTCTCGTCGCGCCGCAGGCCCACCAGACAGAGACGGTTGTGCGGCAGGACCTCTTGCACCGCCGGGCTCATGCCTAGCCCCGCGCGCAGGATCGGCACGATGACGTACTCGGTGTCGATGCGCACCGCCGGCGCGCCGGCGGTGACCGGCGTGTCGACGGTGGTCTCGGTCACCGGGGCGTGGCGGAACGCCTCGTAGGCGACGAAGCGCGAGATCTCCCCGGCGAGGCGCAAGAAGTCGGCGTTGGCCGTGCGCGCGTCACGCAGCTGACGGACCTTGTCCGCGACGACGGGGTGGTCGACGACGAGCAGCGCGGGCACGGCTGCCACACTACGTCGGACGGGGGGTCCGCCGGGGTGGCTCGTTACACTCGAAGCCGTGCCGTTTTCCCCCTCGTCTCCCGCCGCGTCGGTGAGCGAGGAGGGCGCGAACCCGCTGGGCGGCGTGCGCTCGCGCTACCCCGGCCCCCGGGCCCGGATCGCCGCCGACCCCGGCCTGCCCTGGTGGCGACGGGTCCTGCCGGTGATCGCCTCGCACCGCGGACCCTTCATCGCCTCGATCACCCTGGCGTTCGTCTCGTCGGTGCTCCAGGTGCTCGTCCCGAACATGCTCAACGGCGACGTCGACAACATCCTGCTCCGGCACGTGGGTTCGCTGCGCGACGCGGTGACCGCGATCGTGGTGGTCGGCGTGCTCGCGGGGCTGACCGGACTCGCCTCGCGCCAGTACCTCTACCGGACGGCCTACGACGTCGAGGCCGACCTGCGCTCGCTCATCTACGAGCACCTCGCCGGGCTCTCGTTCAGCTTCTACGACCGGGTCCAGTCCGGCCAGCTCATCAGCCGGGCCAACAGTGACATCCGCAGCGTGCAGATGTACTCGACCTTCGCACCGCTCATCCTCGTCCAGTCGGGAATCGGCGTCATCGCGTTCGCGTTCATGCTGAGCATCTCGTGGCCACTGGCGCTGCTCGCACTGGTGATCATGCCCTTCCTCTACGTGATCGGCGTGAAGATGCGCCGCGTGATGTTCCCCATCTCGTGGGTGACCCAGGCCCGCCTCGCCGACGTCGCGACGATCGTCGACGAGAACGTGAACGGGGTCCGGGTCGTCAAGGCCTTCGCCCAGGAGGGCGCCGAGGTCAACCGGCTCGCCGACGCCGCCGAGCGGGTCGCCTGGGCCTACATCAAGGACGCCAACCTGCGCGCCACCTGGGCGCCCTGGGTGCAGAACCTGCCCCAGCTGGGACTGGCCCTCGTCCTGTTCTTCGGTGGGTGGATGGTCATCCAGGGCCACCTCGGGCTCGGCGCGATCCTCGCCTTCAACGCCTACCTCTTGATGCTCCAGGCCCCCTTCATGATGCTCGGCCAGCTCGTGATGATGGGCCAGCGCGCCAAGGCCAGCGCCGAGCGGATCTTCGAGATCCTCGACGAGCGATCGGACGTCGTCGAGCGGCCCGGGGCCTACGACCTGGTCGACGCGCGCGGGGAGGTCGCCTTTCGCGGCGTCGGCTTCGTCTACGCCAACGGGGTGCGCGTGCTCGAGGGCGTGAACCTCGAGGTCTCGCCGGGCGAGACCGTGGCGATCGTCGGGCGCACCGGGTCGGGCAAGTCGACGATCGCCCGACTGCTGACGCGCTTCTACGACGTCACC
>JAKCEK010000053.1 GCA_021838005.1 Actinomycetes bacterium
GGTCGAGCGACGGGTCAGGTCCCTCACGGCGCCCCTGATCCTCGACGACGACCCCACCGAGCTCGGGGAGCGCTTCGCCGACCATCGGGCCCGCGGACTGTCGCTTAACGTGAACGTGCTCGGCGAGGCCGTGCTGGGCGAACGCGAGGCCGAGGAACGTCTCGAGCGGGTGCTCACGATGGTCGCGCGCGACGACGTCGACTACGTCTCGGTGAAGCTCTCGTCGGTGGCGAGCCAGCTCGTCACCCTCGACCACGCCGGCTCGCTCGAGCGCCTCGCCGAACGCCTCCGGCGCCTCTACCGAGCGGCGCGAGCGAACGGCGTCTTCGTCAATCTCGACATGGAGGAGTACCGCGACCTGCGCCTCACCCTCGACGCGTTCATGAGCGTGCTGAGCGAGACGGAATTCCTGCCCCTCTCGGCGGGGATCGTGCTCCAGGCCTACCTCCCCGACTCCCACGCGGCCCTCGCCGAGCTCGTCGCGTGGTCGAGGGCGCGGCGCGCCGTCGGGGGCGCACCGGTCAAGGTCCGCCTGGTGAAGGGGGCAAACCTCGCCATGGAGACCGTCGAGGCCGAGCTGCACGGCTGGGTCAGCGCGCCCTACGGATCCAAGGCCGAGGTCGACGCGAGCTACCTGCGCCTCCTCGACGAGGTCCTGCGGCCCGAGATCCGCGAGCACCTGCGCGTCGGGGTGGCCAGCCACAACCTCTTCCACGTGGCCTGGGCGCTGGAGCTGGCCGCCGAGCGCGGCGTGGGCGACCAGCTCGACGTGGAGATGCTCGAGGGCATGGCCGACGCGCAGGCCGAGGCCCTCGTCGCGGGCGGCCAACCCGTGCTGCTCTACGCGCCGGTCACCCGGCGCGACGACTTCCCAGCGGCCGTGGCCTACCTCGTGCGCCGCCTGGACGAGAACACCGCACCCGAGAACTACCTGCGCGCGGCCCTCTCGATCGCCGACGACCCCGTCGTGCTCGACGAGCAACGCCACCGCTTCCTCGAGGCGTTGGGGGCTCGCGCGTCGGTGCCGACCACGCGGCGACGCCGGGCCCGCGCGTCCGAGGGACCGGGCTTCTCGAACGAGCCCGACGCCGACCCGACGGATCCCGCCCTCGTGGGGGCGCTCGACGCGGCGTTCGCGGCCCTCCGGCCCGTGGACGACCTCGTGATCGACACGCTCGACCACCTGGACCTCACCGGTGAGCCCGACCTCGAGGTCGGCCGCGACCCCAACGACGGGGGACGCCCGTGGTACCGCTACCGGGTGGCCACCCGGGTCGAGGTCGACCGGGTCCTCGAGTTCGCGAGCTCGGGCTTCGCCCGCTGGCACGTCCTGCCCCTCGAGGAACGCCGCCGGCTCCTCACGCGGGCCGCCGCGGTGATGTCCGCGCGACGCGCCGAGACCATCGCCGTCATGGCCCGCGACGCCGGCAAGACCGTGGCCGAGTCGGACCCGGAGGTGAGCGAGGCCGTCGACTTCGCCCGCCACTACGCGGCCCACGCGGTGGAGGGCGGCCCTTCCGAGCCACTCGGGGTGGTCCTCGTCGTGCCACCGTGGAACTTCCCCTACTCGATTCCGGCCGGCGGGATCCTGGCGGCGCTGGCGGCCGGCAACGCCGTCGTCGTGAAGCCGGCGCCCGAGACCGTGGCCGTGGCTGAGGTCCTCGTGCGCCAGCTGTGGGAGGCCGGGGTGCCCCGCGACGTCCTGCAGATGGTGCCCACCCGGGACGACGACGTGGGCCGTCACCTGGTGACCCACGTCGGGGTGAGCGCCGTCGTGCTCACCGGCTCCTTTGATACCGCTCGGCTCTTCACCGGGTGGAAGCCGACCCTCCGCCTGCTGGGCGAGACGAGCGGCAAGAACGCGCTCGTCGTCACCGCGAGCGCCGACCTCGACCTCGCGGTGCGCGACCTCGTCCAGGCCGCCTTCGGCAACGGCGGCCAGAAGTGCTCGGCCGCGAGCCTGGCGATCGTCGAGAAGACCCTCGCCGACGACCCCCGCTTCTTCGCCCAGCTCGCCGACGCCGTCACCAGCCTCGCCGTCGGCTCGGCCCTGGCGTTCGCCACCCAGGTCGGCCCGCTGATCCGCCCGCCCGAGACGGCCCTCACCCGGGCCCTCACCACCCTTGAAGAGGGGGAGTCCTGGCTGGTTGAACCGGTGCGCCTCGACGACGCGGGCTACCTCTGGCGCCCCGGGGTCAAGCTCGGAGTGCGTCCCGGCTCCTGGGGGCACCTCAACGAGTGGTTCGGGCCGGTGCTTGGGGTGATGGTCGCCCACGACCTCGACCAGGCGATCGAGTGGCAGAACGCCACCCCCTACGGACTCACCGCCGGCCTGCACACCCTCGACGTCGATGAGATCGAGACCTGGGCCGGCCGAGTCCGGGCCGGCAACCTCTACGTGAACCGCACCACGACCGGGGCCATCGTCGCCCGCCAGCCCTTCGGCGGCTGGAAGCGCTCGCGGGTCGGGCCGACCGCCAAGGCCGGCGGCGACCACTACGTCGAGGCGCTGCGCCGGTGGCGGCCGGTGCGCGACGTGGACGCGGCGCTCGCCGAGGCGCGCCGGTGGTGGGACGAGAGAGGCTCGCGGGCCCTCGACCAGGCCGGGCTCGCCAGCGAGTCCAACCTCGTGCGCTACGTCGCCCCGTCACGGCCGGTCGTCGTACGCGTCGACGCCGCGACGGACCCCGCCGCGATCCGCTACGCCCGCGAGCTCGCGCGCCTCTCGGACGTCGCCCTCGAGTTCAGCGCCGCCGAGGTCGTGCGCGGGCAGCTCGACGTGACCCTCGAGACCCCCGCGGAGCTCGCGGAGCGGCTCGGTGACGGCGACCGCGTCCGCTGGCTCAGCGCCGAAGGCGCGCCGGCCGTCCGGCTCCTCGAGCGCGGTGCGTCGCTCGACCCCCGGCCGCTGGCCCAGGACGGGGCGGTCGAGCTCGCGCGCTGGCTGGATGAGCAGAGCGTGTCGATCACCGCGCACCGCTACGGCAACACCCACGCCGGGCCCCGACCCGTCGTCGGGCCGCGCCACCGGGCCTAGGCCGGTTCGCGGGGCAGGCCGAGCACGCGCTCGGCGATGATGTTTCGCTGGACGACCGAGGTGCCCCCGCCGATGGTCAGGGCTTGGGCGTAGAGGAAGCCCCACGCCCACGACTCGCCCTCCTCGCCGCCCACACCGCCCGGGCCCCGGTCGGCCAGCATCCCGGCCGAGTGGGCGACACGCACCGCGAGCCCCATCACCTCTTGGCCGTGGTCGTCGGCCAGCGCCTTGCGCACGCTCGCGGTGGCGCCGCTCGAGACGCCGGTCAGCGCGGCGTGGTTCATGCGCCCGCGCAAGAGACGCAGCACCTCGCCGTGAATCACGGCTCGCACGAGCGCGTCAC
Organism: Actinomycetes bacterium; assembly: GCA_021838005.1. Lineage (GTDB taxonomy): Bacteria > Actinomycetota > Acidimicrobiia > Acidimicrobiales > RAAP-2 > RAAP-2. Next base: position 3,381 of record JAKCEK010000053.1, read on the forward strand.
GCTCGCTGGGCTCGAGAGCCAACCCCTCGCGAGTGACGAGCTCGACGAGGTCGCGCGCCGTGGGGCCCCGCCCCCAGAGCACGCCCTCACCCGAAAGGGCGACGCGCTCGTGGGCCAGGGTCATTTTGGCGAGACGCCAGCCGTCGTCGACCTCGCCGAGGCGCAGATCGTCGTCGAGGACCACCTCGTCGAAGAAGACCTCGTTGAACGCGTGGTCGCCGGTCATGTCGACGAGCGGCCGCACGCTGACCCCCGGGGCGTCCATCGGGCAGACGAAGTAGGTGACGCCCTGCGGGCCGGGCGGGCCGGTGCGCGCGAGCAGGATCCCCCATCGGGCCAGGTGGGCGTAGCTCGTCCAGGTCTTCTGACCCGAGACGACCCAGTGGTCCCCCTCGCGCCGGGCGCGCGTGGCGAGCGACACCAGGTCGCTGCCGGCGTCGGGCTCGCTGAAGAGCTGGCACCAGAACTCCTCGCCCGAGAGGATGCCCGGGAGCCACCGCGCGCGCTGCGCGTCGGTGCCCGCGGCGAGGATCGTCGGACCCGCCCAGCCGATGCCGATCGGGTTCACCGGTCGCGACACCCCGGCTCGACGCAACTCATCGTCGATCACCAATTGGTGCTCGGGATCGGCGCCGAGCCCCCACGGGGGCGGCCAGTGGGGGGCGACGAGCCCGGCCTCGGCGAGCTCGGCGCCGCGGGGCGAGGGGTGCGCCGCGAGGAACCGGCGCACCGCGAGCCGACGGCGATCGTCCTCGGGGACCGCGTCGTCGACTCCGAGGGTGGTCGGCGCCAGCAGTCCTCGATGCGGCGTTGCATCGATGGTCACGGCCCCACCGTAACCCTCGACGGGCCCCCCCGCCGCCCGGTCAACCCGCGGGCGCCGGCCGTATACTCCCGGCTATGGCGATGGTCTTCTGGGCTCTGATCATCGTGGTCTGCGTCCTCGCCGAACTCCACACCAACGCCCTCGTCGCCGCCTTCGTCGGCGCGGGCGCCGTCGTCGCCTTCGCCCTCGCCCTCCTCGGCGTCCCGTTCCTCGTCCAGGCGTTCGTCTGGCTGGTCGCCTCGGCGGCACTCCTGGCCGCACTGCGACCCTTCGCCCTGGCCCACTTTCGTCGCCACCGAACCCAGGACCTCACGCTGCCGGCCCGCGGGCCGATGACCGACCAGACGGGCTTCGTCGAGCAGGTCGTCGGCGACGAGGGACATCCGGGCCGGGTCACCATCAAGGGCGAGTCCTGGCGGGCCGTCACCGAGTCGGGCGAGACGATCCCCGACGGGGCGCGGGTCGTGGTGCGCCGGGCCCACGGGACGACGCTCTGGGTCGAAAGGCTCAGCTAGCTCCCGCGGTGGGGACCGCGTCGAGGACGCTCTTGATCGCCTGGGCCGCGCCGAGCAGCGCCGCGCTCTCGGCCGGCACGACGAGCTTGGTGTTGGGGCTCTCGGCGAAGCGCGCCAGGGTGTCCAGCTGCAGTATCGCGACCAGGGTGGGGTCGGGGGACTGGCCCTTGATGGCGGCGTAGATCAGATCGATGGCCTGGGCCCGACCCTGGGCCTCGAGGATCTGGGCCTGGCGCTGACCCTCGGCGCGCAAGATGGCCGACTGCTGGGCTCCCTCGGCCTCTTTGATCGCGGCCTGGCGCTGGCCGTCGGCGAGGTTGATCGCGGACTGCTGCTGGCCCTCGGACTCGAGGATGCGAGCCCGCTTTTCCTGATCGGCCTGCTTCTGCAGCGCCATCGCCTGAAGGATCTGATCGGGCGGGGTGATCTCCATGACCTCGACCCGGTTGATGCGCACGCCCCACTTGTCGGTCGCCTCCTCCATCTGGGTCTGCAGGAGCGTACCGATCCTCTCGCGCTGGCTGAAGGCCTCGTCGAGGCTGATCGAGCCGAACACCGCGCGCAGGGACGTGCGCGCGAGGTTGTCCACGCTCACGAGATAGTCCGAGTTGGTGAACAGGGCCAGGCGCACGTCGACCACCTGGGAGAAGATCGTCGCGTTGACGATCACCGCGACGTTGTCGCGTGTGATCACCTGTTGACGGTCGCCGGTGCGCGGCGTTTCACGTACGTCGACCGCGCGCAGGTTCTCGACGATCGGGACGATGAAGGTCAGCCCGGGCTGGCGGATCTCCTTGAACTCACCGAAGCGGGTCACGACCCCCACGAAGCCCTGCTGAACGATGCGCACCGCCTTGGCGATGACGACGATGACGAGTATGACCACGATGGCCGCGATGACGGCGAGGGCGATGCCCATGACCGCTCCTTCCCCGGGCGGCGCGCGTCGTCCGTTCTGGGCGCAGTGTATTGCGCCGGTGCGGCTCCCACCCCGACGCTGCTAGAACGGGCACCGGGAGGAGCCATGGACGTCGCCACCCTCGTCACCACGGTCCTCGACGGGCGGGTTCCCCTACGCGTCGAGGCCTACGACGGGAGCGTCGCCGAGCCGACGGTCCCCTCAGGCGCCAACGCCGTCACGCTGCGTATCCGCTCCCGGGACGCCCTACGCCGAATCCTCGCGCGTCCCGGCGAACTCGGGCTCGCGCGGGCCTACGTGGCCGGCGACATCGACGTCGAGGGCGACCTCGACCCGCTCTTCTCCCTCCGCGCCCCCGAACCCCGGCGGTTCGCGCACCCGGCCGTCGTGCGAACCCTGGTAGAACTCGTCGGCCGCGACGGCCTGGTCCCCCCGCCACCGCCGCCGATCGAGGCCCGGCCCCGCGGGCTGATGCACAGCCGGTCCCGAGATCGCCGAGCCGTCACCCACCACTACGACGTCTCCAACCGGTTCTACGAGATGGTGCTCGGCCCCTCCATGACCTACTCGTGCGCGCTCTGGCGCTCGCCCGGGGACTCGCTCGAACAGGCCCAGACCCGCAAGGTCGACCTCGTCGCGCGCAAACTCGGCCTCGGCCCGGGCGATCGGCTGCTCGACGTCGGGTGCGGCTGGGGCACGATGGCCCTCCACGCCGCCGCGACCTACGGCGTGCGCGCCGTGGGCGTGACCCTCTCGGAGCCTCAGGCGCGCTACGCCACCGAACGGGCCCGTCGGGCCGGGGTCGCCGACCTCGTCGAGTTCCGGGTGCAGGACTACCGCGACGTCGCCGACGGGCCCTACGACGCCATCAGCTCGATCGGCATGAGTGAGCACGTCGGACGTCGGGCTCTCGGCCACTACACCCAGAGGGCCTTCGACCTCCTGCGCCCCGGCGGTCGCTTCCTCAACCACGCGATCGGACGACCCGTGTCGTTCGAGGAGGACCCCCGTCCGTCGCGCCTCGACGAGACGATCCGCCAGATCCAGATCGCCCTCGGACTCCGGGGCCCGTCGCGCACCGCGAGCGCCTTCATCGATCGCTACGTCTTTCCCGACGGGGAGCTCCACGAGGTCGGGACCCTCGTCTCGATGTTCCAAGCCCACGGCTTCGAGGTCCGCCACCTCGAGAGCCTCCGCGAGCACTACGGGCTGACCCTGCGCCGATGGGTCGCGAACCTCGAGACCCACTGGGACGCGGCCGTCGCCGAGGTCGGGCCCGAACGCGCTCGCGTCTGGCGGCTCTACATGGCCGGATCGGCGGTGGGCTTCGAGCGTCACCACCTCGAGGTGCACCAGGTGCTGAGCGTGCGACCCGACGGTGGGCGATCGGGCGCGGACCTACGCCCCACCTTCGACCCCGACTTCTAGTCCCGCCCGGCCGGGTTCGCGGGAGCGCCGTGGCGGGCGTTCCCCGGAGGGTCGTGCGGTCCGGTCGTGCGGTCGGGGCCACGGGCCGCCGCCCCCCGCCACGACCCGCCCGGGGACCGGGCCGGGCGCCGGCCAGGTGACGCCTCCGCCCCTCACGCTCCCCTCGGGCCGACGCCGAGGTGACCGTCGTCCCAGAGCTTGATGCCCCCGAGGATTCCCTCGGTGTTCCCCACGATCGAGACGCGCGCGGCGGCGTCGCCGAGGCCACCACGGGTCACGTGTCGAGCGTTTCCCCCGCCGATATAGAGGTGGTCGAAGGAGGTCAGCACGTCGAAATAGTCGATCGCCAGGCGTACCCGCCGGTTCCACTTCGAGTTTCCGATCTCCTTGCGGACCGCGTTGCCGAGCCGCTCGTTGAAGGTGTCGCCCTTGTCGAAGTCGACCTGGGCGAACTCCATGTGCGGCAGAAGCCGACCGTCCATGAAGAACGCGGTGCCGAACCCCGTCCCGAGCGTGAGCACCACCTCGAGTCCTCGGCCCACGACGACCGCCGCACCCTGCACGTCGGCGTCGTTGGCCACCCGGCACGGCACCTTGAGGGCCGTCGCGAGCGCGGACGCCAGGTCGAAGTCCTCCCATGCCGCGACGAGCGAGGGGTCAACCGGCGAGCCGGGACCACGCGTGGTGACAAAGTGGGGAGCGCTCAGCACCCGGCCGCGACGGACCATGCCCGGGAAGCCGACGGCGGCGCGGTCGGGCGTCGGCAGGGCCCCGGTCAACTCGGTGAGCGCCCCGACCAGCCGATCCGGGGGCATGGGGTAGGGCGTGGACGCGCGGACCCGATCGGTCACCATGCCGCCTCGCCGGTCGAGGACGCTCGCCTTGAGCCCCGTCCCGCCCACGTCGACGGCCAGGGTGAGGGGATGCTCGGGGGCCTTCGCCGTCGAGCTTCCCGCCGGGTCTGGACCGTCGCTCACCGGGGCCAGGCTAGCCACGCCGCGTCGCTCGACACCACCAGCCCACCTGCGCTCGGCCGAGGGGCGACCTCGAGCGCCGTACCCGCCGCGCGGGCGGGGCGGGCCGTCGCGGAGCCTCTCGTCTTCAGACTCTCCTCGGCTCCCAGGTAAAGAATCGAAGGGCGACCACGACAGCCGCCACCCCCCACAGGGCGACCACGCCCACGTCGTCCCAGTTGAAGGGCGTGCCCAAGAAGGCCGACTGCATGGCGTTGACGCAGTGGCGCACGGGAAAGACCCTCCCCACCCACTGGATCCACGCCGGCGACTTGGCGGTCACCGGGATAAACACGCCCGAGAGGAACAGCAGGGGCAGCACGATGGCGTTCGTGGTGACGATCGCGCTATCGGTATTGGGCAGGAAGGCCACGGTAGCCAGGCCCAGGGCGCAGAACGCCGCCGCCGCCACGACGAGGGCGACCACGAAGCGCGCGAGTGTCGCGCCCGTGGGCAGGGTCGCAGCGTAGAAGGCGCGGCCGAAGACGGCCGTCACCGCCACCAATCCGATCCCCACGGCCACCGAGTGCAGGACCCGGCTGAGGAGGAAGGCCGAGCTCGGCATCGGCGTCCCGCGCACGCGCTTCAACAGGCCCTCCTCGCGCTGGAACGCGACCGCGATGGCCAGGCTGTTCCAGCACGCGTTGATGACGGCGTAGGCGCCCATCGAGGCGACGTAGTAGGTCGCCGACGTCACCACCTTTGAACCGAGGGAGACGCTGAAGTTCCCCACGAGCGCCGTGAAGATCACGAGGAACATCAGCGGGAACGCGAAGGTGAAGAAGGCCCGGGACGGGTTGCGCCAGAAGGCCTTGTTGACGTAGCGGACCTGGGCGAGGGTCACGCGGGTGAACCGAGCCGCCCCGACGTGCTCGCGACGCCGCCGAGGCCGGGCCGCGAGGTCCGGCGCCGGGCCGGCCGGCGCGATCGGGGCCGGGCCGCCGGGCGGGGCCGATCCGGTGAGCTCCAGGTAGACGTCCTCCAGCGTGGGTCGGGTCACCTCAAGGCCCTCGAGGTGGTGGCCGCCCTCGAGGGCCCACGACGTGAGCTCGTGCAGATCCGCGGTGGCGTCCTCGGTGTCGAACGCGAACGACCCGTGATCGCCGGTCGCGGCGATCGAAGCAGGCGGGGTCGTGGCGTCGGTGACGCTGAAGCGCACCCGCGCGCGTCGGCGCGCCCGGTCTCCGATCGTCTCGGGCGTGCCGCGCGCGACGATCCGGCCCTGGGCGATGACGGCGACCGAGTCGGCCAGGTACTGAGCCTCGTCCATGTAGTGCGTCGTCAAGAGCACCGTCTTGCCCAGCGAGGCGAGGTTCTTGATCACCTCCCAGGCTTCGCGTCGGGCGGACGGGTCGAAGCCCGTGGTCGGCTCGTCGAGGAAGAGCAGTTCGGGGTCGCCCACCAGGGCCACGGCGACGTCGAGGCGGCGCTGCTGGCCGCCCGAGAGCCGGACCACCCGGGCGCCGCGCTGGGCCTCCAGGCCCACCAGGGTGATGACCTCGTCCACCGGCCGGGGGTGGGGGTAGATGCCCGCGAACATCGCGAGGGTCTCGGTGACGCTGAGGTAGGGGTCGACCCCGTTGGCCTGCAGGACTATCCCGATACGCGAGCGCAGAGCCAGCGACTCGTCGGCCGGGTCCTCGCCCAGGACCTGCACGAGTCCCCCGTCGCGACGCCGGAACCCCTCGAGGATCTCGACGGTCGTCGTCTTGCCCGCCCCGTTCGGCCCGAGCAGCGCGAAGATCTCGCCCGGGGCGATCGCGAGGTCCACCCCGCGCAGCACCGCCGCGCCTCCGTAGGACTTGGTGAGCCCCCGGACCTCGACCGCGAGGCCGGTCGTCACGACACCCTCGGGATGCGGACCTGCCGGGGGCCCGAGCGCATCCCCTGCGTTATCCACGCGCCCCCCTTTCGAGCGACCCTCAACCTAGCCAACTCACCCGAGCCGTCCGGGCCGCGCCGGAGGGGTTCGGTGAGCGCTGTACGCTACGGCTAACGGACCGCTGCCCCCCGGCGGGGACGGCGGCCCCTCGACGAGGGGAGACGTAGTGGAACCGACGGACACCGCCAGTCCTGACTACTACCACCGCGTCGTCGACTGCCAGTGGGCCTGTCCCGCCCACACCAACGTCCCGGGGTACATCCGCCTGATCGCCCAGGGTCGTGACACCGAGGCGTACCTGCTCAACCGAGAGTCGAACGTCTTCCCCGGGATCCTCGGACGCACGTGCGACCGCCCGTGCGAGCCGGCCTGCCGGCGCACGCGGGTCGACGGCGAGCCCGTCGCCATCTGCCGACTCAAGCGCGTGGCGGCGGACCTGGCCGACGACGTGCGCGCCTCGCTGACACCGTTGCCTCTGACGACCAACGGCAAGCGCGTCGCCCTGATTGGAGCGGGTCCCGCCTCGCTCACCGTGGCCAACGACCTCGCGCCGCTCGGCTACGAGCTGACCCTCTTCGAGCGCTACGACCGGGCCGGCGGTCTGATGCGCACGAACATCCCCTCGTTCCG
>JAKCEK010000054.1 GCA_021838005.1 Actinomycetes bacterium
CCAGGCCGTCGTCGACGCCGCCCTCGCCCGGCTCGCCACCGACGGGGGCGCCGACGCCCACCAGGTGCGCGCCTACGACCTCGCCCACAGCGCGAGCGCGATCGCGGCGGCGCGGGCCTGTCTCGACTACGCCCGTCGCGGCGCCACCGAGGCGGCCCTCGTGGGGGTCTTTGTCGCCCACGCCCTCGGCGAGCTCGCGGGACGGGTCGCCGGACGCGAGGGCGACTGGGGGGTCGGGGCCGGCTGGTTCGCTCCCTTCGCCGGGTTCGTCGCCGCCTACCGGGACCCGGCGGCCATCGCCGCGCTCGCCGAGACACCCGGGCCGCGCCACCTGGACGAGGACTTCGAGCTCGTGGCCCAGACCTTCCGGCGCTTCGCCGAAGAGCGGGTCCGACCCGTCGCCGAGACGGTGCACCGCCACAACGCCGACATCCCCGAGTCGGTGATCGACGGACTCAACGACCTCGGGGGATTCGGGCTCTCGGTGCCCGAGGAGTTCGGCGGTTTCGCCTCGGGCGGGGAGTCGGACTACCTGGGCATGGTGGTGGCGACCGAGGAGTTGAGCCGCGCGAGTCTCGGCGTGGGCGGGTCGCTCATCACCCGACCCGAAATCATGACGCGCGCCCTGCTCGCCGGGGGAACGGCCGAGCAAAAGGCCCACTGGCTGCCCCGCCTCGCCTCGGCCGAGGTGCTCTGCGCGATCGCCGTCACCGAGCCGGACTACGGCTCCGACGTCGCCGGGATCACGACCACCGCGACGCGCACGACGGGCGGGTGGCTCCTCTCGGGGGCCAAGACCTGGTGCACCTTCGCCGCGCGCGCCGACGTGCTCGTGCTGCTCGCGCGCACCGACCCCGACCGCGCCAAGGCTCACCGCGGGCTCTCGCTCTTCCTCGTGGACAAGCCCCACGGGGCGTCCTCGGGCTTCCTCTTCACCCAAGACGCCTCGTCCGACGGTCGCGCCGACCCCGACGGGCGCCTCGAGGGTCGCCCGATCGACACCCTGGGTTACCGCGGGATGCACTCCTACGAGCTGAGCCTTGACAGCTGGTTCGTCCCCGACGACCGGCTGATCGGGGGCGAGGCGGGCCTCGGGCGGGGTTTCTACTTCCAGATGGCCGGCTTCGAGAACGGGCGGATCCAGACGGCCGCCCGCGCCGTCGGGGTGATGCAGGCGGCCTACGACGCGGCGCTCGACTACGCGCGCCACCGCGTCGTCTTCGGTCGCCCCGTCGTCGAGTACGAGCTGACCCGGGTCAAGCTCGGCCTCATGGCGGCGATCATCCAGTGCTCGCGGCAGTTCGCGCTGGCGGTGGCGCGCCGGATGGCCGAGGGCGAGGGGGGCCTCGAGGCCTCCATGGCCAAGGCCTACGTCTGCCGGGCCGCCGAGTGGGTCACCCGCGAGGCCCAGCAGATCCACGGCGGGATGGGCTACGCCGAGGAGTACCCGGTCAGCCGCTACTTCGTCGACGCGCGAGTCCTCTCGATCTTCGAGGGCGCCGACGAGACGCTCTGTCTCAAGGTGATCGCCCGGCGCCTTCTCGAGGGGCGTTAGGCGCCGCTCCGACGCATGCCGGCGCGCTCGCCACGCGCGACGAACGAGTGGGCGATCTTCGCGGAGGCCTCATCGATCATCTCGTCACCGAACATCACCGCGCCCATCCCCTCCACCTCGGTCGCGCGCTGGTAGGCGTCGAGGATGGCCCAGGACTTGTCAAAGAGCTCCTGGCTGGGCGAGAACACCTCGTTGAGAACCTGGGCCTGGTCGGGGGTGAGGGCCCACTTGCCGTCGTAGCCGTAGGCGGCGCTGACCGAGGCCGCGAAGCGCAGCGCCCCGAGGTCGCGCACCTTCAAGAAGGGCCCGTCGATCACGTGCAGCCCGTTGGCCCGCCCGGCCATCAGGATTTTCGCCAGCACGTACGAGAAGGGCGTCGAGGGCCCCTCGTGGATGGTCTCGTCGATCGTCGTCACCGGCATCCCGATCGAGGCCGCAAAATCGGCCGGCCCGAAGACGATCGACTCCAGCCGGGACGACGCCGCGCAGATCTCCTCGACGTTGTTGAGCCCCTCGGCCGTCTCGATCTGGGCCTCGATGCCGACGTGACCCACCTCGAGCCCGGCGTTGCGTTCGACCTGGGTGAGCAGGAGGTCGAGGGCGACGACGTCGCTCGCCCGACGGACCTTGGGGAGCATCACCTCGTCGAGCCGCGGTCCGGCCTGTCCGACGACGTCGATCACGTCGCCGTAGGTCCACGGGGTGTCCCAGGCGTTGACGCGCACGCAGAGCACCCGTTCATCCCAGTCGAGGGTGCGCACGGCGTGGACGACCCTCGCTCGCGCCGCGACCTTCTCGCTCGGGGCAACCGAGTCCTCGAGGTCGAGGAAGGAGAAGTCCGCCGCGGCGGTCGGGGCCTTGGCGAGGAAGCGGTCCGACGACCCGGGGGTCGACAGGCACGATCGCCGAGGGAGGTTCCGAGAACGCTGGGACATAGGCCCGAGACTACGGCGCTCCCACTTACCCACCCGGCACCGAAACCGCGTGATCCGCTACGACCAGGTAGGACACGACGCGTGGCCGGTGTGCCCCCCGGCTCGTCGCGCGCGGCCAGGTAGCCTGTTCCGGTGCCTGACGTCGAGCACGGTGTGCTGACGCCTCGAACGCGGGGGCGACACGGAGTGCGCCTGGTGGCCTCCACCATGGCCGTGACCCTCGGGCTCTCGGGTGCCCTCGCCGTTGGCCCCGGCGCGGGGGCGACCTCGCTCTCGAACGCCCGCACCCAAGCCAAGATCCTGCTCGCCCAGATCAACCGCATGAACGCCGACGTCGGCGCGCTCGGCCAGCGCTACGACAAGGCCAAGATCACCCTCGCGCACTACAACAACGAGATCGCCAACACCAAGAACCTCGTGGCCCAGATCGAGGGCAAGGTGAACCGCGGTTCGGCTCAGCTGCGCCGCGACGTCGTCTTCGCCTACGTCACCAACGGCGCGTCGCTCACGAATAACCCCCTCTTTTCCAACCGCGGCGCCGACCTCGGGGCAACCAACGTGTATACCCAGCTGGCGGCCGGGGACATCAACGCCACCATCTCGACGCTCAAGCGCTCGCGGGTCCGACTCACCCTGGAGAAGGGCATCTTGCGCGCCGAGGACCGTCACGCCCTGCGCGTGGCCCTGGACATGGCCCACTCGTACCACAAGGCCCGGCTCATCCAGGCCCAGCTCAACCACACGTTGACCCAGGTCAAGGGCCAGATCGCGACCTTCATCGCCCAGGCGCAGGCCGCCGCCGTGGCCAGCTCGGCCAGCCAGCTGGCGAGCGCCCAGCCGGTGACCGGTTTTCCCGCCCCCCCACCGGACTCCAAGGCCAACATCGCGGTCGACTTCGCCCTCTCCATGGTCGGTGTGCCCTACGTCTGGGGCGGCGCGAGCCGCTCGGGCGTGGACTGCTCGGGCCTCGTGATGCTCGCCTACGAGGCGGCCGGCATCTACCTGCCCCACTACTCCGGCGCCCAGTACGTCGACACCGAGCGGGTGCCCCTCTGGGACATCCAGCCGGGTGACATCCTCTTCTACGGCCCGGGCGGCGACGAGCACGAGGCCATGTACATCGGTCACGGGATGATGGTCGAGGCGCCCTACACCGGCGCCGTCGTCCACATCACCCCAGTGCGGCTCGGCTACGGTTTCGTCGGGCTCGGCCGTCCCCGCTAGTGCGGGGCTTCCCCACCTCGTTCCACCTGGGGCCCCTCGTCTTTCACACCTACGGCTTCGGCTTGGCCATCGCCGCCTACGTCGCCTACCTCTACGCGCGGCGCCGCCTCGAGCGCCGCGGGATCGACGTGGGTCGCTTCGGCCCCTTCACCGGCTGGCTCCTCGTGGCGGCGCTCGTCGGGGCGCGCGGCGCGCACGTCGCGACCAACTGGTCGTACTACGCGGGCCACCCCGCCCGGTGGTTCGAGGTCTGGCAGGGCGGGCTGGCGAGTTTCGGGGGGATCGGCGCGGCCCTCGTGGTGGGGCTGTGGCTGGTGCACCGGTGGTGGCCCGGGGTTCCCCTCACCGACTTCACCGACGCCCTCGTGCCCGCGCTCGTCGCCGGCTGGGCCCTCGGACGGGTCCTCGGTCCGCAGTTCATGGTCGCCGGCGGCGGCCACCTCACCCACTCCTGGATCGGCCTCGCCTACCAGGGCCAGCCCGGCAAGCGGGTACCCGTCCCCCTCATCCAAGGCGCCGAGGACGGCACCCTCTGGCTGATCCTGCTCTACCTCGAGCACCGCGGATGGGGCCGGGTCCGCGGACTCGTCACCGGGATCGCCATGACCGTGTGGGGGCTCGTGCGCACCTTCGACGAGCACTTCTTGCTCGGCCAGGAGTCTCACAGCGGCTCGATCGGGGTCCAGCTCGCCGGCCTGGTGCTCGCCGCGGCCGGGGTCGCCACGCTCGTCGTGCACCGCCCACGAGCGCGCCACGGGTCGGAGGACACCGGGGCGCCGACGGCACCCTCGACGCCTCTCGGCCCGCCTACAGGCTGAGGGCGTTCCACTCCTCGTCGCTCAGCCGGCCGAGCGGTGTCGGGGCCGGCTCGATCAGGGCGATCGCCACGCGAGCGTCCTCGATGAACGACGGGTGGTCGAGCCCGACGCGACGCCACGGGACGAAGGGCTGGCGCGTCGGGGCGGCGCGGGAGTAGAGGGCGCGCACTAAGAGTGCGTCGCTGGCGGCGGCGACGACGAGGGCGGGACGGGCCTTGGCGGTCGCCTCGGGCGCGTCGGGGTCGACCCCGTCGAAGGGGACCTCGACCACCACCACGGCGCCCGCCAGAGGGTGCGCCGGGTCGAAGCGGGAGGCCTCGAGGGGAGTGAGGCTCAGCGAGCGTCGCCCGAGCGCTCGATGCTCGCGCGTGGCCGGTGCGAGTGGCGGAGAGGGCGGCGTCGCGGGAGCGTGCGGGCGAGCCTTGGCGCGCGGCGGGGGCGGCGACGGGGCCGCGCGACGCGTGCGCGCGGCGGCCCGACGTTCGCGGCGACGTTCGCGCACCGTCTCGTCCACCACCCGGGGGGCGGGGGACGCGGCGGTGGGCTCGCCCCCTTCGGGCAGCTCGGCCAGGGTGAAGTCGGGGTCGTCCTCGAGCAGGCGTGCGCAGTGGGGCGCGGCGGCGAAGCCCTCGAGGACGGCGTAGGCGAGGACGAGCAGCCGCTCGTCACGGGTCATGCCCTCTCCGGCGAGAGAGGCGAGGGCCCCGCGCAGCTGCTCCTCACTCGGGTCGTCGGCCGCCGCCCCGAGGCGCGCGACGACGGCCTCGAGCGGGGCCATCGTCAGCAGCTCGACCAGGCCCCGCACGGCGACCCAGGGCGCGCGGGCGGCGAAGGCCGCGACGTCGCGGCTGCGCTGGAGGTCGCGCAGCGGCATCGCCACGACCGGGGTGAGCTTGCCCGACGGGCGTAGGTCGAGGGCGTCAACGGTCTCGAGCACCCACGACGGCGCGAGGCTCGCCAGGGCGCGCCGGGCGAGGGTCGGACCGGTCGGCAGCTCACCCACCGCTAGCGCCGCCGCTCGCGGGCGACGACGGTCCGCTGGATCTGGTTCGTGCCCTCATAGATCTCCGTGATCATCTCGTCGTGTCCGGTCGTTCCGTCACGCCCGTGATTGCACGGACTTCCGTCCACCTTGTCCGCCGAGCGTGTGGTCTTTCTCGCGAATCGTGGGGAGGGATGACGGACGAGAACCCGGCCGAGGCGATGGTGCGACGCGGAGCCGGCCCCCCGTGCCTCGAGTTACGCGTCGTGGCCCCGCCCCGCCGCCTCGGGACTCGTCGTGTCATTCCTTACCGCCCTCTCCGCCACGGCCCGATAGGGGGGATCTTCCATGACCACGCCCAGTCGCTGGGCCGTAAACACCAATTTAGCGACGTGCTCGTCGTCACTCATCGCGCCGCGCCGGGCGACGTCGCCGCGTTCGAGGTCGGTCGACATCGCGAACTCACCGAGCCGCTCCTTTGACCAGATCGGGGGAGCACCGAGGGAGACGTAGGCCGCCGCCAGCGCCTGAAAGCAGTATCGATCGAACTCGCCGTGGTCCTCGACGAACCCGCGAAGTCGGGCGAGGGCTTCTAGACCCGTGACCCCGTGCAGGGCCGTGAAGTCGTCGGTCGTGGCGTAGAGCTTCACGGCGACCTCGGCCATGCGACGAGGGGCGTCGCCATCCACGGACAGGGTGGCGACACAACGCGCGAACGACAGCTGCCGCGCGACCCAACGCATCTCGTCGCTTATCCGTGCCATGGACGGGACCGTCGTCCCCTCCCCCTCCTCGGCGAGCCCCCTCAGAACGTCCGCGGGGTCGTCGGTCTCGGCGTCGGCGGCCCCGAGGGGGGCGAGGGACGCGGCGTTCGCCGCAAAGTAGCCCATCGCGGCCCCCACTCGACGCGCGGATGCCGCGTCGAGGGCGTACGAGAGGCGGATGGCCCCGTGGAATGCGGCGCCCGAGAGTCCTGAGACGAATCGGGGAAGATACGCGCGCAGCACCTCGTCGACACCGCGAGCATCAATCTGGCGGCAGAAGAAGTCCGCCAGTTCGGGGTACGCCGCGGGCTCATCGATCGACCGCTGCCACGTCGCATCGGTGAGAACGTCTCCTGGCGCGCCACGGATTCGCAGCCGCGCCCCGTACGTGGTACTGAACCGGACGAGCTCCTCGAGCGGCGCCCCGAGTCCGGCCTTGGCCACGAGGGCCATCGGGAGGTGGTTCGTCAACCCACGAGTTGTCGAGGCGTCACACGAGAGATCTCGGTCCAGTAGCTGGTCGAGCACAGTCGGAGCGCCACCGTTGTCCAAACGGCGCATCGTACGAGCCACGGACGCGCGGCGCGCCGGGTCACCACACTGATGGATCGACCATCGCCGTCCACGAACCCGACACGACGTCCCGTCACCTTCAACGGCGCGACGTTCACGGATGACATCCCTCGGCCGCCGACGCCCAGATCATTTGACTTGAAACGACTGCACAGACCAACCTTGACGGCACAACGTGGTTACCTTGGGCAGGGGTACGTAGAAGACCGACCCCGGTCCGAACGTGACGGTGGCCCCCGTGACCGCGGTCTCGTCGCACCCCGACGGCGGCGTCTTGCCCGGCGGGAAGACCTGCAATTTGACCGTGGCCCTCCCGCCCAACGCCGACAGAGTTACGTACCTCGTGGCGGTCCCGTAGTTCCCCGTGTACGGTGACGGCCAGCCCACCTTGCGTCGAGCGCGCCCGGCAACGATTTGCAGCTCCGGCGCGCCGTAGAGATAGCAGGCGTGGTTGGTGTTGTTGGTGAACTCCAGCGTCTCCTTCCAGCCGCCCACGTCGCGCACCCGACCGGATTCGGAGACGCGTACCGTGCCGGCCCGACAGACCGGGTCTCCCCGAAAGCGCCCCGCCGGCAATCCGGAAAGCGCTGTCCACGACGTTCCATTCCGTGTGCGAAAGAGATCGCCGTGCAGCTCGACCAACACCGCTCCCGCAGAGCCAAGGGTGGCGAGCGACTCGGCCGCGCCCCCGTCGTTCATGTTGGGATCGGGCTCGAAGGTCCACTTACGCCCACCGTCGACGCTGTACTCGAGACCACCCGCCGGGTTATAGACGGTCCCGTAGATGATGCGATAGTCGTTGCTGTACGAGAGGACACTGGCGTCCACTCCGACGTTGGTGAGACCCGGTAGACGGCTGAGGGTGTCACGAATGCTGGACCAGGTGGCGCCACTGTTGGACGTTCGCCAGAGGCCCCCCGGCCCCTGGCTCATGCCCTCGTCCCGCCAGCAGGCCAGGAGCCACCTCGAGGGGGATGCGGCGAGGATTTGATTCACTTGGATCGCGCCGCAGGGGTCGGGGATCCGTCGCCAGGTGGCGCCAGCGTTGGCGGTCTCGAGGATGGTCGAGGGGCCTCCGTAGGTCTGTCCGACAACGAATGCGTACGTCGTCGGGCTCATTGCCGTGAGGGCGGGATAGAGCTGCGACTGTCCCGCCCAGACCGACCGGGGGAGCGGATGGGACTCGTAGGGGGTCGGCGAACCCTCGTGGAACAGCGACAGCCGGGCAGGGCAGCTCCGCTCTTGGGCGCGGTGGCACAGCGAGGTCACCACGGCCGCGGTCGCGCCCGATACCGCGAAGGCCACCTCCACTCCCGGCGCTCGCAACTTCGCCCACTGTGCACCAGCGTCTCTCGTGACCTGAATGTCACCGCCGACGCCCTGTTGCTCACCGACGTAGCCAATGGATGGTGCGACAAAGTCCACGAGGGGTACCCGGTACGGACCCGCCCCCTTTGTTGGAGGAAGTGGCACTCGAGGTCCGAGTCTCCAACGAGTCCCCTGGTCCGTCGTGCTGACCAAATAGAAGGGTTCCGTCACGTGCGTTGACGAGCCTACGTAGGAGTTCGACGCGATGCCGTAGCCGAGTGACGGTGAGACGAAGTCAACTGAGTCGATCTGGGTGCCCGTACCCAACGAGAGGTTGGTCAGCATCGGCCACGGTTGCGCGGCGCCCACGGTGGTTGCCACCGCGAGATTGGCGAATCCCGCGATCACGACCACCGAGACGAACGTTCGCGCGCGCTTGCCCATTGACGTGAGTCTGCCTCGGAAGATCTCGTGGTGAGACCCCACCCAGAGAGCAGTGAAGCAGGCTGGATTCCGCGGAGCCTCTGACCTGGATGAATGGACTGTCTCGAGGAGCAGCTCACCCGAAGGGTGCAGTCCGCCGTAGCTGAACGAGAGGATCCCGGCGATGGTCCACGACTTCGGTCGAGGGTACCCTACCGACTTAACGTTCGTCACCCGTGCGGAGGCGAAGCAGTGCCGCCTGAACCCGTGGCTCATCAGCAGAGGAGACCCGGATCTCGACCAGCTTTCTTCGGCTCCGGGAACCCCTGAGGAGGGCCACGCTTCGGCGGGACACGTCTAGGCATTCGGCAACCGCTGCCAGGGCGGCCTCGGTGGCCCGCCCAGACTCCGCCGGTTCAACGACACGCACCACGAGTGCACCGTCAAAGTCCCCGCCGACACTCGAGTGGGCGGCGTTCGCCCGCACATAGATCTCCGTTCGCACATCGTGCAGTCTGTCCTTCGAGCCAATCGGAAGCAATCTCAGGTGGTGGCCGATCCCCTGACCAGTACCACCGGCGCGACGACTCGCAGTAGCCCGTCGATGACCTCATCGATGGTCTCGGCCCAGAAGTCGCGCATCTCGGCGACTGGCTCCCGCGCGACCGACGCCGTCGAAGCTCTGAGTGTCATCTCGGCAGCGACGCACGGGGCGTCCTTCTTCGTCCCCCGCCCCGTCCGACTGACCTGGACCGAGCAGCCCCTCGCGTCGCGTGCGACGAAGGCGCACACCTCCCAGACCCCGGGCCGGCGTTCGCGCAGGGTCGCCACGGAACCCAACGGTCGCCACGAAGCAACCTGGAGGGATGACGTAGGGGTGGCGCCGATTCTCTCGCCCCTCCGAGGCGAGAGCATCGACCCGGAAGGGCTACCTAAGCAGGTGTTTTGCGACCACGACCCGCTGGATCTGGTTGGTGCCCTCGTAGATCTGGGTGTTCAGCGCATTACGTCCGATACATCTCTGCGGCCGCCGCCATGAGGGACATTCGTCCATACCTTCCACCCAACAAGCGTCGCTCCTACCGATATGTAGGGATGGAGTAGGGATGATGACGCTCGTTGGCCACAAGTACCGAGAGTGGCGATTCCTTCACTGGACGCAAACAACTGACCAAACTGCGTCAACCGTGTCAGGGATGAGAATCGGTGCTGCCACCTTGAAGGGAAGGGCACGACGTTGGTATCTCGACTCCGAAGCTCCTAAAAAGGACACCGTTTCATCCGAGTGGATTGTTACTGCCAACGAATTGGGCAGGTCTTGGACAGGTTCAGTGGGGTCAGCTGCTGTATTGCGGAATGAAGTCCAACTTGGGATCGTCGCCACTGGCAGATACGAACGTTGGGTGAGTTCCTCCGCTGTTGCCCTTGTCGAAATGCTGAAAGTCTCTACGATCTCGCCTCGACGTTACCCGCCCCCTGCTCGACGTCATCGGCGTTCTTCAACGGGCCGGCACGAAACGGAGAGCCATTGGCGACCGCCACGCTCTGGAAGAGTCCCATGACTGTCTCGGCGGCGGCGTTGTCCAAGGCGTCCCCGACGCTGCCGACCGAGGGCAACAGCCCCTCGAGCGCCAGCGTCTCGGTGAACCTGATCGATGTGACCGTCCGCGTCGCTGTTGAGCCGAAATCGCCTTTACAGCGACCGGGGCAGTCATTCCACCGACCGCGACGTCGTCGCGCTCTGCGGACAGCTGAGCATCGTTCGTTCGATGGGGCGACCGGCTTGTACTACGACCGCGCCAGCGCCGATAGCTTCTGGTCGATCTTCAAGGACGAGTACTTCTACCGCCACGTGTTCACCACCATGGGCGAGCTGCGTACCGGCGTCGCCGACTTCTTCGAGCTCTACAACCG
>JAKCEK010000055.1 GCA_021838005.1 Actinomycetes bacterium
CGTCTTTCGGTGGTGGCCTGTGCGACCCTCGTGGGCGCCCCGGGGCCCGTCCGGCCGGCGCCCGCGCGCCTCGCGGTCGCGGTGCCCGCGCGCTACCGGGGCCGGGTCGCCCTCTACGTCGACCGGGACCGCCGCCTCGGCCCGGTGCTCGCCCCGGCCGACTGGCGCTGTCGCGCCGAGGACGCGGCCGACGGCCAGGCGGGCCTCGAGGTCGTCGCGCCGGGCGGGGCCCGCGGGGGGCTCGTCACCGGCTCGCTGGACGGCCCGTGCCGCTCGTGCGTCGCGGCCGACGTCTGCCGGCTGAGTGCGGTGAGCGGCTACACCGGCTCGAGCGCCGGTGCCTGCCCCGCCTCGCCGGCCGGGCTGCGCGCGACGTTCCTCTCGGGGTCGCGCTCGGCCCGCCGGGCGCTCGTCTCGTTCCGGGCCGCCTGGCTCGCCCGGGTCCCCTACGGCGCCTGGCCGGAGCGGGGACCCGTCGCGGCGACCACGGTGGGACGGATGGCCTACGACCTCTCGGGGAGTCCCTGGGCGAGAATCGTGACGTGCGCTCTTCCCGGGGACCTGGCCGGCCTGTGCGGGTCGGTCGTCGCCCGGGTGGGGTGAGCGGGCTCGTCGCGGTCGCCGCGGCGGCGGCCCTACTCGCCCTCGGCCCGGGGGCGGGGGCGGTGACGTGGTCGTGGCGGGCCACCGGAACCCTCGCCGACCCGACCGTCTGCCCGCGACCGGGTCACGCGATCGGCCGGTCAATCTGCGCCTACCGCCTCCCGGACGCGCCGCGCGCGACGACCCGCGAGACGATCACCGTGACCATCACCAACCTCGGCCCGCGGCGCGCCTGCTACGGGGTGTCGATCTCGACGAGCGTGGCGGCGGGGCTGCGCCAGGTCTGTGTGGGCGCGCACCGCACGGGGCGGCTGCGCCTGGTGGGTCCGGCGAGCGACTACCGCGCGACGAGTCTCGAGCTCTTCGCGACGAGCGGCTCGACGAGCCGGCCGATCGCGCCCCAGCGGGCGCTCGGGCGCAGCCCCTTCGTGCTGCGCGCCACGTCGTGACGACCGCCGACGACCTCGTGGAGCGTCGGCTCCTCACGGGGCTCTCTCTCGTGCCGGCCGGCGCGAACGTCGTCATGCAGCTCTCGCTCGCCCCGGTCGGGCGCGCCGTGCTCGAGAGCCGCGTCGAGTCGGGCGCGCTGACCCGTCACCCGGTGAAGCGCGCCCGCACGACGCTGAGCTACCTGACCCTCGCGATGACCGGCACCGAGGCCGAACGAGCCTGGCTCGGTCGCGAGATCTCCCGCCAGCACGGCGCGGTGCGCTCGCGCGAGGCGAGCCCGGTCGCCTACGACGCCTTCGATCCCTCGCTCCAGCTCTGGGTCGCGGCCTGCCTCTACCGGGGCGGGCTCGACGTCCTCGCCCTCTACGGCGAGTCGCCCGACGCCCCCGTCCTCGACGCGCTCTACGAGCGCTCGGCCCGTCTCGCGACGGCCCTGCAGGTCTCCCCCGAGGACTGGCCACGGACCCGGGCCGACTTCGACGCGTACTGGCGCGCGCGCACGGCCGATCTCGCGGTCGACGAACCGACCCGGCGCTACCTGGTCGACATGGTCACCCTGGGCTTCCTTCCCCGTCCGCTCGCCCGGCTCGTCGGGCCCTGGCACGCTCGCGCGACGCTCGCCCTGCTCGACCCGCCCTTTCGGGCGCTGCTCGGCCTCGAACTCTCCGAACGCGAGGAGGCCCGGGTGCGCCGCCAGCTGGCCGGCCTCGCTCGCCTCTACCGGGCCCTGCCCCCGGCGCTGGCGCGCGCGCCGTTCTCCTGGGTTCTCCGAGACGCCCGGACCCGTCGGGCCCGGGGCCGGCCCCTCACCTGATCAGCCCTGGACGTAGCGCACGCGGCAGCGCTGGCCGTCTTTGAAGACGAGGGTGAAGACAAAGACCCCGTTGCGCGAGCCGGGCCGCACGCTCACGTGCAGCACGAGCAGGTTGCCCGTGTCGTGGGCGACGATCACCCGCGTGCCGGGGTGGCTGGTGATTCGGGGTCGGCCGTAGAAGCCCGAGCCGGTCACCGTGAGGATGCGGGTGCGTCCGGCGAGGGCCCGGCCGATGATCGCGACCGCGCGCGGCGGCGAGGGCACGGTCGTGGTCGTGGTCGGCGGGGGGGCGGTCGTCGTGGTCGTCGCGGCCGCGGGGGTCACCGTGAGGGTGAAGGTGAAGGCGCCGCCGTCCCCGGTTGGGTCGGTCACGGTGCCGCTCACCGGGTAGGTCCCCGGGGTGAGTGCCCCCGAGGTGGTGACCAGGCCGGTGGAGGAGACCACGAGGGCGGGCTGGCCGGAGGTCTCGACGTAGGTGATCGGTCCGAGGTTCGCCCCCACGTCGAGCTGGACGCTGTAGGTCGCGGTCTGGTCGGCCGAGACGCTGGCGCGAAGCGGCGGGCGCTGGACGAGCTGGCCGACGGTGAGGGTGAAGGTGAAGGTCCCCGTATCGCCGAGGGTGTCGCTCGCCGTCCCGCTCGCGTGGTAGGTCCCGGCGGTCAAGGTCCCCGAGGTCGTGAGCAGCCCGCTCGATGAGACCACCAGCTGGGGCTGGCCGGAGGTCTCGACGAAGGTCGGCGCGACGCTCGGGCTGGTGGCGCTCATCGCCAGCTGGGCGGAGTAGCGGGCCGAGCCGCTGACCTTGACCCGGGCGGCGGTGGGGAGCTGCTGGACGAGCTGGCCGACGTCGAGGGTCACCTGGAAGGTGCCGGTGTCCCCGGAGGCGTCGGTGATCGTCCCGCTCGCGCCGTAGCTGCCCTGGGCCAGGGCCCCCGAGGTCGTGAGCAGCCCGCTCGATGAGACCACCAGCTGGGGCTGGCCGGTGGTCTGGGCGTAGGTGACCGCGCCCGAGGCGTTCGCGGCCACGAGCTGCTGGCTGAAGCCGAGCGACCCGGCCGGCGAGATCGAGATCGTCACCGGCGCCGCGACCAGGCCGCACACGTAGTCGCCGTCGTAGCCCTGCGACGGGTACTGGATCATCGCCACTCGTCCGCCGGTGAACGAGGTGGTCGCACAGGCGCCGACCGCCTGGGTGAGGGTGGCCGCGAGCCCGGGGACCCACACGGGGATTCCGGCGAAGGCCGAGGTCACCCCCATGATCGCCGTCCACTGGCGCACGGTCGAGTAGATGCCGACCTGGGTGGCGCCCACGCTCTGGAGGAAGCCGATCATGCCCTGGAGGGTGGCCTGGTCGTAGGACTGGGTGGTCGCGTTGTTGGCGTAGAGGCCCTCGGTCGTCTCCCACTGGTTGCCCGTCTCGACGTCGAGCCACCAGCGCGCGGCGTCGGCGGCCGCGCTCGGTGAGGCGGCCCCGTCCTGGGCCTCGGCGGTGAGCACCGACGCGTACGACGTGCTCGCCGCGTTCCAGCCGTAGTCGTAGGCGCAGCCGGTCGAGTTGTTCCCCGCGCACGCCTGGGGCGTGGCCTGGCTCACCGGCCAGTCGGGGGCGCCCGCCGGGCCCGGGTTCTGGGTGTTGAGGTAGAACGACGGGGCGGCGTTGGCGGCGTCCTGGGCCCAGACGAGCTCGAAGGCGAGGCACGGGTTCGTCGAGAAGCCGTGGCCGTTGTTGACCCCGACGACCCCGAAGCCCGGGCTCGGGGGCAGGGTCTGGCCGCACTGGGGGAAGCTGACGTCGAAGCCGACCGACACCGGCGAGGGCGCCGTCGCCGCCGAGGCGGTGACGGGGCTCGCGAGGGCCACCAAGCACAGCGCGAGGGTCAGCCGGCGGAGGGTTCGAGGCACCCCATCGAATCTAGGACAGTGGCTCGGGCCATCCGGGCCCCGCCCTTTACAAGGCCCTGTGTTCACCAGCCGCCCGGTTGGCACCCGAACTGGTCGGGCACCCAGCCGCCGGTCACGCGCATGCCCACCAGCACCTGGGCCAGTGGGTCGGCCCGTCCGGCCACCGAGGCGAACTGGTGCCCGCCGTACTGGGCCCAGGTCGAGTTGAGAAAGCCGATGCCCGAATAGACCGGCCCGACCATGTGCCAGTCGCCGTTCACCTCACAGACCGCCACGCGCTGCCACTGGTGGAGCAGCTCAGCGAGGGTCGTGCGGCGCTGGGCGGCCAGGCGCACCACGGCCCGTCGCACGGCCCGGGCGCGCACGACGGCCGGACTGGGCGGGTGGGCGATATGTCGGACCACCCGGGCCGGGGCCGGGGCCGGGTGGGCGGGGCCGAGGCCGGTCGTCGAGATCGTGGCGGGCACGGCCGCCGCGGTCACGACCGACATCATCACGGCCGGCAGAGTTCGTCGCATGGTCACTCCTTGTCCCGGGCGCGTTCGGGCACCCGTCACGGCGCCGTGCGTCCCGTGGGTTCTTGGGAGGCGGGTCGCGCGGTCCACCCGAGGGTGCGGCGACCTGACGTCAGCGCGTGATCGGCCCAGTCTAGGGGGTGTCGGGGACCGACCGTGACCACGTACCCCTATTGACCAGGAGTTATAAATTCAGATTTTCGCCTGAGGGGCCCCCGGTGGGTCCCTCAGGGGGCGGCGACACTCGTGAAAGTGCTCACGAGGTGGGCACCCCGGTGCGGCCCGGCACGACGAGCTGGACGTGGGTCGAGGCCTGGCTCGTGCACACGCTGACGCCCAGGCGCACGTAGGTCGGCCCCGCGAAGGGACCGAGGCGCACCCGTACCCCCCACGCCCGGCGGGCGTGGCAGAGGGAGGGTGGGTAGTTGCCGGTCTCGGCGACGCCGTAGGCGCTCGCGACCGACTGGCCGTGGGCCACGACGTGGCGCACGGCCAGTTGGCCGATCGAGTCGTTGCGTGCCGGCGGACCGACGGGGTGGTGGGTGGAGGCCACCGCCTGGACACTCGGCACGCCCCAGAGGGCGCAGGCGGCGCCCCGGTTGGTGAAGACGAGTGGCACGTAGATCGTTCCGGCGGCGCCCTCGGCCACCCCGGTCGTGACCCGGATCTGGCTGGGCCGGCACGCGGGCGCGACGGCGCTCGCCGTCGCGCCGGTCGCTCCCACGACCGGCCCGGTCACGAGGGCGAAGCAGCCCACGCTCACGAGGGCGACGAATCGGCGGCGGACGGTCATGGGGCCTCCTCAGGTCCTCGGTGGCGGGCGCTCGATGAGCGCGGTGATGAGGGTGAAGGTCGCGAGCAGGCGGGGCCCGCCGAGGGGTGGCGCGACGACGCGCCCGCCGTGGGACACGGTGGCGTGCGGGCAGCCCCCGAGCTGGAAGCTGACCCGGGCGAAGGGCGCGGCCCCCGCGGTGAGGGAGAAGGCGAGGACGTAGGGCCTCAGGAGGTCGTCGGGACACACCCCGGCCGGGTGGTAGGCGGGCAGGGCGTTCACCAGCCGTCGCACTCGGGCGATGACGGCGACGTCGCGGCTCGTGGCGACCGGGCGCGCCGGGACGGCCGGCCCGCCGCTCAGGGTGACCAGGGTCGCCCCGGGGCCGATGCGGTCGGCTCGCGGTGGGGTCGTGGCCGACGTCGGCGCACCGGCCAGGACCGCCGCGGCCAGGGCCGTGGCCCCCGCCGTCATCGCGACCCGTCTCAGTGAGAGCGCCCCCATACTGAGAGTCTGTCCGAGTCGGGTCGGTTCTTGCCGGCGATCGGCGGCCCTCGTGCGGGGGCCTAGAGTCGGTGGCGAGGCCATGGGTATCTCCGTCAGTCCCATCGCCGGGCTCGACCCGGCCATCAACGACCTGCGGATGCGCGCCGCCCGCCTCGTCAACGGGGCGATCCTGCCCTACGAGGACGAGCTCTGGCGCGCCCCGCGCGAGGCTGAGATCAGCGACGACGAGCGCGCGCGCCGTCGGCGTGCGAGCCGGGCCCGGCGCGAGGAGATCCGCGCGGCCGTCGCCGAGGCCGGCCTGTGGGCGCCCCACCTGCCGACCGAGTACGGCGGCGCGGGCCTCGACTTCCTCTCGCTCGCCTACCTCTACGAAATCCTGGCCTACGCGGTGGGCGGGCCGACGCTCTTCGGCATCGCCGCGCCCAACTCGGGCAACGCCTCGGTACTCGCGAAGTACGGCACCGAAGAGCAGAAGCGCAAGTGGCTCGTGCCCCTGGTCGCGGGCGAGCTCGAGTCGGGCTTCTCGATGACCGAACCCGAGCACGCCGGCTCGGACCCGCGCTCGATCACGACCGAGGCGGTGCGTGACGGCGACCACTGGGTGATCAACGGCCACAAGTGGTTCACCTCCAACGGCGTGGACGCTGACTTCTTCATCGTGATGTGCCGGGCCGTCGACCCGAGCGGGGACCACGGGCCCTCGGGGCGCATGGCCCAGTTCATCGTGCCGGCCGACACGCCCGGGGTGAACATCGTGCGCGGTATCGGGGTCTTCGCGAGCCCCACCTCCGACCACTGCGAGATCCGCTACGAGGACGTGCGCGTCCCGCTCGAGAACCTGCTCGGCCGCGTGGGCGAGGGCCACCAGGCGGCCCAGGACCGCCTCGGTGCCGGTCGGGTCTACCACTGCATGAACGCCGTGGGCCAGATGTGGCGGGCCTTCGACCTCATGGTCGAGCGGGCCGTCGTCCGTGAGGTCCACGGAGGGCTCTTGAAGGACAAGCAGTTCGTCCAGGGCTTCATCGCCGACAGCTACCTCGACCTGCAGTCGGCTCGGCTGATGACCATCGACGCGGCCGACAAGGTCGCCGCCGGCAACCCCCAGGCCCGTACCGCGATCTCGGCGATCAAGGTCTTCGTGCCCAACGCCTTCCACCGGGTGGTGGACCGGGCGATCCAGGTCTGGGGTGGGGCCGGGGTCTCCAACGACCTGCCCCTGGCTCAGATGTACCTCTCGGCCCGGGTGCTGCGCCTGGCCGACGGCCCCGACGAGGTGCACCGCATCCTCATCGCGAAGAACGTCGTGCACCACTACGAGTCCGGTGGCACCTGGGACTTCGGCGCCTAGGCGCGTCCTGGGCGTCGACCTCGCGACCGAGCCCGCGCGCACCGGGTTCGTCGAGGCGACGTGGCGCACCGGCGCCTGGTGCTTCGTCGGCCCGTACCCCGGTGACGATGAGTCCATCCTCGAGCGCGCCGTGGGCGCCGTGGTGGGTCTCGACGCGCCCCTCGGCTGGCCCGACGCCTTCGTCGAGGCGGTCGGCGCCCACCACGCCCACCACCCGTGGCCGACCGGGGTCGACCCGGTCGACCTGCGTTATCGCGCGACGGACCGCTTCGTGGTCGACCTGGACCTCGGGGTGCGACCCCTGTCGGTCTCGAGCGACCTGATCGGGGCGGTCGCCTGGCGCGCGGCCGGGCTGATGGAGGGCCTCGCGCGCGCGGGCGGCCGACCCCTCGCGCGCGACGGGAGCGATCGCGTCTACGAGGTCTACCCGGCGGCGGCGCTGCGGGTCTGGGGACTGCTCGCGCGCCGCGGGGAGCGTTACAAGGGCGGGCGCGTCGGTGACCCGGGACCGCGCGCGCTGCGCGAGCGGATCGTGCGGGCCCTCGCTGGGGGGGCCGTCGGCCCCCTCGAGCTCGGCGCCGGACTCGAGGGGGCGGCCGTCGACTCGGACCACGTGCTCGACGCGATTCTCGCGGCGCTCGTCGTGACGGAGGCGCTCGCCGGGGCGACGATCCCCCCACCGTCGGCGCTCGCCGAGCGCGCGTCGCGCGAGGGCTGGATCCACGTGCCCGTGGCGCGCCGCTAGAGCGTCGCGACGAGGTCCAGGTTCTGCGCGCTGCCCCTAGAGCCGGGCGCCCCGTTCACGGCGATGACCGGGACGTTGCGCCGTCACGAACGCGAGTCCGTGACCTCACTGAAGCCGACGAGGCGCCCACTCGCCCACTCGTCCTCTCGCGGGCTAGGGCGACGACGAGGCGCCGGCCCATGGTCCCGACGTGTCGCTCGAGCTCGCGGACCCGAGTGGGGCTCCAGTGCTCCTCGCGCGCCGGCGAAGGAGAGGGCCGCCGGCGCGGCCTCGCTGCCCGCGACGACGAGCACCCGCACCATGAGTGTGTCACGGCCCAGGGCGTGCACGTCGACGACGAGGCCGGCGAGCGTCGCGGTCCCGTGCGCCCGGCGTCGCCGCGCGGGATCGACGGAGAGCTCGGCGGGTGCGCGAGGCGCGTCGTCGAGGTCGTGGTACTCGGCGACGGCCACCGACTCCGCCGGTCCGAGTCGATTCAGCCGCGAGTGGATCCGCCGTGTCGTCGCCGGCGCACGCAACTCCTCGGGGAGCCAGCTCTCCTCGGTGCCCGAGGCGTTGCGCGGGGCGCGGTCGTAGCAGTCGACCCAGGCCGCGAAGGCGGGTCCGTCGTCGACCCCGACGCGAGCCCGCTCACGTCACCGGGGCCGGGCGCCCGACGGACGACGGTGCGACACGGTGGCGCGGACGTGTCGTCAGCAACCCGTCGACGGTGAGCGAGCCCCGCGGGGCCGAGTGGGCCAGGCCCGGGCCCGGCGGCGCGGCGCGCTCGGGTGGGGCGACGGCCGGTTCGAGGAGGCTCACGAGGCAACCAGGCTCGTGGGGCCTTCGTGCGCCGCCGCACAAGCGAGCGCGCGCGCGGGCGCGGCCATAATGTGGAGCGACGCACGAAGGGGAGGCGGGATGAGTCGAGCGCCCCGGAGCCGGGTCGACCTCTTAGAAGAGATCACGCCTGACGTGACGCGTCTGTTCGATCGCCACCTCGAGTCGCCACGGGACTGGTACCCCCACGAGCAGATCGAGTGGGGCGAGGCCCGCGACTTCAACGAGTACCCTTGGTCGCCGAGCGACTACCCGGTCGGCGAGGGCGTGCGCAGTTCGATCTACGTCAACCTGCTCACCGAGGACAACCTTCCCTACTACACCGACTCGATCCTGCGTCACGCGCCGATGGGCCACCCCTTCCGGGAGTGGACCTATCAGTGGACGATGGAGGAGGCTCGCCACTCGATGGTGATGCGCGACTGGGTCCACGTGAGTCGCTGCCTCGACCCCACCGTCCTCGAGGACGGTCGGCGTGTCCAGATGGCCAAGGGCGAGTCCCCGCGCCCGGCGACCTTCGCCGACCTCATCGTCTACGTCGCCCTCCAGGAGCGGGCGACCCAGATCGCGCACCGCAATACCGGCTCGAAGTTGCCCAAGGACGACAAGGTGGGCCGCACCGTTCTCGGACTGATCGCCGGGGACGAGACCAAGCACTACCTGTTCTACCGCGACCTGACTCGTTCGGCCTTCGCGATCGATCCCTCGACGCTGATGATCGCCCTGACCCGCCAGGTGAGCACCTTCGCGATGCCCGGCACCGGGATCCCGAGCTTCACCCGACACGCGGTGCGCATCGCCCGAGAGGGCATCTACGGACTGGGCCAGTTCGTGACCGACGTCTTGACCCCGGTGCTCGGGCTCTGGGACGTCGAGCACGTCGAGGGCCTCTCGCGTGAGGCCGAGGCCGCGCGCGAGGAGCTCGTGAGCGTGCGGGCCCGGCTCAGCGCGACCGTGGAGCGCATGGCCGACCGGGCCACCCGGCCGGCGTCGCGCACCGCCCCCGCCCACTAGGACTTACCCGGGGGTACGCGCTCACTAGGATGAGCGCATCATGGGGAGGTCGCGTGCGCAGTCTGGCTGAGGCGCTCGCCGAGGTCACCGCGCCCGGCCAACCCTTTGAGACGACCGAGGTCGAGCTCGACGGGGGCCCGGTGCGCCGGTTCGTCAACGCCCCGCCCACCCTGCGCGAGGTCTTCGCCCCGGCCCGCGGCCTCCCCGAGACCTTCCTCGTCTTCGAGGACGAGGAGTGGAGCTTCGCCGCCGTCATGGATCAGGTGGACGGGCTGGCCCACGCCCTCGTCCACCACTTCGGGGTCGCTAAGGGCGACCGGGTGGGCATCGCCATGCGTAACTACCCCGAGTGGGTCGTGTCCTTCGCGGCGATCACCTCGATCGGGGCGATCTCGGTCTCGTTGAACGCGTGGTGGACCGAGCGCGAGCTGGCTTTCGCCGTCGCCGACGCGGGACTGTCGGTGCTCATCGCCGACGCCGAGCGCGTCGAGCGGGCGCTCGGCCCGGCCGAGCGCGCGGGGGCGGCGGTCCTCGGGGTGCGTCTCGGGGCCGAGGCCCCCGCCGGGGTCGAGCGCTGGGAGGACGTCGTCGTGCCCGGACGCGCGATGCCCGTGGTGCCCCTCGAACCCGACGACGACGCGACGATCCTCTACACCTCGGGCACGACGGGCGTCCCCAAGGGGGCCGTCTCGACGCATCGGGCGATCTGCCAGGCCCTGATGGCCTTCGCCTCGGGGGGCACCGTGCAAGAAGCGCGGCGGGACACCCCGGTCCGCGACGCCGAGGCGGGCGACCCGCAGTGCTTTATCCTCATCGTCCCGCTCTTCCACGTCACGGGGTGCGTGCCGGTGATGCTCTCGTGCTTCTTGTGGCACTTCCGGCTCGTGATGATGTACAAGTGGGACGCCGGGCGCGCCCTCGAGCTGATCGAG
>JAKCEK010000056.1 GCA_021838005.1 Actinomycetes bacterium
GCGATCCGTGTCGAGGAGTCCGCTCGCCCAGGCGGCGGTGGCCGCCTGGTGGTGGGACGGGTGGAACTCGATGCGCTCGACGCGTCGGCCCACGCCGTCGTAGCCGACGTGGCGGGGCAGATCGCGGTGGGCCTCGCAGTCCGCGACGGCCGGGTCGATGACGGTGGCGACGATCCTCGCGAAGGCGGCGAGCTCGTCGTCCCACGGGCCGATGTCCGGCCCCGCGCGCAGCGCGAGGTGCCGGGCGAGCGCCGGGTGGGCGGCCATCCAGTCGACCGGTGCCTCGTCGATCCACCGCCCCAGGTCGGCGCGTCCGGGATTGGTGTCCGCCGTGTCCACGGTCTATCTCTAGCGCACGCCGACGTCGACCGCCTCTCGCCGAGGGCGTCGGGACCTATGCCTCTAGGGGCACTCGGTCTCCGGTCGGTACAAAGGAGGGAGCGGAGAGCGCAGGGCCGCTTCGACAAGGAGGCTCTATGAGCACGCAGGACACTCGGTCCGGTGCCGCAGTGTCGCCGCGCCGGCAGATGTCGGTGCGCAACGACCAAAAGGCGCGAGCCCTCGGACTCACCTCGGCCACTGGCCTCGTGATCGGCAGCATCGTCGGCACGGGCGTCTTCACCATGCCCGCGGTGATGGCCGGCGCGGGCACGATGAGCATCGTCGTGCTGGCGGTCATCGCGCTGGGCGCGACGCTGCTCGCGGTCATGTTCGGGCAACTGACCCGTCGGGTCCCCTCGAGCGACGGCGGACTGTACGCGTACGCCCGTCACGAGTTCGGGGACTTCGCGGGGTACCTCACGGGGTGGAGTTACTGGATCCAGACCTGGGCCGGCAACGCGGCCATCGTCTCGTCGTGGGTCTTCTACGTAGACGCCCTGTTCAACTGGGGCCACCCGAGCGGCCTGCAGAACTGGTCGGTCGCCCTGGTGGGCCTGTGGGTGCCGGCGATCATCAACCTCTTCGGCGTGCGCCAGATGGCCTGGTTCCAGAACCTGACCGTGGTGCTCAAGTTCCTGCCGCTGCTCTTCATCGGGGTCGCCGGCTGGTTCTTCGTCCGGTCGGCCCACTTCGGACCCTTCAACGCCTCGGGCGGGAGCCTCTACAGCGCGATCGGCATCGCCGCGGGCGTCGCCCTCTTCTCGTTCATCGGAGTGGAGGCGGCCGCGATAACGGCCAAGCGCGTCCGTGACCCGGAGTTGAACGTCGGGCGCGCCTCGGTCATCGGGACGGTCGCCTCGGCGCTGCTCTACGTGCTGGTGACGGCGGCCGTGATGGGCCTCGTCGCCCACCAGACGCTCGTCACGACGGGCTCACCGTTCGTCAACGCCTTCCACTCGATGTTCCCGGGCACCTCGTGGGCGCCGCGCTTCATCGCCGCGGTCGCCGTCATCTCGGGCATCGGAGCCCTCAACGGCTGGACGCTCATCGTGACCGAGACCTCCCGGGCGATCGCCCAGGACGGCCTCTTCCCGGCGCCGTTCGCCTGGCGTGACGCCAAGGGCACGGCGTGGTTCGGCATCCTGGTCGGGACGATCCTGCCCTCGCTGCTGATGCTCTGGCGCTACGAGACGAGCTCGGGTCTCACGGTCTTCACCTACCTGGTCGACTTGTCGGTCGTGACCGTGGCGATTCCCTACTTCTTCTCGGCGATCGCCCAGCTCACCTACCTCGTGTCGAAGCGCCGCCGCGTTCAGGGGTGGGCGCTCGCTCGCGACCTGTCGATCTCGGGCGCCAGCGTGCTCTTCTCGATGTGGGTGACCTTCGCCTCGGGCTACCAGGTCGTCTACCAAGCGCTGGTCGTGGTCGCGGTCGGGCTCGTCTTCTACGCCCTCATCGCGGCGCGTCGACCGCACCACGAGGACTCGGTCTCCACGCTGGACGAGTACGGGCACCTGACCGTCGACATGGCCCTCCGCCTGGGCGAGGCGAGGACCACGCCCGAGGGCGGCCCCGTCGCACTCCCGGAGAGGTAGGGCCATGCCACTGCGCGTTGACTCCGAAGTCGGAACGCTCCGACAGGTCATCCTGCACCGTCCGGGCCTCGAGCTCAGTCGTCTGACGCCCTCGAACATCGAGAGCCTGCTCTTCGACGACGTCCTGTGGCTCAAGCGGGCCAAGGAGGAGCACGACGCCTTCGCCGAGAGCCTGCGCGATCGCGGCGTGCGGGTCCACTACTTCGCCCAGCTCCTGGGCGAGGTGCTCGAGGACCCCGAGGGCCGGGCGTACGTGCTCGAACGACTCTGCACGATCGAGCGCTTCGGCTCGGCCCTCGCGGGCTCGACTCGCGCGTACTTCGACGACCTCGACGGCGCGGCGCTCGCTGAACGCCTGGTCGGAGGCGTGCTGAAGGCCGACCTCGCGCCGCGGGGCGCGAAGAGCCTGGCCTACGAGATGGCCCGGGCCGACGACTTCGTCCTCGCGCCCCTGCCGAACCACCTCTTCCAGCGCGACAACTCGTGCTGGGTCTACGGGGGCGTGACGATCAATCCGATGGCCAAGCCGGCCCGCCAGCGCGAGAGTCTCCACACGAGGGCGATCTACCGCTACCACCCCCTCTTCACCGAGGAGAAGTTCGTGACCCTCCTCGACGAGGACCGGCCCGGATCGTCGCTCACCCTCGAGGGTGGTGACGTCCACGTGCTCGGCCACGGGGCGGTGATGGTGGGCATGGGCGAGCGCTCGACGCCCGTGGCGGTCGAGGCCCTGGCCCGTCGCCTCTTCGAGACGGGCCAGGCGACCCGGGTGGTGGCCGTCGAGCTGCCGCGCAGCCACGCCTTCATGCACCTCGACACGGTCATGACGATGGTCGACGAGGCCACCTTCGTCCTCTACCCGTACTTCGACCGGAACCTGCGCAGCTGGACCCTCGAAGCCGGCGACGATCCCGACTCGGTCGTGCCCCGGCGCAACGCGGACCTCTGGGCCACGCTCGCCGAGGTCCTCGAGGTCGAGCGGGTGAGCGTGCTCACCACCGACGAGGACGTGCGCGCGGCGGAGCGTGAGCAGTGGGACGACGGGACGAACTTCCTGGCGCTCGCCCCCGGGGTGGTCGTCGGCTACGACCGCAACGTGGCGACCAACACGATGCTGCGCCACCACGGCATCGAGGTCGTGACGGTCTCGGGCAGCGAGTTGGGTCGGGGCCGGGGCGGGCCCCGGTGTATGACGTGTCCGATCGAGAGGGGGGCGTAATGAGTGTCCTGACTGAGAGCCTGCGCGGGCGGAGCTTGCTCCAAGACGTCGACCTGTCGCCCTTCGAGGTGGGCGAGTTGCTCGACCTGGCGGCCGAGTTGCGAGACGAGAAGCGGGCCCGGCGCGAGGTCCGACGGCTCGAGGGGGACAACGTCGCTTTGATCTTCGAGAAGACCTCGACGCGAACCCGGTCGGCGTTCGAGGTGGCCGCCCACGACCAAGGCGCCCACGTCACCTACCTCGGGCCCGGTGAGTCCCAGCTCGGCGAGAAGGAGTCGGTGCGCGACACCGCCCGGGTGCTCGGGCGCATGTACGACGGGATCGAGTTCCGCGGCTTCGCCCAGGCCGACGTCGAGGCGCTGGCGGCCCACGCCGGCGTGCCGGTCTGGAACGGGCTCACCGACCAGTGGCACCCGACCCAGCTGCTGGCGGACTTGCTCACGGTGCGCGACCACAGCGCCAAGCCCCTCTCGGACGTCGCCTGGTGTTTCGTCGGCGACGGCCGTTCCAACACCGCGAGCTCCCTGCTCGTCGCCTCGGCTCAGATGGGGATGGACGTGCGGGTGGCCGCGCCGCCGGCTCGTCAGCCCTCCCTCGAGGTTCGGGCCCTGGCGGCCGATCGGGCCCACCGCTTCGGGGGCCTCGTGACGGTGACCGACGACCTGCTCGCCGCCGTCGACGGGGTGGACTTCGTCTACACCGACGTGTGGCTCTCCATGGGCGAGCCCGAGTCGGACTGGGATGAGCGGGTGAAGCTCCTGCTGCCCTACCAGGTGAACACCGAGCTCCTCGAGTCCACCGGCAACCCCGACGTGCTGTTCCTCCACTGCCTGCCGGCCCTGCACGACGCCGGTACCACCCTCGGGGCGAAGCTCCGCGAGCGCTTCGGCCTCGACGCGCTTGAGGTGACCGACGAGGTCTTCGAGTCGGCGGCCTCGATCGTCTTCGACCAGGCCGAGAACCGGCTCCACACGATCAAGGCCCTCATGGTCGCGACGCTCGCCGACGCGTGAGCCGGGTCGTCGTCGCCCTGGGGGGCAACGCCCTACTCCAGCGTGACGAGCGCCCGGGTGCCCAGGTCCAGTACCACCACGTCGAGGCGGCCGCCGCGCCGCTCGCGGCGATCGCCGCCCGACACGCCCTGATCGTGACCCACGGCAACGGGCCCCAGGTGGGGCTGCTCGCGCTCGAGAGCGCGGCCGACCCGGACCTCGAGGCGCCCTACCCCTTCGACACGCTCGGCGCCGAGACCCAGGGGATGATCGGCTACTGGCTGGCCCAGGCGCTGCGCAACGCGACCGGGGGTGCCGAGGTGGTGGCCCTCGTCACCCAGACCGTCGTCGACCCCGCCGACCCCGCCTTCACCCACCCCCTCAAGTTCGTCGGGCGCCCCTACGACGAGGCGGAGGCCCACGCGCTCGCGGCCGCCCGGGGCTGGGTGGTGCGTCCCGACGGGGCTCGGTGGCGGCGCGTCGTCGCCTCGCCCGAGCCGCTCGAGGTGGTCGAGGTCGCGGTCTTAGAGCGCCTCGTCGGCCTCGGGGTGGTGCCGGTGTGCGCCGGCGGGGGCGGGGTGCCGGTCGTGCGCGAGGGCGGACGGCTGCGCGGGGTCGAGGCCGTCATCGACAAGGACCTCGCCTCGGCCCTGGTCGCGCGGGCGCTTCGCGCGGACCTCCTCGTGATGGCCACCGACGTCGCCCACGTCGAGCTCGGCTTCGGCACCCCCGAGGCCCGGCCGCTCGAGCGGGTCACCCCGGGCGAGCTCGCGGGGATGACCTTCGCGCCGGGCTCGATGGGTCCCAAGGTCGAAGCGGCCCGGCGCTTCGTGGCCGCGACCGGTGGCCGGGCGGCCATCGGCGCGCTCGGCGCGCTCGCGGGGCTGGTGGCCGGGGGCGCGGGCACCCAGGTCGTCCCCGACTAGGTTCGTCGGCGTGAGCGACGCCGACCTGCCCTCGCTGGGGTCGATCGAGGCCACGCTGGCGGGGGTCGAGCGGGCGCTCGAGCGACTGCGCGAGGGCTCCTATCGGCGCTGCGTGGAGTGTGACGGCCCGCTCGAGGACGCCGACCTCGAGCGAGACCCCCTCGTGGTGACCTGCGTCGCGCACCGGGCGCGGGCCTGACCTACTTCTTGGTCGACCAGAAGATCTCGGCGATCGCGTCGATCTCGTCGAGCAGCCGGTCGGCCACCACGACGTCGTTGGACCTCTTCGCCTCGCCGGCGGACTTGGTGGCCATCCAGAAGAGGTCGTGGAGGTTGGGGAAGGCCTTGAGGTGGTCGACCTTGAAGTAGTCGGTCCACAGGACCCAGAGGTGGTGCTTGACGAGCTCGCAGCGCTCCTCTTTGATGAGGGTCGCGCGTACCTTGAACTCGGGGTCGTCCGAGGCGTTGGCCTTCTCCATGATGGCCTTGACCGACTGGGCCTCGATGCGGGCCTGGGCCGGGTCGTAGACCCCACAGGGCAGGTCGCAGTGGGCCGAGACCACGAGGGGGCGGCTGGAGCGGTCGAGCCAGTCGTTGACACGGGAGAGAAGAGTCATCACGCTGCCTTTCGGTCGGCGCCTCAGCGGCGCGCTGTCACCGCTCAGGTTAGCGACGGACCGCGATAGCGTCGCGGGCCGTGGGAGTGGGACGCGAAAGGCTGGTCCGTCGGCTCGTCGTCGAGGGCGCCTCGATGGCGCCCACCTACGAGCCCGGCGAGCGGCTGACGGCGCTGCGTCCGTGGCGTCGCGTGCGCGAGGGCGACGTCGTGGTGGTGCGCGACCCCCGCGACCCCGAGCGATGGCTGCTCAAGCGCTGCGTCGCTCGACGGGCGCGACGCATCGAGGTCCGGGGTGACAACGAGGCCGCCTCGACCGACTCGCGCGCCTTCGGGCCGCTCGACGTGGCCGACGTGGCCTACGTCGTGCCGCGGCCCCGTCCGGCTCCCGTGGTGGGGCCCGCCGCCCTCCACGAGGGATAACCCCTCGTCAGACCGTCGAGGTCACCATTAGGATGCGCCCGTGACGCGACTGGCCGTGCTCTCGTACCACACCTCGCCGCTCGCCCAGCCGGGCACCGGCGACGGGGGCGGCATGAACGTCTACGTCCGCGAGCTGGCGAGCGCCCTGGCGCGCCTCGGCCACGAGGTCGACGTCTACACCCGCCGGGACGCCCCGGGTCAGCGTGACCACGTGGTGGTCGAGCCGGGGCTGCGCGTCCACCACGTGACGGCCGGCCCGGCCGCCTCGCTCGAGCGCGACGCGCTGGCCGCCCACGTGGGCGAGTTCGCCGACGGCGTCGCGGCGGCCCTGCGCTGCACCGGCGCGCCCGACGCGATCCACGCCAACTACTGGCTGAGCGGTCTCGTGGGTCACCGGCTCAAGCACGAGCTGGGGGTTCCGCTCGTCGCCACCTTCCACACCCTCGAACGCGTGACCGCCGGGGCGATGGACGTCGCCTCGACCGAGCGCGCCGACGCCGAGGCGGCGATGATCGCCTGCGCCGACGCGGTGCTCGCCAACTGCGAGGTCGAGGCCGACCAAATCGTCCGCCTCTATAACGCCGACTCGGCGCGCGTGCACGTCGTGCCCCTCGGAGTCGAGCACGCGCTCTTCGCCCCGGGGGACCGGGCCCAGGCCCGGCGCGCCCTCGGCCTGGACGACCAGCGGACCTGGCTCCTCTACGCCGGTCGGCTCCAGGAGCTCAAGGGGACCGATCTCGCCCTCGAGACACTGGTCGAGTTGGAGCGCCGGGGCCACGACGCCGCCCTGGCCATCGTCGGCGGCCCCTCGGGGCCGGGCGGTCGCGCGACCCTCGAGCGCCTCCACGGTCGCGTCGTCGAGGCCGGGGTGATCGACCGGGTGCGCTTCGTGGCGCCCCAGGCCCACCACCTGCTCTCGACCTGGATGCGGGCGGCCGACGTGACCCTGGTGCCCTCGCGCGCGGAGAGCTTCGGCCTGGTCGCCCTGGAGTCCTCGGCCTGCGGGACTCCGGTGGTGGCCAGCGCGGTGGGCGGGCTCACGACCCTCATCGACCACGGTCGCACCGGCTACCTGCTCGACGAGCGGGACCCGGCCCGTTGGGCCGACGTGGTCGAGCGCTGCGTCGACCCCGCACGCACGACGTCGCTGTCGAACGCGGCCGTGCTGCGCTCGCGCGCCTACACCTGGCGTCGGGCGGCGACGACGCTCGCCGAGTTGGTCGAGGGCCTCGCCGTCGGGGACCTCGTCTCGTGCTAGGTGACCCGAGCCCCGCTCGCCGCTGAGGACGCTCCCCGGCGCCTCGGCGAGACCATCGCGCGCTGGGCGGAGCAGTGGCCGGGAACCCTGCTCGGCGTGGAGCACCGCGACGAGCCCGACGGGGCCGGCCACTTCCACTGGGTGATCCGCCTGCGCGGCACCGAGCGCGACGTCGTCACGCTCTGGCTCTCGCTGCGTCAGCGGACCGTTCACGCCGAGTGCGAACTGGCCCCCGCCCCCGGCGAGCGCCTCGAGGAGGTCTACCGCTACTGCCTCGTCCGGAACCGAGCGCTGCGCGAGGTGCACCTCGCCCTCGGGCCCGAGGACGGCCTCTACCTGGTGGCCGAGGTCCCGGTGGGCGACGTGACGCTCGAGCGGCTCGACGAGCTCGTCGGGGCGACCGTCGCCTACGTCGACGAGCTCTACCCGACGGTCATGACGCTCGGCCACGGCGCGTGGTTCCGGCGCCGTCCGTCACGGCCCTAGCCTGAGTCCGTGGCCTACCGACTGATCGTCCTGGGGGCGGGCCGGATGGGCTCCGCCCTCGCCGCCGGCCTGCTCGAGGCGCGCTGGTGCGCTCCGAGCGAGCTCGCCCTGGTGGCGCGGAGCGGCGAGACGCGCGAGGACCTCGCCGAGCGGTTCCCCGGCGTCGACGTGTTCGCCGGGGTCGAAGAGACCGTGGTCGACGCCGACACCGGGCTCGTGCTCGCCGTGAAGCCCGACTACGCCGAATCCGTGGCGCGCGTCGCGGGGGCGACGGGCGTCTCGCGCGTGCTCTCGGTCGTCGCCGGGCTCTCGAGCGCGCGCCTCGAGGCGGCCCTCGGCCGACCCGTCGCGGTGGTGCGGGCCATGCCCAACACCCCGGTACTCGTGCGCCGGGGGGCCACCGCCATCGCCGGGGGGGCGTACGTGACCGCGGCCGACCTCGACTGGGCCGAATCGGTCATGGGGGCCGTGGGGACGGTGGTGCGGGTCACCGAGCGCCACCTCGACGCGGTGACCGGGCTCTCGGGCCCGATGCCCGCCTACCTCTACCTGGTCGTCGAGGCGCTCGTCGAAGCCGGGGTCCACCAGGGCCTCGAGCGCTCGGTGGCGACCCGCCTGGTGGTCGACTCCTTCGCCGGGGCCGGGGCCCTCCTCCAAGAGACGGGCGAGACGCCCGAGGCGCTGCGCGCCCAGGTCACCTCGCCCGGGGGGACGACGGCGGCCGGGCTGCGCGTCCTCGAGAGTCGGGCGGTGCGCTCGGCCTTCTTAGAGGCGGTGGCCTCGGCGGCCGAGCGCAGCCGCCAGATGGGGCGCTGAAGGACTGCACTAGCGTTGCCCCGTGGCGACCCGAGCGCGCTCGAAGCGCCTGTCGGAGCCGACGATCTCTCGCCTGCCCGTCTACCAGCGGATCGCCGAGGGCTTCGTGCGACGGGGCGAGACGCGCATCGACTCGCGCCAGATCGGCGAGCTCGCCGGCGTGACCCCGACGACGGTGCGCCGGGACCTCTCGGGACTGGGATCGTTCGGCACCCGCGGCTCGGGCTATGAGGTGGCGGTGCTCATCGAGCGGATTGCCGACGCGCTCGGTCACGATCAGAGCTACGACGTGATCGTGGTGGGGGTCGGCAACCTCGGCCGGGCGCTCGTGAACTCGTCGAACTTCCTCATCCGCGGGGCGCGCCTCGGCGCCCTCTACGACGTCGACCCGGCCGTCGTCGGCCAGGAGGTGGCCGGCCACGTGGTGCAGCCCCTCGACGCGCTGGCGGGACCGGCCACCCTCGGGGTCATCTGCACCCCGGCCAGCTCGGCCCAGGACGTGGCGGACCGGTTGGTGACGGCCGACGTGCGGGCCATCCTCAACTTCGCCCCCCAGGTGGTCTCGGTCCCGCTCGGGGTCGCCGTGCACTACGTCGACCTGTCGATCGAGCTGCAGATCCTCATGTACCACGTCCTGCACGGGACCGGGCCGCTGGCCGGGGGCGTCCTGCACTCCCTCGGCCTCTCCGGCGGCACGCCGCGGCGCGGCTCGTAGCATGGTCGGTGAGCCGGAGGGACCGTGGCACTGATCTCAGTGGGAATCGATCACGAGCACGCGCCACTCGAGCTCCTCGAGCGGGTCACCGTGGCCGAGGGGGAGTGGCCCAAGGTGCTGCGCACCCTCGCGTCGCACCGCAACGTGCACGAGGCGGTCTTCGTCTCGACCTGCCTGCGCACCGAGGTCATCGCGGTTGTCGACCGCTTCCACGACGCCATCGACGAGACGACCCGTGTCCTGTCCGAGGCCACCGGCGTGGAGGTCGCCGCCTTCACCGACCGGCTGAGCGTGGCCTTCGAGCACGACGTCGTGACCCACCTGTTCGAGGTCGCGGCCGGGCTGCGCTCGGTGGTGCCGGGCGAGTTCGAGATCCTGGGCCAGCTGCGCCGCGCGGCCGAGCTCGCCGTGGAGGAGCAGTGCGCCGGACCGGTCCTGGGCGAGTTGTTCACCCGGGCGATCGCGGCCGGTCGACGGGTGCGCGCCGAGACCGGGATCGCCCGGGGGACGACGAGCTTCGCGCACGCCGCCGCCGCCGCCGGCGTCGAGGAGCTCGGCGGTGACCTCGCCGAGGCCCGCGTGGTGGTGGTCGGCGCCGGCCAGATGGGCGCCGGGGTCGCCCGGGCCCTGCTCGGGGTGCGGCCCGGGCCCGCGCGGCTCGTCCTGGTGAACCGCACCGTCGCGCGCGCCGAGACGCTGGCCGCCGAGCTCGACGACGCGCGCGTGGTCGTCGAGCCGCTCGAGCGGCTCGACGCGGCCCTCGACGGTGCGCGCCTCCTCGTCGTGGCGGTCGAGACCGAGACGCCCCTCGTCCAACGCGACCACCTCGGCGGACTCGGGGGGGTGGCCGTGGTGGACCTGGGTCTGCCCCGGGCCGTGGACCCGTCGGTGGACGAGCTCGACGGCGTGGTGCGCATCGACATCTCGCACCTGCGCGAGCGCGTCGACCGGGCCCTCGGGGACCGCCGTGAGGC
>JAKCEK010000057.1 GCA_021838005.1 Actinomycetes bacterium
GGCGGTCTCGCGATACGTGATGCACCCGAGGTTCTCCATCGCGCCCATGGCGAAGTCGGGGACGGCGATCATGTCGAGCTTGTCGCCCGGATAGGGGATGGCGAAGTAGTCGCCGAACCACCGCAGGCAGTAGTCGGCGGCTTCGAGGGCCAGCTCGGCGAGGTGGACCTTGCCCCGCGGGGTCACCACGCGCACCGCCGTGCCGTCGACGTCGAGCGTCCGGGACTCCTCGAAGGGTCCGATGACCCAGGCGACGAGGTAGGTCGACATCGTCATCGTGGGGGCGTAGGCGAGGGCCCGCTGGCCGTTGCCGAGGTCGACGTCACTGGTGACCGGCGAGTTCGAGTAGGCCGACAGGTGGGCGGGGATTGTCAGGTTGACCTGGAAGGTCGCCTTGAAGACGGGCTCGTCCCAGCACGGGAAGGCCCGCCGGGCGTCGGTGTTCTCGAACTGGGTGGTGCCGATCACGTGCTCGACGCCGTCGGCGTCGACGTAGGTCGAGCGGTAGAAGCCCTCGAGGCCGTCGCGGATGGTGCCGGTGTAGGCGATCTCGAGGACGGCCGGCCCCTCGGGGAGGGGCTCGTCGAAGGTGAAGGTGGCCGTCTCGTAGGTGTCGTCGAGGCGCAGGGAGCTCGAGCGCCGCGTCGTCGCCCCCGAGCGCACGGTCGCCGGGTCGAGGTCGAGCCCGAGCGCGTGGAGCGTGAGCTCCCGGGTCGAGGTGGTGACGGTCACGTCGACCTCGACGCGGCCCACGAAGGTGAACGTCTCGAAGTCGGGGATGACAAAGAGGCGGTAGGCGGAGGGGACGACGTCGCGACCCAGTCGGTAGGGGTTGTTCGTAGGACTCACGGGTGGCCACCCTAGGGCCAAATCCTCTACGCTCGCCAGGTGACGTCGACGCCCACGCCGGTCTCGCTGCGCCAGAAGCCGGGCCCGAACCGACTGGCCGTGACGGGCATCGGCAACGCGATGCTCGACATCATCACCCAGGACCACGACGAGGTCTACCGGTCCCTCGGGCTCACCAAAGCGGCGATGCACCTCATCGAAGAGCACCAGCTCGACACCTTCTACGCGGCGATGGGTCCCACCCTCGAGATGTCCGGCGGGTCGGTCGCGAACTCCATCGCCGGGGTCGCGGCCCTCGGGGGCACGTGCGGCTACATCGGCAAGGTCGCCGCCGACGACTTCGGTGAGCGGTTCCGCCACGACCTCGCCTCGCTCGGCGTGGAGCTCGACCTCGCGGTCGCGACCGACGGCGAGGGCGCGACGGGGCGCTGTCACGTGTTCATCTCGCCCGACGCCCAGCGCACGATGGCGACCTACCTCGGGGCGTCGAACCGCCTGACCGCGGCGGACATCCGCGCCGATCTCATCGCGCGCTCTGAGATCACCTACGTCGAGGGCTACCTCTTCGACCTCCCGCCGGCGATGGAGTCGGTCCGCAAGGTCGTCTCGATCGCCCACGAGCACGACTCGATGGTCGCCCTCTCGCTCTCGGACATGTTCTGCGTCGAGCGCCACCAGCGTGACTTCTTGGACCTCGTCACGAGCGACGTGGACGTCCTGCTCGCCAACGAGCACGAGGTGCGGGCCCTCTTCGGCCTGGGGGATCTCGACCACGTCTTCGAGGCGCTCGACGAGCTGGGCGTCCTCGGGGTGGTGACCCGCGGCCCCCAGGGGGCGGACGTCGCGACCCTCTCGGGCGTCGTCCACGTCCCCGCCCACGACGTCGCCCACGTGGTGGACCAGAACGGCGCCGGGGACATGTTCGCCTCGGGCTTCCTCTACGGGCTGGCCCTCGGCGCCGATCCCGTCGAGGCGGCGGGGCTCGGCTCGCTCTGCGCCGGTGAGGTCATTACCCACCTCGGGGCCCGTCCCGAGACGGACCTCGAGCTGCTCGGCATCGAGGCCGGACTCCTCTAGTCCCGGTCCCCACCGGGGCCGACCGAGCCGGTGGCCGCCCCGGTGGCCCCGGCGCGAGCGCCGAGCGGCGAGCCTAGAGGCCCTGGGCGTCGAGGAGGGCGTCGAGTTCGCGGGTCCGTTGGTCCTCCCAGCGAACCCAGGAGATCGAGATCGGGATGCACGCGAGCAGCATCAGCGCGTCGCCGCCGATCCACATGATCGATCCGCCGAGGTGGACGTTCGAGAGCGTCCAGGCGGCCGTCGCGCCGCGAGGGGTCATCGCGGCGTAGGCGGGAAACGGGACCGTTCGGGTCATGTTGAGGGCGAGCCCGGTGAAGGTGTCGACGGGCACGGCGGCCATGACGTAGACGATCCGCAGTCCCGGGTGGAGCGTGCGACCGCGCTCGAGCCCGAAGGCCGGGCGGAAGAAGACGTAGCCGACGACCAAGAAGGCGACCTGCTCGAGGTGGTGGACCCACTGGTGCTCCATCATCAGGTTCATGAAGCTGGTCAGGTGGGTCGCCGGGATGAAGGCGAAGTACAGCGCGAAGCCGACGAGGGGGTGGGTGGCGAGCGCCACCGCGCGGCTGTCGAGGACGCGACGGATGGTCGGGTTCCCGGCGCGATAGGCGAGGTCGAGGGGGGCGGAGAGGGCGAAGAGGACGGCCGCGACCATGATCAGCAGGAGGTGCTGAATCATGTGCACGCTGAAGTAGGCCATGTCGTAGACCCCGAGGACCGACTGGGTGGCGAGGAAGGTCACGACGATCCCGGCCATGAAGCACAGGGTGCGCTCGCGGGGCCAGTCGCCGGCCCGCGCGACGCCGCGCAGGTAGAGGTAGGCCGCGGCGAGCAGCAGCAGGATCGGCACGACGCCCAGGTGCCACTCTCCGAGGTCGTGCCAGGAGAACGCCGGCGGCCGGGTCATTCCGGGCACCGCGTCAGTTTAGGAGCCGGGGGCACGCGCCGAGCGAGTCGGTACACTGACCGCGTGCGTCGGTACCTCTCAGCGCGGGCGCTCGCGCTGCACCTGGCCCTCGTCGCGTGGCTCGTCGGATGCGCGGTGGCTGACTGGTGGCAGATCGGTCGGGCGGTCCACGGCAACCAGTTGAGCTTCATCTACGCGATCGAGTGGCCGCTGTTCGCGGTGCTGGGCGTCCTCGGCTGGTACGCGCTGGTGCACATGGAGCGCCCGAGCGACGAGGAGCTCGAGAGTCGGCGGGCCTACGAGGCGCAGATGCGCGCCGCCGCCCGGGAGGCGCGCGAGACGCAGCGCTCCGAGGAGGACCCGGCGCTCGCGGCCTACAACGACCACCTGGCCCAGCTGGCGCACCAGCCCAAACGGCGCCTCTTCGGGCACTGATGGACGCTACGTTCCGGCGCTACCGGACGATGTCGTTCGTCACCGGGACGACCCTGCTGATCCTCTTCGTGACCCTGGCGCTGCACACCGTCGACCTCGCCCTCTGGAAGCACCTCTTCTGGTTCGTCGAGATCGTCGGGGTGGGCCACGGGGTCGTGCTGTACCCGATCTACATGATCATGTGCTTCAACCTGGTGATGAAGTTCCGGCTCAACTACCTGCTCCTCGCGGGGATGCTGCTCGCGGGCTTCGTGCCCGGGCTGGCCTTCTACATCGAGTACCGGATGCGCCTCAAGCTCTACCCCGAGGGACTGCCGGCCCGGTGACGACTTGGCTGGAACGGCGGGTCGTCGCCTTCGCCCACCAAGGGGGCTCCTTCGAGGGGCCGTCCTCGACGCTGTGGGCGATGGCCCGGGCCCTCGCGGCCGGGGCGAGCGCGCTGGAGCTCGACGTGCACGCGACCCGCGACCGGCGCCTCGTCGTCTGCCACGACGCGACCGTGGAGCGCACGACCTCGGGCACCGGCGCGATCGGCGACCTGACGCTCGCCGAGCTGCGTGAGCTCGACAACGCCTACTGGTGGGTCGAGGGCGAGGACGTCTCGCCGGGTCGCGAGCCCGAGGCCTACCGGCTGCGCGGGCGCGCCCCCACGGACCGCCGCCTCGGGGTGGCCACGCTCGAGGAGGTCCTCGAGGCGTTCCCCCGGGTCCTCGTCAACCTCGACCTGAAGGGCACCGACCCCGAGGTCGAGCCCTACGAGGGGCTCCTCGCCGAGACCCTGCGCGCCCACGGGGCGGGTGCGAGGGTCATCGTCGCCTCGTTCCACGACCGCGCCCTCGAGCGGTTCCGCCGACTCGCCCCCGAGGTCGCGACGTCGGCCGGGACCGGGGAGGCGACGGCCTTCTACCTCGCGCACCTCGCGGGCGAGAGCCGTTCGTGGCCCTTCGTCGCCCTCCAGGTGCCGACCGCGCACGAGGGGATCGAGGTCGTCACGCCGCGATTCGTCGACGCCGCCCACCGGGCGGGCGTCGCGGTGCACGTGTGGACGCTGAACGAGCGCGAGGAGATGGTCGCCGCCCTCGCGGCCGGGGTCGACGGGGTGATCAGCGACCGGCCGAGCGTGCTGGCGGCGCTGCTCGCCGAGCGCGGTGAGTCGTGGGGCGGCCTGGGGGCGTGACTAGCCGCGCCCGCAGTTCGGCTTTTTGCCGTGGTTGGCCTTCTTTTTCGCGCGCAGCTTGCGCTTCACGGTCCGCTTCGACATAGGTGACAATGGTAGTCGGCCGCGTCGGACGCGAGCCACTCGAAGGAGGCCCGTGGACGCCACCCCCGCCAACGGTCGGCTCGTCGTGGTCGCGACGCCGCTCGGGAACCTGGGTGACGTGAGCGAGCGGGCCCTCGCCGTGCTGGCGGACGCGGACGCCCTCTACTGCGAGGACACCCGGCGCACCCGCCAGCTGCTGGCGGCCCGCCGCATCGACGCGGCCGGGCGGCTCGAGTCACTCCACGAGCACAACGAGGCCCAGCGCGTCGCGGAGGTCGTCGCGCGCGTCGCCCGAGGCGAGACGGTCGCGCTGGTGAGCGACGCCGGGACCCCTCTGGTCTCGGATCCCGGCGCCCGGGTCGTCGCCGCGGTGGCTGAGGCCGGGCTCGTGGTCACGACCGTGCCCGGACCCTCGGCGGTCGTGGCGGCCCTGAGCGTCAGCGGGCTCGCCGGGGAGCGGTTCTGCTTCGAGGGCTTCTTCCCCCGCCGGGCGGCCGAGCAGCGCGCCCGGCTCGAGGAGTGGGCCCGCGAGACCCGCACGGTGGTCTTCTTCGAGTCGCCCCGCCGCCTGGGTGCGACCCTCGCGACCCTCGCCGCGCGCTTCCCCGACCGGTCCGCCGCGGTGGTGCGCGAGCTCACCAAGCTCTACGAGGAGGTGGCGCGCGGGCCGCTCGGCGAGCTCGCCGCGCGCTTCTCCGGCGAGGTTCGCGGCGAGGTCGTCGTCGTGCTCGGGGGCGCGGGCGCCGCCGAGGCGCCGAGTCGCGAGGCGCTCGAGGTGGCGCTCGCCACGGCGCTCGCGCGCGGGGCGAGCACGCGCGAGGCCGTCGCCGAGGTCGCGGCCGCCCTCGGCGTGGCGCGCCGCGAGGTCTACGACGTCGCGCTCTCGCTCAGACGTCGGCCCTAGGGGGCTCACTAACCTCTTCCCATGGGCCGCTTCTACCTGACCACCCCCATCTACTACGTCAACGACGCCCCCCACGTGGGCACGGCCTACACGACGGTCAACGCCGACGCGATCGCGCGCTGGCACCGCCTCTGCGGCGACGACACGATGTTCCTCACCGGTACCGACGAGCACGGCCAGAAGATGGCCGAGGCGGCCGAGCGCCACGGCGTGAC
Organism: Actinomycetes bacterium; assembly: GCA_021838005.1. Classification (GTDB taxonomy): domain Bacteria; phylum Actinomycetota; class Acidimicrobiia; order Acidimicrobiales; family RAAP-2; genus RAAP-2. The sequence continues at coordinate 5,649 of JAKCEK010000057.1, forward strand.
CCCCCAGGTCTGGACGGACGAGACCTCGGCGCGGTTCAAGGAGGCCTGGGCGGCGCTCGACGTCGCCTACGACGACTTCCTGCGCACGACCGAGCCCCGCCACTACCGGACGGTTCAGACCTTCCTGACCCGCATCTACGACAACGGGTTCATCTACAAGGACCTCTACAAGGGCCTCTACTGCATCAGCTGCGAGGACTACTACACCCTCGAGGCGAGCGATCACGGGTCCTGCCCGGTGCACCACCGGGCCCTGGTCGAGATGGAAGAGGAGAACTGGTTCTTCCGGCTCTCGGCCTTCGAGGATCGGCTCCTCGAGTACTACGACCTCCACCCGGGCTTCGTCACCCCCGAGACCAAGCGCAACGAGGCCCGCGCCTTCATCAAGGGCGGCCTCAAGGACATCTCGATCACCCGGACCTCGATCAGCTGGGGCGTGCCGGTCCCCTGGGACGAGGGCCACGTCTTCTACGTCTGGTACGACGCGCTGATCAACTACCTCACGGCGATTGGTTACGGCCGCGAGGACGACGCGGTCGAGCACTGGTGGCCCCACGTCCACCACCTCATCGGCAAGGAGATCCTGCGCTTCCACTGCGTCTGGTGGCCGGCCATGCTGATGGCCGCCGGCCTGGAGCCGCCTCACCACGTCCACGTCCACGGCTGGCTGCTCGTGGGTGGCGAGAAGCTCAGTAAGTCGCTCGTCGCCGAGGGCGGAGTGCGCATCCAGGACATCTCACCGATCGAGCTCGCCGGGCAGTTCGGCGTCGACCCGGTGCGCTACTACCTCGTGCGCGAGACGGCCCTCGGCAACGACGGGGACTTCTCCATCGAGGGGATCGTCGCGCGCTACAACGCCGACCTCGCGAACAACCTCGGCAACCTCGTGGCGCGGGTGGCGGCGGTGATCGCGACCAAGTGCGACGGCCTCGGACCCGCGCCCCGGGCCGCCGCGCCGCTCGCGGCCGCCGTCGCGGCGGCCGTCGCGGCCAACCGCGACGCCTGGGCCCGCTTCGCCCCCCACCGCGGGCTCGAGGCGACCTTCGAGCTCGTCGGGGCGACCAACGCCCACCTCGAGGCCCACGAGCCGTGGAAGATGGCCCCGGGGCCCGAGGTCGAGGCCGTCCTGGGCGACGCCCTCGAGGCGATCCGGGTGGTCGCGATCCTCGTCTCGCCGGTCATGCCGTCGGTCGCGGCGGAGATCTGGCGGCGTCTTGGCCTGGGGGGTCGAGCCGACGAGGGGCCCCTCGAGGTGAGCGCGCGCTGGGGCGCCGCGCCGGCGCCGCGCCCGGTGACCCGCGGCGAGGCCCTCTTCCCGCGGATCCGAGTCGACGCGTGAGTGGCTGGACCGACGCCCACTGCCACCTCCAGGACACCTTCCTCGACGAGGGCGCCGACGGGCTCGACGCGGTGATCGCGCGCGCGGTCGCGGCCGGCGTCGACCGGGTGGTGGTGATCGGCACCGACGCGGCGACCTCGGCCGCGGCCCTCGAGGTCGCCGCCCGGGTCACGGCCCTCGAGGCCTACGCCACGGTGGGGCTCCACCCCCACCAGGCCACCGAGGACCTCGCCCCGGTCGCCGAGCTCGCCCGCTCGGGCCCGTCCCGCCTGGTCGGAATCGGCGAGTGCGGCCTCGACTACTACTACGAGCACAGCCCCCGCTCCGAGCAGCGCCGGGCCTTCGCCGCCCAGGTCCGCCTGGCCCACGAGCTCGATCTCGCCCTGGTGGTGCACGCGCGCGACGCCTTCGACGACCTCTTCGCGATCTTCGCGAGCGAGGGCGTCCCTTCGCGCACCGTCATCCACTGCTTCACCGGCACGCCCGAGGACGCCGAGGGCTGCCTCGAGCGCGGCTGCGACGTCTCGATCTCGGGCATCGTCACCTTCAAGAACGCCGACGCGCTGCGCGTGGCCGCCCGGTTGGTGCCGCTCGAGCGACTCCACGTCGAGACCGATAGTCCCTTCCTCGCGCCCGTGCCCCACCGCGGGCGGCCCAACGAGCCCGCCTCCGTCGCGCTCGTCGGGGAGTTCCTGGCCGGGTTGCGCGACGAGGACGTGGCGACCCTGCGCGCGGCCACGGCCGCCAACTCCGCCCGACTCTTCGGCCTGCCCACGTCGTAGTTCCTCGTCACGGGGTCGTTCGGGGCGGCGCTTGCCCCGGACGGGTCCCTCTCCTAGCGTTGTGCGGGGGCCCCCCGGGACCCCTGATCCAGGCGGAGGACGGATCTGAGGACACAACGAGGGGCAGCGGGGGTCCGCTCCCGCCTGCCGCGCATCGTAGGGGCCGCTCTCGTGGCGGTCACCGTGCTCGTGGCGTGCGGGGTCGCCGACGCCGGGGCGAGCAGCGCGCCGGCGCGGGTGCGCGTGCCCGACCTCGTCGGCATGAGCCGGGTCCAGGTGTACCGGGTCATGCGCGCCGACCAGCTCTACTTCACGACCCGCGGCCCGGGCGCCTCCACCGAGCGCTGGCGCAGTGTCGAGGCCCAGTCGCCGGCGCCGGGGACCGTCGTCGCGCGGCGCAGCGAGGTCGTGGTGCAGGTGTGGATGGTCTCGGCGCGAGGTCCGCGGCGGGTCCCCGACCTCGTCGGGCGCTCCCGGGCCGAGGTGTTCAGCCTGATGAGGGCGTTTCAGCTCTACTTCACCGTCCGGGGGGCCGCGGGGAGCCGCTGGGCCTTCGCCACCGCCCAGTCCCCGCGCGCGGGCACCCTCGTGCCCTGGCACGGCCAGGTGGTCCTGGCGGTCGCCCTCGGCCGGCCCCCTCGCCCCCGCCCGACCGCGACCGCGACCGCGACCGCGACCGTCTCGCACCCCGTGAGCGTCACCCCGACGGCGGCCAACTCCAAGGTCGGCATCGCGACCTGGTACAACTACATCCCCGGCCAGTGCGCCACCTCGTACCTCCCCAAGGGCACCACCATCACCGTCACCGACCTCTCGACCGGCCACTCCGTCACGTGCGTGGTCACCGACCGAGAGCAACCCGGCGACGACCACGTGGTGGACCTGAACCAGACGCAGTTCGCCGAGCTGGCCCCGTTGGGCCAGGGGGTCATCCGGGTCCGAGTGGTCTGGTGACCCACACGCGCGCCGAGCTGTCCAAGATCCTCTCCGACCAGGGGCTCTCCCCCTCCAGGGCGCTGGGCCAGAACTTCGTCGTCGACCCCAACACGGTGCGGCGCATCGCCCGGCTCGCCGGGGTCGGGCGGGGCGACCTGGTGCTCGAGGTGGGCGCCGGGCTGGGCTCGCTCACCCTGGCCCTCGCCGAGACCGGGGCCGAAGTCGTCGCCCTCGAGGTCGACCGCCACCTGATCGACCCGCTGCGCGCGGCGGTCGAGCCCCACGGCGTGCGCGTCGTGCACGCGAACGCCCTCGAGGCCGACGTCGAGGCGATCCTCGCCGGGCGGGCGGCCGTCGTGGTCGCGAACCTGCCCTACAACGTGGCCACCCCGCTGGTGGTCACCCTGCTCGAGCGGGCCCCCTCGATCATCCGGCTGCTCGTGATGGTTCAGCGCGAGGTCGCCGAGCGCCTCGCCGCGGGTCCGGGTGAGGAGGCCTACGGTGCCGTGTCGGTGCGCGTCGCCTACTTCGCCGAGGCCACGGTGGTGGGCCGGGTGCCCGCGTCGGTCTTCCTGCCCCGCCCGCGGGTGGAGTCCTCGCTCGTCGAGATCGTGCGGCGCGAGCGCGTCGCGGTGGACCCGGCCCTCGTCGGTGAGCCCGAGCTGTTCGAGGTGGTGCGCCGGGCCTTCAGCCAGCGGCGCAAGATGCTGCGCCGCTCGCTCGCCGACTGGGCGAGCGAGGGGGTCTTCGAACGCGCCGGCGTCGACCCGACGCGCCGGCCCGAGGAGCTCTCCCTGGGGGAGTTCGCGGCCCTGGCGGCGGCGCGGTGACGCGCCTCGAGGCCCCGGCCAAGCTGACCTGGACCCTGGAGGTGACCGGGCGGCGCGACGACGGTCGCCACGAGCTGCGCGCCGAGATGGTCGCGCTCGCCTTCGGCGACCATCTCGAGCTCGACGAGGGCGGCGACGGGCTCAGCGTCGTCGGCCCCTACTCCGCCGTGCCGGCCGACGGGACGAACCTCGTCGCCCGGGCCCTCGCCCTCGTGGGCCGGCGCGCCGGGGTCACTCTCGTGAAGGAGGTGCCCCCGGGCGGCGGGCTGGGCGGGGGCTCGAGCGACGCCGCGGCCATCCTGCGCTGGGCCGGGGGAGTGCCGGCCGAGGCGGCGCTCGAGCTGGGCGCGGACGTGCCGTTCTGCCAGGTGGGCGGGCGGGCGCTCGTCGAGGGCGTGGGCGAGCGGGTGACCCCACTTCAGTTCGTGGCCCGCGAGGTCACCCTCGTGCTCACGGGCCTGCACCTCGACACCGGCGCCGTCTACGCGGCCTACGACGAGCTCGTGGCCGCGGGTGAGCGGCCCGCGGGGCGCAACCACCTCGAGGCGGCGGCCCGGCGGGTCGCGCCGCGCCTGGCCACGGTGATCGACTGGCTGGGGGCGACCCTCGGCGAGCGGGTCCACCTGGCCGGCTCGGGGTCGAGCCTCTTCGTCGAGGGCCACCTGGAGCCGGGGCTCGTGACGTGGGAGGCGACGGGCCCCGAGGGCCCC
>JAKCEK010000058.1 GCA_021838005.1 Actinomycetes bacterium
GATCGTGAACCCGCACGGCAAGGTGGTCGTGCGCTACCAGCCCCACGTGCTGGGCCACGTCCGCCTGCCCCCGGCCATCCGCAACCCGATCCTCCAGGGCTTCGAGGGTGTCATCAACAACCCGCGGGGGACCGGCTACTACCCGTTCCACCAGTACGCCAACTTCAACCTCTCGGCCTTCCCGGTGGCCGGCAAGACGGGGACGGCCTCGAACGCGCCCGGTCTCGAGCCCAACTCGCTCTTCGTGGGCTTCGGCCCGACGACCCACCCGCGCTACGTCGTGGTCTGCGTGATCGCCGAGGGCGGCTACGGCGCCGACGCGGCCGCCCCGGTCGTGGCGAAGACCTTCGACTACCTGGTCGCCCACCCGGTCGGCCCGGTCCACCTCTCGCCGGTGCTGACGACGACTCGCCCGAAGCACCGGACGACGCGCTCCCCGGGCACCTCCTCCAGGGCCGGGTAGCCGGGTCGGGGCCTCTCGTGCACTAGCCTGGGTGGTGTAGGGCGCCCGCCCGACGGGCGCGAAGGACGTCACGGTGGCCGCCGGAGCCGCCACCGAACCGAGGACGACGTGGCAGAGCCCAAGACCAGCGAGAGCGTAGACCGGCCGGGCGCCACCCTCACGACGACCCAACGCACCCACCACAGTCCCCAGGCCGCCGAGCGCACCTCGCTCGCGGCGCCCCGCCGGCGGTGCTCCGCGCCCGCCGCGACCATCGCAAGGAGTACGCCCCGTGACCGAGGCCGCCAACCCCACCCCCGCCGCACCCGGCGCCACCGGGCCCGCGCCCGCACCTAGCCCCGAGGGCCCCGCCCCGGAGCGACCGCGCATCGGCGACACCCGACCGGCGCCGCGCGTCGGCGACACCCGACCCGCCCCGGGCGCGACGCCGAGTGGCGCCGGCGGGTCCTCGGGGGCCGGCCGCTCGCGTCGCCGTCGCGGTGGTCGGGGCCGGGGACGCGGCGCCGGAGGGGCGAACGGGTCCGCCTCCCCCGAGGCGCCCGCCCGTCGAGCCGCCGAGGCTCCCGTCGAGGCCTCCGCCCCCGAGGCGCCCGGCGAGGGCGGCGCGCGCCGCTCGCGCCGTCGCCGCGGCGCTGAGCGCCGCGGCCGGGCTCAGGGCCGCTACCTCATGGCCGTGCACACCACCCGCGAGGGGACCCACATCGCCACCCTCGAGGGGCGCACGATGGTGGAGTACGTGGTCGCCAAGACCGCCGACGAGACCACCCAGATTGACGGCAACATCTACGTCGGACGCATCCAGAACGTCCTGCCGGGCATGGAGCTCGCTTTCGTGGACATCGGCATCCCCAAGAACGCCGTGTTGTATCGCGGCGACGTGGCCTACGATACCGACGACCTCGAGAAGCCCGTCAAGGACATGCGCATCGAGCAGATGATCCGGGCCGGCCAGACCATCATCTGCCAGGTCACGAAGAACGCCATCGGCGCCAAGGGCGCCCGCCTCACCCAGGAGGTCAGCCTGCCCGGGCGCTTCGTGGTGCTCGTGCCGGACTCCTCCACGATCGGGATCTCTAAGCGCCTGCCCGACGGCGAGCGCCGTCGGCTGCGCAAGATCATCGACGAGGTCAAGCCCGAGCGCCACGGACTCATCGTGCGCACCGCCGCCGAGGGCGTCTCGGCCGACGACCTGGCCCGCGACGTGGCCTCGCTGTCGGAGAAGTGGGAGGCCATCGAGGCCGAGGTGGCCCGCTCCAACCAGCCCCGCCTGATCTACCGCGACCTCGACCTCGCGGTGCGGGTGCTGCGCGAAGAGCTCAACGACGACTATCGGGCCGTCCTGATCGACGACGAGGACCTCTACGACAAGGTGCGCGAGTACGTGCTGGCCGTCAACCCCGAACTGGCCGACCGCATCGAGTACTACGACCCCGCCGTGGAGTCGCTCCCGCTGTTCGAGCGCTACTTCGTCCACGAGCAGCTCCACCGGGCCCTCGACCGCAAGGTCTTCCTGCCCTCGGGCGGGTCGCTCATCATCGAGCGCACCGAGGCCCTGACGGTGATCGACGTGAACACCGGCAAGAACGTGGGCAAGAACAACCTCGAAGAGACGGTCTTTCGCAACAACCTCGAGGCCGCCGAGGAGGTCGCGCGCCAGCTGCGCCTGCGCGACATCGGGGGCATCATCGTCGTCGACTTCATCGACATGGAGTCCAAGGCCAACCGCGACGCCGTCGCCTCGGCGCTGCGCCAGGCCCTGAGCCGCGACAAGACCCGCACCCAGGTGTTCGACATCTCCGAGCTAGGCCTGGTGGAGATGACCCGTAAGCGGGTCAACGAGGGGCTCCTCGAGGCCCTGTCGGTGCCCTGCTCGGTCTGCGACGGTCGCGGCTTCATCGTCCAGACCGGGCTGTAGCCCCCTCACGTCGGCTAGGATGGACTCCCTATGTACGCCGTCATCCGAGTAGGCACGTCCCAAGAGCGCGTCACCGAGGGCCAGGTCGTGCGCGTCGACCTGCGGCCCGAGGAGGTGGGCGCGAGCGTCGAGTTCCAGCCCGTCCTGCTCGTCGACGGCGACGCGGTCGTGGCCGGCCCCGCCCTGCAGGGGGCGACCGTCACGGGCACGATCCTGGGCGAGGAGAAGGGCCCGAAGATCCGGGGACTGACCTACAAGCCCAAGGCCATCCAGCGCCGGCGCTGGGGCCACCGTCAGCGCTACTCGACCGTCGAGATCACCAAGATCTCAACCCGGGCCTAGGAGGAGAGATGTCCAAGACCAAAGGCGGCGGCTCCACCCGCAACGGGCGCGACTCGCAGGCCCAGCGCCTCGGCGTGAAGGCCTTCGACGGCACGCTCGTGCGCACCGGCTCGATCCTCGTGCGCCAGCGCGGGACCCAGTTCCACCCCGGGCGCAACGTCGCCAAGGGCAAGGACGACACGCTCTTCGCCCTGTCGGAGGGGACCGTCAAGTTCGGCTTCCGCGCCGGGCGCCGACTGGTGGACGTCCTGACCGACTGATCCACGACGCGGTGACGACGGCCCCGGGCTCGTGCCCGGGGCTGTCGTGTTCCCGGGGGCGAACCGGAGCCGTCGGGGCTATCGCTCCTCGGCGACGGACCGGAGCCGCTCGAGGGAGGCGAGGAGCCGCTCGGGCGTCGTGGCCCGGGCCCGGGCGACGCGGCTCTCGTCGGCGAGGTTGGTCCAGTCGTAGGTGTGGGTCACCCGCGTGCGCGCTGGTCCGAGCGCCTCGAGCTCGAACGACCACTGGTGGCCGGGGGGCGCGAGCCCGGGCTCGGCCGGGCGCCAGGCGATGCGCACGCCCTCGACGAAATCCACGACGTGGTTCTCGCGAACCATGCCGTTGGTCAGCTGGGTGGTGAAGACCTGACCGGCCCGGCGCACCCGCTGGCCGGTCTCGGCCCGCGACAGGTTGTCGTTGCCGTCCCAGCGGGGCTGGGCGGCGGGGTCGGCGATCAACTCGAAGACGCGCGCCGACGGCGCGTCGATCTCCAGGCGGGCGCTCGTCACGCGGGTCTCGGGGTCCGGCACCGGGCCAGTCAACCACGGCCCGAGACTCCGGGGCCAGAGACGACGAGAGCCCCGGGCCAGGGGCCCGGGGCTCTCCAAGTGCGAGGGGACTAGCCCTTCACGGCCTTTTTGAATGTTGAGCCAATCGACACCTTGGGTGCGCGCGACGCCTTCACCTGGATGGTCTCGCCCGTCTGGGGGTTGCGGGCCGTACGGGCCTTGCGCTCGACGCGCTCGAACGACAGGAAGCCCGACAGAACGATCTTCTCACCCTTCGCCACGTTGGCGACCACGACGTCCTCTAAGGACTTGAGGACCTCCGCCACGGCGCTCTTGGTGGCGCCAGTCTCGGCCACAATTGCATCTACCAACTCGGCCTTGTTCACCGGTCGACTCCTTTATCTCTCTCGGATCGGCACTGGGTGCTCCCAGACGCCTGGGCCATTTTTACCCTGTTTTCTTGGAAAATCGGGCATTTGGGCCGGAGAGAAGGGGGGGCGGCCCCGCGGTGGGCCGTCGTCCCTGGTCAGACCGTGATCCCTCGCCCGGGGACCCCGGGCCCGGGGACGGCCGGGCCCTACGATGGCCCGATGGACAGCCTCAATCGCCAGCAACTGCACGGACTCCTCGAGCGCGAGCGGGTCCGGTACCGGTCCGAGCACCCCCGCTCGCTCGCCCTGAGCCAGGGGGCGCGCAACCTCCTGGCGGGCGTGCCGATGACCTGGATGCGCAAGTGGGCCGGGGGCTTCCCCCTCGGCTTCACGCGCGCCCACGGGGCGACCATCACCGACCTCGACGGCCACGACCTGGTCGACTTCGCCCTCGGCGACACCGGGGCGATGGCCGGCCACTCCCCGGCGCCGCTCATGGCCGCCCTGGAGGAGCGGGTCGGGCGCGCGGGCGGTGTCACGACGATGCTGCCCAACGAGGACGCCCAGTGGGTCGCGGCCGAGCTGGCCCGGCGCTTCGGGCCGACGCGGTGGTCGTTCACGCTCTCGGCGACCGACGCGAACCGCTGGATGCTGCGTCTGGCGCGCATGGTCACGGGCCGGGCCAAGATCCTGGTCTTCAACTACTGCTACCACGGCACCGTCGACGAGACCATCGCGGTGATCGGCCCCGACGGGCGGGCGAGGTCGCGCCCGGGCAACGTGGGCCCCGCCTTTGACCCGGCCGCGACGACCCGGGTCGTGGAGTTCAACGACCTGGCCGCCCTCGAGCGCGAGCTGGCCGAAGGCGACGTGGCCTGTGTGCTCTGCGAGCCGGCCCTCACCAACATCGGGATCGTCCTGCCCGAGCCCGGCTTCTTCCAGGGGGTGCGCGCCGCGTGCGACGCCACCAGGACCCTGCTCGTCATCGACGAGACCCACACCTTCTCCGCGGGCCCCGGTGGGGCGACCCGGCGCTGGGGCCTCGAGCCCGACGCCGTGACGATCGGCAAGTCGCTCGGCGGGGGCGTCCCCTCGGGGGCCTACGGGCTGAGCGAGGAGCTGGCCGCCCGGGTCCTCGCCCAGGCCGTCGACGGCTACGACCTTGAGGACGTGGGCGGCGTGGGGGGGACCCTCGCGGGCAACGCCCTCAGCCTGGCCGCCATGCGCGCGGTGCTGGGCGAGGTCCTCACCGACGAGGCCTTCGTCACGATGGAGCGGCTGGCGGCGACCTTCGCGGCCGACGTCGCGGCCACAGTCGAGCGCCACACCCTCGCGTGGTCGGTCGTGCAGCTCGGTGCGCGCTGCGAGTATCGCTTCGCCTTCCCCGCGCCGAGCAACGGCGGGGCCTCGGCGGCGGCGAGCGACCCCGAGCTCGAGGAGTACCTCCACCTCTACGGGGTGAACCGGGGGGTCCTGATCACCCCGTTCCACAACATGGCCCTCGTGTGCCCGGCGACGACGGCCGACGACGTGGCGCGCCACTCGGTCGTCTTCGCCGAGGCGGTCGGCGAGCTGGTGGCCTAACCCCGGGTCCCCGAGGGGGCCACCCGTAGGATGAGTCCGTGTCCGCCTTCGTCGACCGCGCCCAACTGCACGCCCGGGCCGGCGACGGGGGCGCGGGCAGCGTGAGCTTCCGGCGCGAGGCCCACGTCGCCAAGGGCGGGCCCGACGGCGGCGACGGCGGCGGTGGCGGCGACGTCTGGCTGGTGGCCGATCAGAACCAGGCCTCCCTGCTCGGGTTCCGGGACCACCCGTTCCGCCGAGCGACCGACGGCCGGCACGGCTCGTCCAAGCGCCAGCACGGCGCCCGGGGGCGCGACCTCGAGGTCGCCGTTCCCGTGGGCACCGTCGTCTACGACCTCGAGGGCGAGGCCCTGGTCGATCTCTCGGTCGAGGGGGTCCGGTGGCTCGCCGCGGCCGGCGGTCAGGGGGGCATGGGCAACGCGCGGTTCCTCTCCAACGAGCGCCGGGCGCCGGCCTTCGCCGAGCAGGGCGAGCGCGGCGAGGAGCGGTGGTACAACCTCGAGCTGAAGCTCCACGCCGACGTCGCGCTCATCGGACTGCCTAACGTGGGCAAGTCGACGCTCATCTCGCGGATCTCGGCCGCCCGGCCCAAGATCGCTGACTACCCCTTCACCACCCTCGTGCCCCACCTCGGGGTGGTGCGCGTGGGCGCGCGGGCCGGGCGCCCAGGTGACGCCACCGAGTTCGTCGTCGCCGACATCCCCGGGCTGATCGAGGGGGCGGCCGAGGGGCGGGGCCTCGGCCACGACTTCTTGCGCCACGTCGAGCGCGCGGGGGTCCTCTGTGCGCTCGTCGACCTCTCCGAGACGGCGCCCCTCGCCCCGGCGGCCCAGCTCGAGGTGCTGCTCTCCGAGCTCGGCCGCTACCAGCCCGAGCTGCTGGAGCGGCCGCGGATCGTCGTGGGCGCCAAGGCCGACGTGGCGGCCCACGAGTGGCCGGCCGACGAGACGGTCTCTTCGCTCACCGGGAGCGGGATCGACCGGCTCCTCGGGCGACTCGCGTCCCTCGTCGTCGAGGGACGGCGCCGTCGCGCGGCCACCGCCGTCGAGACCGTCGTCGTGCACCGCCCGGTCGCGCGCGAGGTCGCGGTCGAGCGCGTGGGCGAGGGCGAGTGGTCGATCACCGGCCGCGCCGCGACGCGGGCGGCGCGCTTCAGTGACCTCACCGACGAGGGCGCCCTCGCCGAGCTCGAGCGCCGCCTGCGCGAGCTCGGGGTCGACCGGCTGCTCGCGCGCGCGGGCGCGGCCGACGGTGACGTCGTGCACGTGGGCGGCCTGGCCCTCGAGTGGTACCGTCACGCCGGCTCGGGCGCTCAATCGGGCGGGCACCACCGCGCCACCCGGCGCGAGCGACTCGCCCGTCACGGGCGACTCGACGAACCCCCGGGACCCGAGCCCGAGCCCGGGGACGGGGCGGGCGATGCCTAGCGTCGTGGTGAAGATCGGCACCTCGTCGGTCACCGACGGCGGCGGGGGCGTTGACGCGTCGGTCCTCGGCGCGGTGGCGGCCGACGTGGTCGAGCTACGCGTCGCGGGCTGGTCGGTGGTCGTGGTCACCTCCGGGGCGATCACGGCCGGCTGGGCCGAGGTCGGCGGCGGGCGGCCCCGGCCCCGCGACGCCGTCACTCTCCAGGCGGTCTCGGCCGTGGGCCAGCCGCTCTTGATGCAGGCGTGGCGCCGGGCCTTCGCCGCGGTGGGCGTGCCGGTCGGCCAGGTGCTGCTCGCCCCACTCGACTTCAGCCACCGGGGCCAGTACCTGCACGCGCGCGACACGCTCGCCGCGCTGGCGGGCCTCGGGGTCGTCGCGGTGGTGAACGAGAACGACGCCGTCGCCGACGAGGAGATTCGCTTCGGCGACAACGACCGCCTGGCGGCGCTCGTGGCCAACCTGGTGGGGGCGACCCACCTGGTCCTGCTGACCGACACACCCGGGCTGCTCACGGCCGACCCCCGCGTCGACAAGGGCGCCACGCTCATCGAGGAGGTGCGGGCCTTCGACGCCGACCTCGAGGCCCGGGCCGGGACCAGTCGCTCCGGGGTGGGCAGCGGCGGCATGGCCTCGAAGGTCGCGGCGGCGAAGATGGCCGCGTGGTCCGGGGTGACCACGGTGATCGCCCCGGCCCGGGCCGAGCACGCGCTGGCCCACGCCCTCTCGGACGAGCCGGGCAAGGGCACCGTCGTGCACCCGCGCGCGGCCCGGCTCTCGGCGCGCAAGTCCTGGATCGCCTTCGCCGTCCCCTCGCGCGGGCGCGTCGTGGTGAACGAGGGGGCCCGGCGCGCGCTCGAAGAGGAGGGTCGCAGCCTGCTGCCCGTCGGGGTAACCGCGGTCGAGGGCGACTTCGTCGAGGGCGACGCCGTCGAGGTCGTCGGGCCCGACGGGGCGGTCGTCGCCAAGGGCCTGGCCCGCCTCGCCGCGGGCGAGGTCGCGACGGGCGAGGTCGTGGTGGTCCACCGGGACGACCTGGTGCTCCTCCGTCGGGCCTAGGGATCGCCCGTTACGCTTGAACCATGAGTGACGCCCTCTGGGCCCAGGGCCGGTCCGTGCGTGACGCCGCGACCGCGCTGGCCCAGTCGGCCGACGACGTCCGCCGGGCCGTCCTGAGCGACGTGGCCGACGCGCTCGAGGCGCGGGTCGAGGAGGTCGTGGCCGCCAACGCGCTCGACCTCGCCGTCTACGACGACCTCGGCCCGGGCCGCGACCGGCTCACCCTCAGTCCCGCGCGGGTCGGGGCCATGGCCCAGACCCTGCGCGAGGTCGCGGCGCTGGCCGACCCGCTGTTCGAGGTGGCCGAGTCCTTCACCCGGCCCAACGGACTGCGCGTCGAGAAGATCCGGGTGCCCCTCGGGGTCGTGGGCGTCGTCTACGAGAACCGTCCCAACGTCACCTGCGACGTGGCCGGGCTCTGCGTGCGCAGCGGCAACGCCGCCTTCTTGCGCGGTTCGTCCTCGGCCCAGCGTTCCAACGAGCTGCTCGTCGCCCTCTGGCGCGAGGCCCTGGAGAAGGAGGGCCTGCCCGCCGAGGCCGTGAGCCTCGTCGCCGACCCCTCACGCGAGGCCGCGGCCGCCTTCATGGGTCTCGTCGGGGTGATCGACTGCCTCGTCCCGCGCGGGGGGCCGTCGCTCATCGCCGCGATGCGCGAGCACGCTCGGGTGCCCTACGTCCTCGACGGCGACGGTAACTGCCACGTCTACGTCGATCGGGCGGCCGACCTCGCGATGGCCCGCGCCATCGTCGCCAACGCCAAGACCTCCCGGCCCGGGGTCTGCAACGCGGCCGAGACGCTCCTCGTGCACCGCGACGTCGCCGACGCCTTCCTGGCCGAGCTGCCCGACGCCCTGCCCGGGGTCGAGTTGCGCGCCGACGAGCGGGCCCGGGTGGCGCTGGCCGGCGCGGTTCCGGCCACCGAGGCGGACTTCGCCACCGAGTTCCTCGACCTGGTGCTCGCCGTGGGGGTGGTGGACTCCTTGGAGGAGGCGATCGCCCACGTGGCCCGCTACGGCACCGGTCACTCCGAGGCGATCGTCACGAACGACCCGGCGGCCGCCGACGCGTGGGTTCGACGAGTCGACGCGGCGGCCGTGCTCGTGAACGCCTCGACGCGCTTCATCGACGGCGGCGAGCTGGGCCTGGGCGGGGAGGTGGGGATCTCGACCCAGAAGCTCCACGCCCGCGGGCCGATGGGTCTGCGCGAGCTGACGTGCCTCAAGTGGGTCGTGCGCGGCGAGGGGCAGGTGCGATGAGCCTGGACCCCCGCGCTGAGGTGGCCGAGCGGCTCGGACTGGCCGAGGTGCCCCCGGCGCGCTTCGCGAGCCCCGACGAGGTCCGTGAGCGCCTGGCGAAGTCCGACTACCTGAGCGACCCGGCGATCGCCTCCACGACCTTCCTCGCCGACCGCCTGGCCAAGCCCGTGCTCGTCGAGGGCCCGGCCGGCACGGGCAAGACGGCGCTCGCCAAGGCCGTCGCCGAGGCGGTGGGCGCGCGGCTCGTGCGCCTGCAGTGCTACGAGGGCCTCGACGAGAGCAAGGCCCTCTACGAGTGGAACTACCGCAAGCAGCTCCTGCGGATCCAGGCCGGGCGCACCGAGTCCGGCGGCGCCGAGGAGTGGCGGGCGCTCGAGGAGGACATCTTCGCCGAAGAGTTCATGCTCACCCGCCCCCTCCTCGAGGCGATCACGGCCGAGGACCCGGTCGTCTTGCTGATCGACGAGGTCGACCGGGTCGAGCTCGAGACCGAGGCGCTCTTGCTCGAGGTCCTCTCGGAGTACCAGGTGTCGATCCCCGAGCTCGGCACGGTGCGGGCCCGCCAGATCCCGATGGTCTTTCTCACCTCGAACAACACCCGCGAGCTCTCCGAGGCGCTGAAGCGGCGCTGCCTCTACCTCTACGTCGGCTACCCCACCATCGAGCGCGAGCGCGACATCATTTTGGCCCGCGTGCCGGGCGTCTCGGGCGCCCTGGCCACGCGCATCGCCCAGGTCGTGCGCAGCCTGCGCGAGCTCGACCTGAAGAAGGCCCCCTCGGTCTCGGAGACCCTGGACTGGGCGCGGACCCTCGTCGTGCTCGGGCGCGAGGAGATCGGCGACGAGGAGGCCGCCGCGACGCTGCACATCCTGCTCAAGTACCAGTCCGACATCGAGCGAGCCACCAAGGAGCTCCTGGGCGGCCGGGCGCGTGCTTAGCCTGCTCGCCGACTTCATCGGCG
>JAKCEK010000059.1 GCA_021838005.1 Actinomycetes bacterium
CACGGTGGTGGTCTCCTTGATTTCTTGGTGGAAACCACAGAGTCCACCACCGGACCCTCTCTCAGGTCCAGGGTGCAACCTCAACCCGTGGACAGGAAGGTCTAGGGGGCCACCGGCGGGCCCGCGGAGAAGGGCGGGCCGTCGAAGTGGTCCACCGTCGCGAACTCCTCGACGCGGTGCCGGCTGAGTCGGGTGTGGCGGTGCTCGGGGTAGCCGAGCACCACGACCGCCGCCACGGCCATCGTCTCGGGGAGGTGCAGGAGCGCCCGCAGCGTCGGCTCGTTACGGGTCCCCACCGTCGTGATCACCCCGCCCAAGTCCCGCGCGCGCGCCGCGAGCAGCAGGCTCCAGACGAAGGGGTAGACCGAGGCGCCGCCGACCAGGCCGTAGCGTTCGAGGTCGCGGTCGGTGGCGGCCAGGCACGCCATGTCGGCGGCGACCACCAGCATCGCCGGGGCGAGGCCCATCGTCTCGGCGAAGCCGTCGGGCTTCGAGGCCGCCTCGGCGTGCGCGCGCTGGGTCGCCGCGGCGTGGCGGTCGGCGTCGCTCGCGAGTGGGGAGAAGGGAATCAGGCCGGCCAGCACGTGGGCCACGTAGTCGTGCCAGGCGTCGAGGTACGCCTCACCGACGGCCGCCTTCACGGCCGGGTCGCGCACCACGACGACCCGCCACGCCTGGCGGTTGCCGCCCGAGGGCGCGAAGCGCGCGTCGTCGAGGATCTCGTGCACGAGCGCGTCCTCGACGGGCCGTTCGGCGAAGCGGCGGATCGACCCCGTCGTCCGCAACGCCTCGCGCAGGTCCACGGACTCACCCTAGGACGGCGCCGGCGCCGTGTCTAGGCGTCGCGGCGGGTGAGGGCGGTCGCCGCGGCCACCATCAGCGCGACGGCGTAGAGCGACAAGACGAGCAGGGCGCCGCCCGCGCTGAAGGCGTGGGCCGGGGGCGCGACCGACTCCATGGACTGGCCGAGCGTCGAGGGCTCGAACCGGCTGATGGTGTTCTGCCAGCTGGACGGGAGGAGGAAGGTGACGATCGGGAGCACCAGGATCAACGAGGTGAAGACGCTGATGCACGCCGCGCTCTGGCGCAGCAGCCAGCCGAGCGCCATTCCCACCACCCCGAGCAGGGTGAGGTAGAAGCCGCCGAAGACCACGGCTCGCAGGACCGAGGGGTTCGCCAGCGACGCCGTGGGCACGACCCCGGAGTAGATCGCCTGACCCATGAGGAACGTGACGAAGACGGCCAGCTCGCTGACGAGCAGGAGCGAGATCACGAGCACGATCAGCTTGGCCCCGGCGACCTCGATCCGGCGCGGCGTGGCGGCCAGGGTGGCGCGGATCGAGCCCGACGAGTACTCCGAGGTGACAAAGAGGGCGCCGATGACCCCGACGGCGAACTGGGCGAAGAGGGTTCCGCCGAGGCTCGTGGTGACCGGGTCGAAGCCGATGTGGGCCTCGGGGTGCGAAGTCCAGTGCGTGCGGATCGACGCGGTGATGAGCGCCCCGATGCCGATGGTGAGGACGAAGGTGATCGCCACGCCCATGATCGACGAGCGCACCGAGCGGAACTTGATCCACTCCGAGCGGATCACCGACGCGAGGGTGGGGTGTGTGCTCACGACGTCCCCGACCCGTACTCGACGGCGCCGGCGGTGAGGGCCATGTAGACCTCCTCGAGCGAGGCCCTCTCCGGGGTCAGCTCGAAGAGGGCCACCCCCTGGTCGAAGGCGAGCTGGCCCACCGCCTCGGCGGTGAGCCCGCCGACGCGCAGGGCGTCGTCGTTGGCGACCTCGACGGTGGCGCCCGCGGCCCGCAGGGCGCGCTCGAGTCGGTCGCGGTCACTGCCGCGCACCGTCACCGAGCCCTTCGCCGCGGCCGTCAGGTCGTCCACCGAGCCCTGGGTGATGAGGTGGCCCTTGCCGATCACGATGATCTGGTCGGCGGTGACGGCCATCTCGCTCATGAGGTGGCTGGAGACGAACACCGTGCGGCCCTCGGCCGCGAGGGACCGGAAGAGGTCGCGGATCCAGCGGATGCCCTCGGGGTCGAGGCCGTTGACCGGCTCGTCAAAGAGCAGTATGCCCGGGTCACCCAGCAGGGCCGCCGCGATCCCGAGCCGCTGACCCATGCCGAGGGAGAAGTCGCCTACGCGCTTGGTGGCGACGCTCGCCAGGCCCACGAACTCGAGGACCTCCTCGACCCGCGAGAAGGGGATCTTGTTGGAGGCGGCGAGCGCGCGCAAGTGGTTGCGCGCGCTACGACCGGGGTTGATGGCCTTGGCCTCGAGGAGCGCCCCGACCTCGCGCAGCGGGTCGCGCAGATCGTGGTAGGGACGGCCGTTGATCGTCGCGCGACCCCGGGTGGGCCGGTCGAGGCCCATTATGACCCTCATCGTGGTGGACTTGCCCGAGCCGTTGGGCCCGAGAAAGCCCGTGACGACCCCGGGCTGGACGACCAGGTCGAGGTCGTCGACCGCCACCGTCTTGCGATACCGCTTAGTGAGGTGCTCGATCGCGATCATGACGGAACCCCCGAGCCTAGCGAGGGGGTCGCGCGGCGTTCGCGTGCGCCGACGGGCCCCTAGGGTGGGCCCCGTGTTCAAGCCAGCCGCGATGATCGCGCCCGACGGGGCGCTGCCCGGGCGCGAGGAGCCGATCGTCGTCACGCGCCCCCACCTGGTCCTGGGGACGTCGTTGACCGAGGTCCCCGACGGGGCCGAGATCGCCTACGTGGCGATGGGCTGCTTCTGGGGCGCCGAGCGGCTGTTCTACCGCCTGGAGGGCGTCGTGACCACGGCCGTGGGCTATCAGGGCGGCTACACCCCGAACCCGACGTACCGCGAGGTGTGCACGGGCGAGACCGGCCACGCCGAGGTGGTGCGCGTGGTCTTCGACCCCGCGCGGCTCAGCTACCGCGACGTGGCGCGCACGTTTTTCGAGAACCACGACCCCACCCAGGGCTACCGCCAGGGCAACGACGTGGGCACCCAGTACCGGAGCGCGCTCTTCGTCCTCGGCGCGACCCAGGGGGCGGTCGCGCGCGAGATGGCCGCCGCGTACGGCGAGCGACTGGCCGCCGCCGGCTACGGGCCGGTCACCACCGAGATCGCCCCCGCCGGCCCCTTCTACCTGGCCGAGGAGTACCACCAGCAGTACCTCGAGGCGAACCCCGGCGGCTACTGCGGGATCGCCGGTACCGGGGTCAGCTGCCCCGTCGGCCTCGGGGCGCTCTAGGCGCCCAGGCGCGCGAGGATCGCCTCCGCCTCGCGCACCATCTCGGTGACGATGCGCGCGGCCGGCACGATCGCCTCGATCGCCCCGACCACCTGGCCCGCCGGGTAGCCCTCGCGCTCGGGGTCGACCCCCGGGGTCGTCTCGTCACCCCCGAGGTGGAACGTGCCTTCGCCTAGGGCGACCCCGAGCTGCTCGGGGAAGGGTCGCAGCGACGCGGGATCTCTCTCGTAGCGGTCGGTCGTGGCGTTGCGCAGCACCCGCATGGTCTTGCCGGTGAAGGCGCGCGAGACGACCGTCCCGTCCTCGGCCGCCGCCAGGATCCGGTCGTGGTAGCCGGGCAGGGTCCGCGCTTCGGGTGTGGCGATGAAGCGCGTGCCGACCCACACGCCGTCGGCGCCCAGCGCCAGCGCCGCGGCGAGCCCGCGGCCGTCGGCCACGCCACCGGCGGCGACCACCGGGACGCGCCCGTCGACGGCGTCGACGACGAGGGGCACGAGCACCATGGTGGCGACCGCTCCGGTGTGGCCCCCGGCCTCGGTCCCCTGGGCCACCACCAGGTCGCAACCCGCGTCGACCGCCCGGCGGGCGTGCTCGACCTTGCCGCAGAGCGAGACGACCAGAACGTCGTGGCGGTGGCACAGCTCCACGACGCGCGAGGGCACGCCGAGACCGGCCACCAGGGCGCGGGCTCCGCCCTCGAGGGCGACCTCGGTCTGGGCGACGAGGGAGTCGGCGAAGGCGGTGAGCAGGTCGACGCCAAAGGGCCGCGCGGTCGCGGCGCGCGTCAGGGCCATCTCGTCGCGTAGCTGGCCCGTCGACATCGTCGAGGCCCCGAGGCAGCCGAACCCCCCGGCCTCGGAGACGGCGGCCGTGAGGGCGCTGTAGGAGACGCCGCCCATGCCGGCGAGCATGACTGGGTGCTCGACGCCGAGCAGGTCGGTGAGGCGCGTGCGCACGGACTCAACCTAGCGACCGGGCCGACCGGCGAAGGAGCCACACCCCGAGCGGTGCCGCCACCACCGAGCCCGCGAGGAGCCCGAGGTCCAGGGCCGCGTAGGTGGGGCTCGCCGAGCCGAAGAGGGAACCCGCGAAGAGCAGGGGCACGGTAAAGCCGATCGCGCAGACCAGGCCCACCTCGGCCACGAGGCGTGTCGAGAGCGTGGGGTGAGGAGGGTAGCCCGCGAGGCGCGCCAGACCCACGCCGCCGGCGATGCCCACCACCTTGCCCACCAGCCGGATCGCGCCCGTGGCGAGGACGAGCGTGAGCGTCGTGGCGCCGGAGAGCTCCCGCCAGGCGACCCCGCCGGCGACGAGGGCGAAGAGGGGCAGGACGACCGTGGCCGAGAGGACGGTGGTGCGCTGTTCGAGCCGGTCGCACCAGACGGCGCCGGTGTTGACGAGGCCCCCCGCGAGCACTCCCGCGAGGGCCGGATCGACGTTGGCCCAGGCGAAGCCGAGCCAGGTCGCCACGGCGAAGGCGACGGCCGGCCCGGTACGGTCGAGGCGGCGCGCGAGGGGCGTCCCCACGACGACGACGACGGCCAGCACCGAGAGCCCCACCGGGCGCGGGTGGGTGGTGCCGGTCAGCGTGAGCACCACGACGCTCGCCACGTCGTCGGCGATGGCGAGGGTGAGCAGGAAGGTCCGCAGAGCCGTTGGGAGGCGCCGGCCGACGAGGGCCACGACGCCGAGCGAGAAGGCGACGTCGGTCGCCATGGGCACGCCCCAGCCGCGCACCAGCGCCGCACGGCCGAGCAGGTGGCCCAGGGCGAGTGAGCCGAGGGCGGTCGCGGCCATCCCGCCGAGGGCGCCGACGACCGGCGCCACGGCGTGGGTGCGTGTGGTCAGCACCCCGCGAGTCAGCTCGCGGCTGAGTTCGAGGCCCACCGCAGCGAAGAACACCGCCATCAGGCCATTGACGACGAGGTCGTGCACCGTGCCGACCTGCAAGTAGCGGGCGAGGCGCCAGGCGGCGTGGTCGGTGTCGAGGGCGAAGTAGGACGAGGGCGACGCGGCCGACCACGCCAGCGCGACGCCGACGCCCACGGTGAGAGTCAGCGCGGAGGCGTACTCGTGACGCGCGGCGCGCGACAGACGGCGCGCGAGCGGGGCCATGGGGACGAGGCTACCGACGAGTCGGTTCGGGCGTCGACCCGATAGCGTTGGCCGACCCCCCGGGGCCGACGCGACGAGGAGAGCATGTCCAGCGGGCCGACCACCAGCCGAGCCGTGAGCCAGCGCGAGCTGTACGTGATCTTCGGCGCGCTGATGTTGGGGATGCTCCTCTCTGCCCTGGACTCGACGATCGTCTCGACGGCCCTGCCCACGATTGTCGGCGACCTCCACGGGGCCAGCCGGATCAGCTGGGTCGTCACCGGGTACCTGCTCGCCACGACGGTCAGCACGCCGCTGTGGGGCAAGCTCGGCGACCTCTACGGCCGCAAGTACTTCTTCCAGTACTCCATCGTCATCTTCGTCGTGGGATCGATGCTCTGCGGGCTCGCCCACTCGATGGCCGAGCTCATCCTCTTCCGCTCGCTGCAGGGGATCGGGGGCGGGGGGCTCATGATCGAGGCGCAGGCGATCATCGCCGACGTGGTGTCGCCGCGCGAGCGGGGCCGCTACGCAGGTTTCTTCGGAGCCGTCTTCGGGGCCGCGACCGTCTTGGGGCCGCTCCTCGGTGGGGTCATCGTGGAGTACTGGTCGTGGCGGTGGATCTTCTTCGTAAACCTGCCGGTGGGTATCCTCGCCCTCGTGGCCACGGCCGCGGTGCTGCCCAAGACGGCGACGCGGGTCAGCCACGACATCGACTACGGCGGGTTCTTCGCCCTCGCCGTGTCGAGCGCGGCGCTGATCTTGTTCACTTCGCTTGGGGGAACCTCGCTCGCGTGGCTCAGCGCTCCGTCGGTGGCCCTGGTGGCGGTGGGGGTCATCGCGGCCCTGGCCTTCGTCTGGCTCGAGCGGCGGGCCGCTGAGCCGATCCTGCCCCTGGCACTCTTCGCCAACCGGGTCTTCTCCTCGTCCTCGGCCATCGGCTTCGTGGTCGGCTTTTCGATGTTCGGGGCGCTCACGTACCTTCCGGTCTTCCTCCAGCTCGTCCGGGGCGTCTCGCCGACCGCCTCGGGCGTCCGGCTGCTCCCGCTCATGGTCGGCCTCTTCGGCGCGTCCATCGCCTCGGGCGCGCTCGTCTCGAAGGGCTGGCGCTACCGCCCGTTCCCCATCGTGGGTACGACGGTGATGACCGTCGGGCTCGGCCTGCTCGGCGTCGTCACGGAGGCGACGTCCAACCTCATGCTGAGCGTGTACATGGTGGTCCTCGGGATCGGACTCGGCCTCGTGATGCAGCTGCTCGTCACCGTCGTCCAGAACGCGGTGCACCCCTCCGACATCGGGGCGGCAACCGCCGGGGCCAATTTCTTCCGCTCGATCGGCGGGTCCTTTGGGACGGCCGTCTTCGGCGCGCTCTACGCCAATGAACTGCCCCGCCACGTCGTGGCCGACCTCGGCCCGAGCGGCCTCGCCCGGCTCCCCGCGACGGCCTCGTCGTGGACTCCGGCGGTCATCGGCCGCCTCCCGACGCTGGTGCGCAACGAGGTGGTCCACGCGATCGCCCAGACCATCCAGGACGTGTACCGGTGGTCGGCGCCGATCGGCGTGCTGGCCGTGGTGCTGTCGTTCACGCTCCCGGAGATCGCCCTGAGGACCACGCTGCACCCCGTCGCCGATGAGGTTCCGCTGTCACTGGCGGACCCGATGAGCTGAGCCGCGCCCGACGGGCCTCCAAGGCGACGCCGTCCCCGTCGTCGGGGTCGTCGGCCCCGGGGCCCGAGCCCGGAGGACCCGCTCCCGTGAGCGGCTGACGGCGCCGCCGAGGCGCGCACCTCGTGAACGTGCTCGCGAGTCCCTCGCGGCGCCGACGTGTCCGCGTACTCCCGGCGCGCGACGGCTCGACCGCCCCAACCAGGAGCGGGCCGGCGGCGTCACGGTGGCGACGTGCACCTCGGCCCTCGGCGAGCGTCAGCCGTCGCTGGTGCGCACCGTCGCGACGCGACGCGGGCGGGGGTGGTGACGGACCACCCTTGACCGCGTGCCGTCGTGGGGCCTGACACCTCCGACGTGCGGCTGAGAACGGGGCGGCGGTAGAGTACCCACGAAGGGGGAGGGAAGAGGAGTCCTGATGCCACTCTCGGAGCACGAGCAGCGCATCCTGGCTGAGTTGGAGGAGTCCCTCGCCAAGCACGACCCCTCGTTCGCCAAGAGCGTGCGCGAGACGTCGGTGGTCACCCACAGCGGGCGGCGGATCCGCTGGGGGGTGGCCGGCTTCCTGGTCGGCCTGCTCGTGCTCGTCCTGTTCTTCTCTCACTCGGTGGTGGTGGGCCTGCTCGGCGTCGGCCTCATGTTCGTGTCGGCCGTCGTCGTCGAGCGCAACGCCCGCCGCCTGGGGCGCTCGCCGTGGAGTGAGCCCGTCTCGGGCGCACAACCGGGTGCCCGCGCCTGGCGCGAGTGGTTCTCGCGCCGGCGGCGCGCCGAGTGACCTCTGGCGAGGGGGCGGGCGAGCGGCTCGCGTGCCTCGCCATCGACGTCGGGGCCTCGAAGGTCGCGGTCGCGGTCGTCGCGCCCAACGGCTCGGTCGAGGACGTCGGACGCCTTGTCGTCGCCGAGCACCCCGGGGACCTCTTTGCGGCGGTGTGCGACCTCGCCTCGTCGCGACTCGACCGTTCTCGGGTCGACCGGGTGGGCGTGGGTTGCGCCGGGCCGATGAGCGCCGGGGGCGAGACGGTGTCGCCCCTCAACATCCCCGCCTGGCGTGACTTCCCCCTGCGCGACGCGCTCGCGCGCGAGCTCGGCCTCCCGGTCGCGGTGGAGGGAGACGCGCGGGCCCTCGCCCTGGGCGAGGGGCGCTTCGGTGCGGCCCGCGGAGTGAGCGACTACCTCTCGATGGTCGTCTCGACCGGTGTGGGTGGGGGCCTCGTCCTTGACGGTCGCCTCGTGGGGGGTCGGACGGGCAACGCCGGCCACCTCGGCCACCTCGTGGTCGTCGAGGGCGGCGCGCCGTGTCGTTGCGGGGGGCGCGGCTGTCTGGAGGCGGAGGCCTCCGGGGGGGCGATCGAGCGGCGCACCGGCCGACCGGCGAGCGAGGCCGACGACGGCGAACGGGGACGGGCCGCGGACCTCGTCGGGCGAGCGGTGGGTGCGCTCGCGGCCACGCTCGACTTCGTGCGCTGCTTCGTGGCGGGCTCGGTCGCCCTGGGTTACGGCGCGGAGTTCTTCGAACGCGCCACCGAGAGCGCGCGGGGGGTCGCGCGTCTCGACTACGCGCGCGACGTCGCGCTCGAGCCCTCGCCGCTGGGGGCCGTGGGACCGCTGCTCGGAGCGGCGGCCGTCGCTTGGCGGGTCCCGTCGTGAGGGGACTGCCCGTGCGCGGGCTGGTCGAGCACGTCCGGCATCACCCCGGCGACGGTGTCGTGCTCGCGCGCGCCGGGTGGCGGCTGCGTCGGCGGGGGTGGTGGCGGAGATGGCCCTTCCTCCCGGTCCCCGATCGCTCCTACTGGCGCTTCCGCGTGGCGACGGCCACCGGACGTGAGGACGGACGCCTCGGCGTGGACGAGGTCGTGCGCGCGGCGCGGTGGTCCGTGAGCCAGAAGGGGCGACGGTAAGTTCTTGCCATGGGCCGGGTGCTCTTGCTCAACGCGACCTACGAGCCCTTGCAGCTGGTGTCGGATCGCCGGGCCGTCGTGCTGGTGCTCGGGGGCCGGGCGGAGCCCGTGGCCATGCCCGAGGACCCCCAGGTGTGGCGCTCGGCCTCGGTGAGCGTGGAGATTCCGGCGATCGTGCGGCTGTGCGAGATGGTGCGGCTGCCCTCGCGGATGCGAACCCCGCCCCTCACCCGTCGGGCCCTGCTGCTGCGCGACAGCTACCGCTGCGCGTACTGCCTTGAGCACGCCGACACGGTCGACCACGTCGTGCCGCGCTCTCGCGGCGGCCACCACGACTGGCTCAACGTCGTGGCGGCCTGCAAGCACCACAATCTGCTCAAGGGAGACCGCCTGCTCGAGGAGATCGGCTGGCGGATGCACTTCGAGCCGAGGATCCCCGAGGGGCCCTGGTGGCGGTGGCGCCACGTGCCCGATCCCGATCCGCTCTGGGCGCCGTACCTGCCCAAGGCGTCGTGAGCCTCGACGTCGACGAGCTGCTCGACTACGACCGGCTCCGCGCGACCGAGGTCGCCACGGTCTTCGTGAGGACGACGACGGCCACCTTTGTCGTCTTGGGCAGCGCGCAGGCGACTGAGTCACTCGACCTCGCCGCTCTCGGCGGGGTCGCGGTGCGTCGTCGACGCGGCGGCGGGGGGGTGGTCCTGCTGAGCCGCGGCGACCTCTGGGTCGACTGGTGGGTGCCCGCGGGGGATCCCCGCTGGCTCCCCGACGTTCACGCGTCGGCCGTCGCCGTGGGGGAACGGTGGGCCCGGGTCCTCGAGGCGCACCGGGTCGAGCCGGTCCGGGTCCACCGGGGCCGGCTGGTGGACGACTCGAGCCGACCCGGCGTGTGCTTCGCCGGGCGCGGTCCCGGCGAGGTCTTTGTCGGCGGCCTCAAGGCCGTGGGGGTCACCCAGTGGCGGGTCCGTGAGGGCGTCTTCGTCTCGACGGTGCTGCCCGCCTCGCCCCAGGCCCGCCTCGCCCCGGCGCTCGCGCGCGTCCCGGGATCGTTCGCCTCGCTGGAGCACGCCACGGTCGGCGCCCTCGGCCTCGACGGCGTCGCCGAGACGGTTCTCGAGGAGCTCACGCGCGTCGATGGACCCTGGCGGGTCGAGCGGCCCGTCGAGCCCGCCTGACGCCCTCACCACCACGCCTCCCCCCTCGGGCCGTCTCGGGCGCG
>JAKCEK010000060.1 GCA_021838005.1 Actinomycetes bacterium
GCCGACTGGGGGACGTTCGTCGCGGCTTCGGAGTTCTGCGACGTCGATACCCCCGAGGACCTCGCACGCCTGAGAGCGACGTCCTAGTCCTCGGGCGCGGCGTCGCCCGGGGCCAGGCGCGCGGCGAGCGCCCGGGCCGCCTCGGGGTCCAGCCCGGCGCGCGCGGCGAGCCAGCAGGCGAGCGGCGCGGCGTGGCGCTCCGAGGCGTGAGCGGCGGTGCCGGCGAGGGCGAGGATCGCCTCGCGCTCGGCGGCACTCGGCGCGGCGAGGCCGAGCTCGCGCGCGAACGCCTCGATCCACTCCTGCGCGGTGGCCACGGATCCATGGTAGGGGGCTCGCGTCGCGGACCCGTAGGATCCCCACCGTGGGCGAGGTCGACGCGTGAGCCGGGTCGCGCCCCGGCGCCGGGTGCAGCGCCTGACCCTCGGGGAGGCGCCCGTGGTGCGCCACGACACGCTCGCCGGCGAGGAGCCCCTCGAGATCCGCGTGGGCGGCCGGTCACTCGCGGTCACGATGCGCACCCCCGGGGCCGACGTCGACCTCGCGGCCGGCTTCCTCGTCAGTGAGGGCGTCGTCGCCGCGCGCGAGGACCTCGTCACCGTGCGCTACTGCGCGGGCGAGGTGGACGGGGTGAACACCTACAACGTCCTCGACGTCACCCTGGCGCCTCACGTCGCGGCGCCCGGGGAGAGCGCGGCGCGGGCCTTCTTCACGACGAGCTCGTGCGGCCTGTGCGGCAAGGCCTCCATCGACGCGGTGCGCACCCGCTCGCGCTTCGACCTCACGGCCGACCCCCTGCGGGTGGACGCCGCTCTCCTCGCGGCCCTGCCCGAGCGGCTGCGCGACGCCCAGGCGGTCTTCGCCGCCACGGGTGGGCTGCACGCCGCGGCCCTCGCCGACGCGACGACGGGCGAGCTCTGGTGCGTGCGCGAGGACGTCGGTCGCCACAACGCCGTCGACAAGGTCGTGGGCTGGGCGCTGCGCGAGGGTCGCCTGCCGCTCGTGGGCACGGTGCTGCTCGTCTCGGGCCGGGCCTCCTTCGAGCTGGTCCAGAAGGCGGCGATGGCCGGGGTCGCGATGCTGTGCGCGGTGTCGGCGCCCTCGTCGCTCGCCGTCGAGCTCGCCGAGGAGACCGGGATGGGCCTCGTCGGATTCCTGCGCCCGCCCTCGATGGTCGTCTACGCGAACCCTCAGCGCGTCACCGGGACGCGCTGAGGGCGCCCGTCCGGCGCGACGGTCCGCTCGAGGCGGATCACGACCGACTTCGAGGTCGGGGTGTTGCTGCCGAGCGCCGTCGAGTCGAGGGGCACCAGCACGTTGGCCTCGGGGAAGTAGGCGGCCGCGCACCCCCGGGGCGTCGGGTAGGCGACGGCGCGGAAGGCCTCGGCGCGCCGCTCGCCGTCGACGTAGACGCTCACCAGGTCGACGAGGTCGCCGTCGGCGAGGCCCCGGGCCGCGAGGTCGGCACCGTTCACGAACACGACGCGTCGCCCGCCGCGGATCCCTCGGTAGCGGTCGTCGAGGCCGTAGACCGTCGTGTTGAACTGGTCGTGGGAGCGCAGCGTCTGGAGCAGCAGGTGGCCCTCGGGCACCTCGACGGCGTCGACGTCGTTCACGCTGAAGCGGGCCTTGCCGTCGGCGGTGGGGAAGGTCCGCGAGTCGCGCGGCGGCCGGGGCAGCTGGAAGCCACCGGGCTCTCCGATGCGCTCCTCGTAGGACTCGAAGCCCGGAACGACGCGCTCGATGTGGCGGCGGATCGCCGCGTAGTCCCGGCCCATCTCGGCCCAGCCGAGGTCGTCGCCGAAGAGCGCGGCGCCGATCGCGGTGACGATGTCGACCTCGCTGCGCAGCGCGGACGAGCCCGGCTCGAGCCGGCCGCGCGAGGCGTGGACCATGGCCATCGAGTCCTCGACCGTGACGACCTGTTCCACGCCGTCGCGCACGTCGCGTTCGCTGCGCCCGAGACACGGCAGGACCAGCGCCTCGCGCCCGGGACAGAGGTGGGAGCGGTTCAGCTTGGTCGCGACGTGCACCGTGAGCGCGCAGTTCGCCATCGCCGCCTCGGTCACGGGCGTGTCGGGGGTGGCCGCGACGAAGTTTCCCCCGAGGGCCACGAAGACGTCGATCCGCCCGTCGCGCAGCGCTCGGATCGTCCCCACGGTGTCGTAGCCGTGCGCGCGCGGCGGCTCGAAGCCGAACTCGTCGCGCAGCCGGTCCAAGAAGGCGTCGGGCGCCTTCTCCCAGATGCCCATGGTGCGATCCCCCTGGACGTTGCTGTGGCCGCGGATCGGCGACGGACCGGCCCCCGGGCGGCCGATGTTGCCCCGCAGCAGGAGGAAGTTGACGATCTCGCGGATCGTGGCCACGGCGTTGCGGTGCTGGGTGAGGCCCATCGCCCAGGTCACCACGACGCTGCGGGCCGCCACCACGTCGCCGACGAAGGCCTCGACGTCGCGGCGCGCGACGCCGCTCAGGCGCTCGAGCTCGGCCCAGTCGAGGGCCCGCCAGTGCTCCCGGGCCGCCTCGACGCCACTCGTGTGCGCCTCGATGAAGGCGCGGTCGAGCACCGAACCGGGGAGGCGCTCCTCGCGCTCGACGAGCGCCTTGTTGCACGCGGCGAACAGGGCCAGGTCGCCGTTGACGCGCACCGCGAGGTGGCGGTCGGTGAGCGGGGTGCCCGCGCCGAGCAGCCCGCGCACCCGCTGAGGGTTCTTGAAGCGCCCGAGGCCGGCCTCGGGCAGCGGGTTGATCGCCACGATCCGAGCCCCGCGTCGCTTGGCGACCTCGAGGGCGCTCAGCATGCGCGGGTGGTTCGTGCCGGGGTTCTGGCCCACCACGACGATCAGTTCGGCGTGGTCGGTGATGTCCTCGAGGGTGACGACGCCCTTGCCGATTCCGATGGTCTCGCTGAGGGCGGTGCCGCTCGACTCGTGGCACATGTTCGAGCAGTCGGGCAGGTTGTTCGTGCCGAGACGGCGCGCGAGGAGCTGGTAGACGAAGGCCGCCTCGTTGCTCGCCCGCCCGCTGGTGTAGAAGGCCGCCCGGTCCGGCGAGGGCATCGCCGCGAGCCGGCGAGCGACGAGGGCGATCGCGTCGTCCCAGGCGATCGGCGCGTAGTGGGTGGCGCCCGGGGCCAGGTAGACCGGTTCGGCGAGCCGCCCGAAGTGCTCGAGGGTGTGATCGTCCGTCGCGCGCAGCTCGGCGACCGAGTG
This sequence comes from Actinomycetes bacterium, assembly GCA_021838005.1. Classification (GTDB taxonomy): domain Bacteria; phylum Actinomycetota; class Acidimicrobiia; order Acidimicrobiales; family RAAP-2; genus RAAP-2. The sequence goes on from JAKCEK010000060.1 coordinate 3,213, forward strand.
GGTCGCGAAGAAGTGGCGGTCGACCCGGGCCGTCGTCGCCTCCCAGGCCGCGGCCTTCGCCCCGTTCTCGCAGAACTCGGCGTGCGAGCGCTCGCCCGCGGACGGGTCGGGCCACGCGCAGCCCGGGCAGTCGAAGCCGCTCACCTGGTTCATCGAGAGCAGGGTGCGCGCGCCGCGCACCGGGCCCATCTCACGCAGCGCGTAGCCCATCGCGTGGCGCACCGCCGGGATCCCGACCGAGGTCGTGAGGGGGGCCGACACCCGCGGGACTCGCTTCTCGCCTGCCACCATGACCCACACCGCCTTCGCGCTCGAGGGGCCGCTCCGTCCTAGCCCGAGGCTACCGACTCGGCGTCGACCCGGCCGGTCGACTCACGCCCCGCGCCGACGCCCGGCTCCTCGGCCCAGGCCGGCGCGTAGCGCCGGGCCCACGCCTCGCTCACCCGGCCCCTCACCATCGCCACGAGCGCCGACGGGTGGGTGAGGGCGAGGATCACGTGGCCGACGATGACGAGCGTGATCGCGAGGGCGAAGAGGTCGTGGACGTCGGTGGCCCCGGCCCGCCAGGTGACCGGGAAGGCCAAGAACCACTGGAGCATCGCCCCCGTGGCGAGCAGCACCAGGATGGTCGCGCCGACCACCACCGTGTTGAGCTTCTGGCCCGGGTTGAACTTGTCGGCGCGCAGGGGGCTGCGCCCGAGGCGGCGCAGCCACTCGACCTCCGCCTCGCTCCAGCGGCTCACCCGCGCGAGGTCGGCGCGCATCGCGGCCCCCCAGGGACCGAGGAGCGACACCACGATCGGCACGGGCAGGGCGAGCCCGCACCACAGGTGGACCTCCTCGACGACGTGGCGCTCGAGCACGAGACCGAAGAGCGAGCCGAGGTAGAGCGGGATGGCCGTCACGATGAGGGCGACAAAGAGCAGGGCGTTCGCCCAGTGCGCGACGCGCTGGGTGCGGTCGAAGCGCACGATCGTGGCGCGCCCGCCCCGCGCCATCAGGCGAGCCCCAGCCGGGGGTCGGTCGGGCCGGTCGAGCCGTCGAGCCAGCCGTTCACCGGGTAGCCGTTGTCCTCCCAGAAGCCCGGCTCGACGCGGTTGACGACCCGGATCCGAGAGAGCCACTTGAGCGACTTGTAGCCGAACATCGGCGCGACGTAGAGGCGTACCGGCCCGCCGTGCTCGCGGGTCACCGGGGCGCCGAGCATCCGGTAGGCGACGAGGACGTCGGGCAGGCGGGCCTGGTCGAGGGTGAGGCTCTCGGTGTCGGCGTGGTCGTAGGAGTCGAAGCTCACCGCGACGGCGCCCGGTCGCACCCCGACCCGGTCGAGGATCGCCGAGAGCGCGACGCCCTCCCACTCGACGTCGGGCACCGACCAGCCCGTCACGCACTGGAACGTGCGCACGAGCCGGGTCGCGGGCATCGCCTCGAGGTCGGCGAGGGTGAGGGTCGCCGGTCGCTCGACGAGACCGGAGACCTCGAGCCGGTAGGCGTCGCGCGCGACCGTGGGGTAGCTCCCGGTGATCGAGTAGAGCCGGAACCGGTCGCCGAAGGGCAGGAGACCGCCGAGCCCGGTGCCGAGGGCCCCGCGCGCCGCGCTCTGGATCCGCGAGCCGAGCACCACCCCGATCGCCGCGAGCGCCCCGAGGCCGAGAAAGACGCGCCGGCCCACGGGCACCCGCCCGCCGTCTCCCGGGCGTTCCCCCCCGCTCGACCCCGCCACGGCCCCGGTCTAGTCGTCCGTCGGGCGACCGGGACCGTCGAGACCGGTCCTCGGTACACTGCGAGCCACCACGAGAGGGAGGCAGCGACGACGGACCGGCCCTTCTCCCACGTCAACGCCGAGGGCGAGCTGCGCATGGTCGACGTCTCGGCCAAGCGCTCGACCCGTCGGCGCGCCGAGGCGAGCTGTCTCGTCGTGACGACGGCCGACCTCGCGGCGCTGGCCCCTCGCGAGGACGGCCTCGGGGCCCGCCACGCCGCGCGCGTGGCCGGGGTGCTCGCGGCCAAGCGCACCGCCGAGCTGATCCCGCTGTGCCACTCGCTCGCCCTCTCCGACGTCGACGTGGCGGTGACTCCCGTCGAGGGCGGCCTCGCGGTGGCGACGACGGTCACCGCCACCCAGCGCACGGGGGTCGAGATGGAGGCGCTGACGGCGTGTGCGGTCGCGGCCCTCAGCCTTCTCCAGGCGCTGCGCGAGGTGGATCCCCTCGCCCACGTCGAGCGCCTCGCCCTCGACTACAAGGCCGGCGGCCGCTCGGGCGCCTGGGGCCGGAGCGTCGAGGGCGCACCCTAGCGGCCGGGTCGCGACCCGACTCGCCCGTTAGCATCGCCTCTCGTGGGACTTTCCGACCCCCGGGTCGCTCTCGGAGGCGCCTCGCGTGGCGCGCCCTCTAAGGTGCCGGTGTCGGTGCGCCCCCACCCCCGCGACGACGCGACCCCCCCGCCGGGGACCGGCGGCGGCCTCGAGGGGCCGCTCGTGGACCGCTACGGCCGGGTCCACGACGACCTGCGCATCTCGGTCACCGACCGGTGCAACCTGCGCTGTGTCTACTGCATGCCCGAGGACGACCTGACCTTCTTGCCGCGGGCCGAGCTGCTCACCTTCGAAGAGATCGCCCGGCTCGGACGGGTCGCCCGCGCCCTCGGGGTCACCTCGGTGCGCCTCACCGGCGGTGAGCCCCTCGTGCGGCGCCACCTGGTGGACCTGGTGGCCCAGTTGGCGGCCGTCGGCTTCGACGACCTCAGCCTCACGACCAACGCCACCCTCCTCGCCCCGCTCGCCCGCCCCCTGGCCGAGGCCGGGCTCACCCGGGTGAACGTGAGCTGTGACTCACTGGTTCCCGAGCGCTTCGCCGCGATCCGCCGGCGCGGGGACCTCGCGACGGTGCTGGCCGCGATGGACGCCGCCGAGGCGGCCGGGCTCGTCCCGCTCAAGGTCAACGTGGTCGTGCTGCGCGGGCAGAACGACGACGAGGTCCTCGACTTCGCCCGCTTCGCGCGCGAGACCGGCCGGGTCGTGCGCTTCATCGAGTTCATGCCCCTCGACGCCGGCGGCCACTGGGAGCGCGACCGGCTCGTGCCCGGGACAGAGGTCCACGCGACGATCGACGCGCGCTGGCCGCTCGTGGGCATCGACGGCCACGGGGCCGCGCCGGCCGAGCGCTTCGCCTTCGCCGACGGGCGCGGCGAGGTCGGGTTCATCTCCAGCGTGACCCAGCCCTTCTGCGGGACGTGCAACCGGCTGCGCCTCACCGCCGACGGCGCGATCCGCAACTGCCTGTTCTCCGACGACGAGCTCTCGGTGCGCGACGTGATGCGCGCCGGCGGCTCCGACGAGGCGGTCGCCGACGTGCTGCGCGCCGCGGTCGGGGCGAAGCACCCGGGCCACGCCATCAACGAGCCCGGCTTCCTCGCCCCGCGCCGCTCGATGTCGATGATCGGCGGCTAGCCCCAGCTCCCCTCGCTAGGGTCGGGCGGTGACCCTCTATCGCACCACCCAGGCCGCCGAGCTGCTCGGGGTGAGCCCCGACACGGTGCGCCGCTGGGCCGAGTCGGGTCGCCTCGCGGCCTCGACCGACGACGACGGCCGGCGGGTCTTTCGCGGCGAGGACCTCGCCGCCGCCGCCGTGGCCCTCGCCGACTCGCCCTCGCCCGCCCGTCCCCGAGCCCAGTCGGCGCGCAACCGCTTCGTCGGGCTCGTCACCCGGGTCGTGAAGGACACCGTCGTCGCCCAGGTCGAGGTCCAGGCCGGGCCCCACCGCTTCGTCTCGGTGATCACCCGCGAGGCCGCCGACGAGTTGGGCCTCGCCCCCGGGGTCGTCGTCGACGCCGTCGTGAAGGCGACCAACGTCAGCCTGGAGATCCCCGAGCGCTACTGAGGATCCTCGGCCGGCCACAGCGCCACGCTCGAGGGCGCGAGGAGGACCCGGCAGCGCGCCCCCGGCTCGAGGGCGGGCGGCGCGTCGCAGCGCCCCCGCAGCTCCGCGCCGTTCGCGAGCTCGACCACGACGTCGTAGGCCGTCCCGGTGTCGACGACGTCGGCGACGCGGGCGCGCACCCCCCCGAGACCGGCGCCCGCTGACTCGACGGGGACGACCTCGACCCGCTCGGGCCGCACGCTCCAGAGCACCGCCGTGCCGGGGGGCAGGTCCGCCACCACGACCGTCGACTGGCCGGCCACCCCGAGGACGCCCGACGCGAGGACGGTCCCCTCGAGGAGGTTCTCCACCCCGAGCAGGCGCGCGACCCGCGCCGAGGCCGGCCGGGCGAAGAGCTCGCGGCTCGGTCCGCGCTGGAGAACCCGGCCCTCGGCGACCACGAGGATCTCCTCGCAGAGGAAGGCCGCCTCGGCCGGGTCGTGGGTGACGAGGACGGTGGCGAGCCCCGTCTCGCGCTGGAGGCGGCGCACGAGCTGGCGCAGCTCGAGGCGCACCGGCACGTCGAGGGCCGAGAAGGGCTCGTCGAGCAGGAGCACCCGCGGCTCGGCGCAGAGCGCCTGGGCCAGGGCGACGCGCTGGCGCTGGCCGCCCGAGAGCTCGGCGGGCCGGCGCTCCTCGAGGCCCTCGAGGCCGAGGCGCGCGGCCCAGTGCGCCGCCACCGCGGGGGTCGCCCCGGGGGCGAAGAGGAGGTGGCGGCGCACGCTGAGGTGGGGGAAGAGCGAGAAGCCCTGGGCCACGTACCCCACGCCGCGGCGCTCGACGGGCACGGTGCTGACCTCCTCGTCGCCGAAAAAGACGCGCCCGGGCGCCGCGCCGTAGAGGCCGGCGAGCGCGCGCAACAGGGCCGACTTGCCGGCCCCCGAGGACCCGACGACGCCCAGGTGAGGCGTCGAGGCGCCGTGGTCGAGGGCCAGGTGGAACGCGCCCAGGCGCAGCTCGAGCGCGAAGCCGACCGGGCGGGCCGGCGGGGGCGGACCGGGCGGGCCGGGCGCCCGGGGCGCCGCGGCGGGCGTCGCGCGGCGCCCTCGGGGACGACGCACCCGGCTGAGCCCGACCGCGACCACGGCCACGCCGAGCGCGAGCGCCGTGGGGGCGAGGGTCGTGGGCAGCCCCCGCCCGCTGAACTGGTTGTAGGTGAAGACGGGTAGGGACGTCGGGTTGTAGGCGAGCACCACGATCGCGCCGTACTCGCCAAAGGCCCGCAGCCAGGTGAGGAGCATTCCCGCGCGGATCCCCTCGGCGGCCTCGGGCACCGCGACGCGAAAGAAGCGCGCCCCCTCGCCGTGGCCGAGGGTGGCCGCGACGTCGAGGCGCGACCCGTCGAGCCCGGCGAAGGCCGCACGCGCCGCCACGACGAGGAAGGGGGCCGAGACGAACGACATGGCGATCACGACCCCCGCCATCGAGTCCGTGAGCCGGCCCCCGAAGAGCCGCCCGAGCCAGGTGTAGGGGCCGACGAGGTAGACCAGGACGATCCCGCCCATGAGCGGCGGCAGGGCGAGGGGCGCCTGCACCACGACACCGAGAACGGCCGCGAGGCGTCCCCTCGAGCGAGCCAGCACGTAGGCGAGGGGCACCCCGAGCACCGTGACGAGGGCCAGGGCGATCGTGGCGCCCTCGAGGGAGACCGCGAGGGCCGGGACGAGGCCCGCCACGTGGAAGCCCCGCTCGGGCGAGCGCACGAGGCGCACGACGAAGGCGGCGATCGGGTAGCCGAGGTAGAGGGCGAGGAGCCCGCCCAGCCAGGCGAGCGGCGTGCGCCACGGGTTCGAGCGCGTCACGGGGCCGTCGTCGGTCCCCCGGTGGTGGTGGGCGAGGCGGCGCCCGACAGGGCCACCCTCCTCGGCCGCGCCAGGGGCGTGACGCCGTTGCGCGCGAGGAGGCGCCGTCCCTCGCCCGAGAGGAGGAAGCGGATAAAGGCGCGCGCCGGCCCCGGGTGGGGCGCGCGGTTCACGAGGGCGACGGTGTAGTCGCCCGCGAGGCCCGTGCCGACGAGGGGCACCGTCGCGAGGTGGGCGGCCGCGGCCTCGACGGCGTAGAAGAAGCCCGCGTCGAGCTGGCCGGCCTGGAGCTCACCGACCAGGGCCGTCTCGGGAAAGACGCTCGAGGGCGAGGTCGCGAGCGCCCGGAGTCCGGGCCGGTCGTAGCTGAGGGCGACGCCCTCGAGGGCGTCGACCGCGAGGACGCCCTTGGGGTCGGTGGCGGGGTCGGTGCGCCCGAGGAGAAAGCCCGGTCGCGTGACGACGTCGTACCACGGCGTCGTGCGCAGGGCCCGGGCGAAGCGCGAGGACCGGTTGTAGGCGAGCACCAGGGGCGACGCCCCGAAGACCGTGTAGGACGAGAGCCAGTCGCCGTGGGCCGTGCCGGCCAGGGTGTCGTTCACCGACGGCGCGGCGCTGATAAAGACGTCGGCCACCTGGGTCCCACCCCGGATCTCGCTCGCCAGCGCGCTCGAGCCGTCGGCGAAGCCCGCGAGCGTGTCGCCGGTCGCGCGGTGGAAGGCCGGCCCGATCGAGCGCTGCATGAGGTCGAGCAGCGAGCCGGCGTAGAGCACGTCCACCGGGCCCGAGGCGCGCGGGCGCGCGGCGGCGCCCGGGGACGCCGCGGCGAGCGTCGCGGCGAGCAGCGTCAGCCCGAGTGCCAAAAGGCCCGCGCGGCGGGTCCGTCGAGTGGCCATGGTCTCCCCCTGACGCAGGCACTGTAACATCGCGCCTCGACGCACGTACTTACGTCATGTAGAAGAGGTTCTACGCGTATCTGCGCCGCGCGCCCCGCGACCGCCCGGGCCGTCGCGGCGCTCGGAGGGGTCGGGGCCCGCACGGAGGCCGTCGTTAGGATGAGCGCCGTGACGGCCGCGTCC
>JAKCEK010000061.1 GCA_021838005.1 Actinomycetes bacterium
GGGTCGGCGCGCCGTCATCGACCTGACGGCCTTTTCGACCCCGGAGGTCTTCTTCGAGATCCAGCGGCGCGGCCCGGTGGGCCCCGAGGAGATGGTGCGGGTCTTCAACTGCGGTCTCGGGATGGTCCTCGCGCTCGAGCCGACCCACGCCGAGGCGGCGGTCACCGGACTCGCCGCCGCGGGCTACGCGGCGTCGGTCGTGGGCGAGGTCGTGGCGGGCGAGCGAGGGGTGACGCTCCGATGAGCGACGCCCGCGAGCGGGTGCTCGAGCACCTCCTCGCGCACTCGGTGCGGCGGGGCGACTTCGTCTTGAAGTCGGGTCGGCGATCGAGCTGGTTCATCGACTCCAAGCAGACGATCTGCGCGGGCGAGTCGATGATGGACGTGGCCCTGCTGGTGCTCGGCACGATACCCGCCGAGGCGACGGCGATCGGCGGACTCACGATGGGCGCCGACGGGCTGAGCTTCATCACCGCGGGCGTGGCCGCGACGATGGGGCGCGAGCTGCGGGCCTTCAGCGTGCGCAAGGAGGTGAAGGACCACGGCGCGGGCGGGAGGATCGCCGGCTGCCTCGCCCCCGGCGACCTCGTGGTCGTGACCGAGGACACCGTCTCGCGGGGCACGAGCCTGCTCGAGGCCGCCCGCGTCGTGCGCGACGCCGGGGCCGAGGTGGCGATGGTGATCGCCCTCGTCGACCGGGGCGGCACGGCCGCGGGGCTGTGCGCCGCCGAGGGGATCGAGTTCCGCGCGCTCTTTAGCGCCCCCGACCTCGGCTTCGACTACGAGGGCGCCTAGCCGGCCAGGGCGTCGAGCACCCGCGCCCGCCACGCGGCGAGTGCCGGGTAGGCCTCTTCGGGGGTGTGGCCGAAGCGCAGGACGAGCGCGTCGAGGGCCGGGGCGACGACGATCATCTGGCCCTCGTAGCCGCTCGCGAAGTACGAGCCGTGGCCGTCGCCGGTGACCCACCAGTGCCAGGCGTAGTAGTCGCCCGACTCCTCGTCGCGTCCGGTGGGGCGCTGGGCGGTGGCGACCCACTCCTCGCTCAGGACGCGCCGGTCCTCGACCACGCCGCCGCGCAGGTAGAGCAGGCCGAAGCGCGCGAAGTCGAGCGCCGTCGCGTGCAGGAAGCTCGAGGCGAGGAAGACCCCGCGTCCGTCGAACTCGGGACGCGCCCGCATCGCCAGGGGGGTGAGGAGGCGCTCGTCGATGAAGCGGCGATAGGCCTCGCCGTAGCCGACCTGGTCGGCGACGATCCGGCTCACGATGTTGGTGGTGCCCGAGGAGTAGCGGAAGGCCGCGCCCGGCGCCTCGACGAGGGTCTTGGCGGCCGCGAAGCCCGCGGCGTCGGCCCGGGCCTCGCCGAAGAGCATCTCGACCACGTCGCTCGCGCCGTCGAGCTCGTAGACCTCGCTGAAGGCGAGGCCGCTGCGCATCGCGAGCAGGTCCGCGAGGGTGATGGCGTGGCGCGGGTCCGTGGGGTCGGCCCACTCGGGCACCGGCGCGCGCGCCGCGGGGTCGAGCCGGCCCTCGTCGACGAGGATTCCCACGAGGGCGTGCAGGACCGACTTGGCCATCGACCAGCTGAGGAGCTCGGTCGTCGGGCCGACCGGCTCGGCCGGCCGGTCGAAGTGGGGCCGCAGCCCCCCGTAGCGCTCGGCGACGACGGCCCCCTTACGCACGACCACCACCGCGTTGGTCTCGCCGTAGCGGGGGTCGTCGAAGGCCTCGTCGAGGAGGGTCCCCAGCGCCGCGGGCGCCCCCGACCGGGGCCAGGCGTCCCTCGGCCAGGGGGCGAGGGAGGGCACGACGGCCGGGGTCACGTCGGGCAGGTTCGAGGACACGGGCCATTGTGGCACCGTCGTGGTCGAGACCGGCGTCGATCCGGTGACCTCACGCTTTTCAGGCGTGCGCTCTACCAACTGAGCTACTCGACCTCGTCACCCCGAGGGTGCCGAGCGGACCTGACGGGATTTGAACCCGCGACCTCCGCCTTGACAGGGCGGCGTGCACTCCGAGCTGCACCACAGGTCCACGCGCGCCGTGGGCGAGCCCCCGGCGCGAGGGGCCAGTCTATCGCCTGGCCCGAGGACCCTCGGGGGCTCACTCGCCGGTGGCGCCGGCGAGCACCAGGCAGAACGGGTGACCGATGGGGTCGTAGAAGACCCGGAAGGTCGTACCGGGCTGGTGGTCGGCCCTCGTCGCGCCGAGCGCGAGCGCGGCGGCCTCGCCCGCGTCGAGGTCGTCGACCGAAAAGTCGAGGTGGAGGCGCTGGGGTTGGGGCCCCTCGGGCCACGTGGGCGCCGGTCGCGCCGCGACGCGCTGGAAGGCGAGGGTGGGAGCGCCGTGGTTGTCGAGCTCGACCCACTCGACCGACTCGGGCGGGCCGCCGAGGGGCGCGACGAAAAGGCCCGTGAGGGCGCCGTAGAAGTGGGCGAGGGCGACCGGGTCGGGGCAGTCGATGGCGACGAGGCCGAAGGTGGCGGGCATGGGCGAAGCGTAGCCACGCCCCCGGGCTCGGAGAGTCGTTACGAACATCGCGGCGCGCGACTCACGACCCGCGTGCGCCGGGTCGTGGTGGGCCGGCGACGCGAGCGAAATACCCCGAAACGTCCAACCGCTTCACTACTGTCGATGTTGTCGGCCGCGCGACGCTCCACACCCCCTCGCGGCCGGGAAGGAGTCCCGTGGCGAGCACGCTAGGCCGGCGCTATCAGTACGGCGCGAGCTTCGTCGACCAGGCCTCCGGCATCCGCTTCGAGGGACACCACCCCTTCGAGCGCCCCGACCTGTGGCGGATCTACCTGAACGAGGCCGAGGGCGCCTACAAGAGCTACAAGGTCGAGCACTCGCTCAGCCGCCGCGACCTCGAGGACGGCGTCGGGGTGCCCCTCTTCTTCCTCGGCTTTGACGCCGAGGGCGAGGCCGTCGCCGGCGTGAGGTTCCACGGGCCCCTCGAGAGCCGTCACCAGGCGGCGATCATCGACGAGATGGGCGGGTCGAGCGAGATCGACGAGATCGGCTCGCTGATCGACGCCGAGGTGCGCCTGGGCGCGATCGAGGTCAAGGGCGCCTGGTCCAAGGGCGAGGAGGTGGTGGGGACCCGGCTCGTCCAGACCATCTCGCGCTCGGTCACCCACGCGATGACCTGGCTCGGGGCCGAGTTCGCCGTCGCGGCCATCCGCGAGCAGCTCCTCGCGGTGGGGGTGCCCACGGGAACCCGCCAGATCGGCTCCGAGGCCGTGCCGTACCCCGACGAGCGCTACCGCACGATCGCGGTGTGCTGGCGCCGGGCCCGCGCGCCCGAGCTCTCCACGCCCGAGCACCAGCTGGCCCTGCGCCGCGAGGCCGAGGAGCTCGCCCGGGGCGCCGGTGCCTCCGCCCTCTCGCCGATCGACCCGGCCCACACCCGCACCCACTCGTGGCGGCCCCTCGTCATGGACGGGGCGAGTCGGACCGAGCGCGAGGTCTTGCGCATCCTGCGGGCCGACCCGTCGCTGCAGATCGTCGACCGCTACGCCGAACAGCGCGCCCAGTTGGCCGGGCTCGCGCCGCGTCCGGCGGACTCGGTCCTCGACGAGGCTGGCCGGTGGGTCTACTACCCGTGGCGCCGCGCCGTCGTGCGCCTGCTCGCGCCGCGAGCGTTCAACACCCTTCGCCTGGACCGCAATCACCACAAGATCACGGTCGAAGAGCAGGGTCGGCTGCGCCGTCTGCGCGTCGGGGTGATCGGGGTGAGCGCCGGCCACTCGATCGCCCACGGGTTGGCCATGGAGGGCGTCGTGGGCGAGCTGCGCCTGGCCGACTTCGACACCATCGAGCTCTCCAACCTCAACCGAATCCCGGTGAGCGTCATCGACCTCGGCGTGAACAAGGCCGTGGCCGCCGCGCGACGCATCGCCGAGATCGACCCCTACCTCAGCGTGCGCGTCGAGACCGAGGGCATCACCCGTGACAACCTGCCCGCGTTCCTCGACGACCTCGACCTGGTCGTCGAGGAGTGCGACTCGCTCGACGTCAAGTTCCTGGTCCGTGAACTCGCCCGTGAGCGGGGCATCCCGGTCGTGATGGAGACGAGCGACCGCGGCGTGCTCGACGTGGAGCGCTACGACCTCGAGCCGGACCGCCCGCTGTTCCACGGGCTGATCGGGGACATGGACTACGCGACCCTCGCGGACCTGCCGCTGCCGGAGAAGTCGGCCATCGTGCTGCGGATGCTCGGCGCGCGCGAGGTCTCGAGCCGCAGCGCCGCCTCCTTCGTCGAGCTCGGCCAGACGGTGACCGGCTGGCCCCAACTCGCGAGCGAGGTCACCCTCGGCGCGGTCTCGGTCGCCGCGGCGGTGCGTCGCCTCGGGCTGATGGGGGATCTGCCCTCGGGCCGCGTGCGGGTCGACATCGAGGAGATCCTCGACGACCTGGCCCCGGTCGAGCTCGCCGAGGCGCCCGACCTCAGCGCGCCCGCGCCCGAGGAGCCCCCGCTCGAGAGCGACGACCCGATCACGCTCATCGTCGACGCCGCCCGACGCGCGCCGTCGGGGGGAAACATTCAGCCGTGGCGCTTCGAGGCCGACGAGGACGAGGTGCGCTTCTACCTCACCCCGGAGCGCACGTCGCGCATGGACGTCGAGCACCGCGCCGGCTACCTGGCGCTGGGGGCGGCGCTCATGAACGCCCGGATCGCCGCCGCCTCGGTCGGCCGGCTCGGCGCCGTGCGCCTCTTCCCCTCGGGGCCGAGGTCCAACCACGTGGCCACCCTGGAGTTGGGCCGCGAACGCGACCACCAACTCGCGCCGCTGCTCGGCGCGGTCGCGACCCGCACGGCGAACCGCCGTCCGGGATCGCCCCAGGCGATTGAGCCCGAGACGCTGGCCGACCTCGCCCGCGGGGTGGAGCGCGAGGGGGCCCGGCTGCGCGTGGTGACCGAGCGCGACCCGCTCACCGAGGTCGCCCGGATCCTCGCCGAGTCGGATCGGCTGCGCTTCTTGCTGCCCGATCTGCACGGCGAGATGGTGGGCGAGCTGCGCTGGCCCGGCCTCGACTCGCTCGAGGAGGGCCTCGACGTGCGGACCCTCGAGATGGACGCGATGTCGACCGCCCTGCTCGAGGTGTTGAGCCGGCCCGAGGTGCTCGATCACGTGGCGCGCTGGCGCGGGGGGCGCAACCTCGGCCTGCGGACCGAGGCGATCATCGCCTCGAGCTCGGCGGTGGCCGCGATCACGGTGCCCCGGCCCGACGCCGCGTGGTTTGTGCGCGGGGGCGGGGCCCTCGAGCGGTTCTGGCTCGAGACCGACGTGGCCGGCCTCGCCGTCCAGCCCGTCTCGCCCGTCTTCCTCTTCGCCCAGGACGAGGAGGAGCTGCTCGCCTTGGCGGGGGAGCGCCACGTCGAGGAGATGGCCGACCTGCACGGGCAGTTCCGCCGGTTCTGGGAGCTCGAAGAGACCGAGACCCTGGCCATGGTGGTGCGGGTCTCGCACGCCCCGCGCCCGAGCGTCCGCAGCGTGCGGATCCCCCTCTCTGAGGTCCTCAGCCGCGGGGAGACCCCCGTGACCGGTCCCTCGACGCGGGCCTTCGACGCCCCCCCGTTCGACGCCTACTCGGCGACCTGGAAGAACTAGCCCCCGGGGCCGGGTCGAGCCGAATCACAACGCAATCACAACGCCCGGGCCCGTTTGGCCACAATTCGGGCCAAGTCGCTCGGTTAGGGCCCATTCGCCCCTTGTGGGCGTGGGTCGGGCCCAATTACTGTGGGCAGCGGACCTCGTGTGCTGAGACTCACCCGACATCCGCTGACCGATCCGAACGTGGGGCACGGGTATGACGACCGACATCTCGCCTAGCGCTGAGGCCACCGCGGCCGAGACGCGCCTCGTGGTCGAGACGCTCCTCCGGGTGATCTCGGGCACCGAGATCGTGGCCGTCGTGACCTCCGAGGACGCGGCCGTGCCCGGCATCTCGATGGACCCGCTCGTCGGCAAGTCCGCGGGTGACGCGTTCGCCCGGATCATCGAGCGGGTCCGCACCGAGCTCGAGGGCGATCCCAGCGGGGTCGGCTCGTTCTCGCTCGTCGTCTCGAGGGTCGAGTGGGGCGTCCTGGTCGACCCGATCCTGGTGGACGAGCGGGTGGTGGGGGCGCTGGTGATCGCGCGTCACGGTCGCAGCTGGTCCCGACGCGAGAGCTCGCTCAGTCGGGCCTTCGCGCGGATGCTGAGCCGGGTGGCGGTCCTCGCGGGGCGCGAGAGCAGCCTCTTGCGCCAGCGCAGCCTCGACACGCTCGTGCGTCAGGTGGCCGAGATCCTCATGGCCGGCAACGCCGCCAACCTCCAGCAGACCCTCGACACCACGGTGCGCCTCCTCGGCGAGTACCTCGAGAGCGACGCCGCCTTCTTGCGCCGCAACGATCACGAGCGGGGCCTGTCGATCCTCGTCTCGGAGTGGCCGCGGCGCGAGAACGTGCCCGAGCCGGACCCCCTCGGCGAGGTCCCCTTCGACGTCGACCCCGTGTTCGCCGCGATGAAGGACCTGAAGACGCCCTACATGCCCGAGCAGTCCGAGACGCCCGAGGAGTACCTCGAGCGCGTGGAGAAGGGCTCGGGCGTGTCCGAGGTGGGCGGGGGCGCGGTGCCGTTGCTGATCGGGGACACCACGTGGGGCATCCTCGGCTTCTTGCACTTCGGCCTGCACCGGTGGGTGCCCGAGGAGATCAACGCCCTCCAGGCCGTCGCCTCGATGCTGGCCCAGCTCCAGGCCCGTCTCGACGCCGAGGCCCGCACCCTCTACAGCGCGAACCACGACTACCTCACGGGCCTGCCCAACCGTCCGGCCCTGGTCGCCGAACTCGAGCGGCGCCTGTCCACGGGCCGCTCGACGGCGGTCATGATCATCGACCTCGACCGGTTCAAGATCATGAACGACTACTTGGGCCACGCCAACGGCGACGAGTTGCTGCGGGTGATCGGCGACCGGCTGCGCACGAGCGTGCGCCAGAACGACTTCGTCGCCCGGCTGGGCGGCGACGAGTTCGTCTTCCTGCTCGACCGGTGCCGCAGCGAGCTCGACGCCGTCGCCTCGGCCTACCGTATCCTCGAGGTGATCGGCCGTCCGGTCGAGATCATGAGCCAGGTGATGAACCACACGGCCTCAATCGGTGTGGCCCTGCCGCCCGTCGAGTCACTGACCGGCCTGGAGTTGATCTCGCGGGCCGACGTGGCGATGTTCGAGGCGAAGTCGATGGGCCGCGGCCACGTCGTGGTCTTCGACGGCGCGCTCGCGAAAAAGGTCGACGACCGCAGCCAGCTCGAGATCCAACTGCGCCAGGCGATCGAGTACGACGGGTTGCGCCTGCACTTCCAGCCCGAGGTCGACCTCAACACGGGCAAGCTGCTCGCCGTCGAGTCCCTCGTCCGCTGGGAGCACCCGACGAGGGGTCTGCTCACCGCCTCGGAGTTCATCAAGGTGGCCGAGGAGACGGGCCTCGTGACCAAGATGGGCCGCTGGGTCTTCGCCGAGGCGTGTCGCCAGTTGGGCGTATGGCGCCACCGCTACCCCGAGCTCGACTTCACGGTGCGGGTCAACATGTCCCCGGCCGACTTCAAGATGGGCGACCTGGTGGGCTTCGTCGAGCGGTGCCTGCGCGAGAACGACGTCCCGGGCCACGCCCTGTGCATCGAGGTGACCGAGCACGCCGTCGTCGACGAGCCGCAAGAGACCGCGGCCCTCCTGCGCGAGCTCCAGGGCCTCGGCGTCCAGATCGCCCTCGACGACTTCGGAACGGGCTTCGCCTCGATGACCGAGCTCAAGAACCTGCCCATCGAGATCCTGAAGCTCGACATGACCTTCGTGCGCGGGATCGTGCGCGACAACTTCGACAAGGCGATCGTCGAGTCGATCATCCACCTCTCCAAGGCCCTCAACCTCGAGGTCGTGGCCGAGGGGATCGAGTCGAGCACGATCGTCGACAAACTCCGCGAGCTGGGCTGCCACCGTGGCCAGGGTTACCTCATCTCCATGCCGATGGCCGCGAGCGAGCTCGAGACTCTGCTCGAGGCCGGATCGGTGCTCGAGTCGCTCCTGCGCAGTGGTGACGTCAGCACGCTCGACGCCTCCGATGCTTGACGCCGACCCCCACCCGAGCGCCGCCGAGGTCGCCCTCGACGACGTCGACCGCCACGGCTACGAGCCGTGGGTGTTCCGCACCCTGCTCGCCGAGCTCGCGGTGGGCGAACTGGGCATCAACTTCGTCTACAACCTGCTCGAGCGCCTGGCCGAACGCCACGAGCTCGACGACGCCGTGGTCGTGCTGTCGGACGACGCCTTCGGCACCCAGACCTTCCGCTTGGGCGCGCGAGTCGAGCCGGTCGACATGATGACCCAGCTGGGGACCGACCCGGGCCTGTACTGCACGCCCGACGTCGTGCCCGAGTCGGAGGCCGAGGCGGTGCGCGCGGCCTGCCAGCTGGCGCTCTCGCTGCAGCTGGCCCGCTTCCGGGCCGGCCAGGACCCGCTCACCAATATCGCGAACCGACGCAACTTCGACCAGTCCCTCTCGGTCGCCTCGGGCCGGGCCGCGCGCTACGGCTGGCCCTTCACGCTGGTGCTCATCGACCTCGACGGCTTCAAACTGATCAACGACGAGAGCGGCCACGAGTTCGGCGACTACCTCCTGCGCCAGTTCGGCTTCGCCCTGCGCCGCTCCATGCGCGCCGGCGACACGCCCGCTCGCGTCGGCGGGGACGAGTTCGCGGTCATCTTGAACAACGCCGAGGGCAACGAGGCGCTCGGCTTCACCGACCGCCTGCGCCAGCAGTTGAAGTCCGCCGGGGTCCCGATCGACTTCACGGTGGGCACCTCCTCGGCGCCCCGGGAGTCGACCGATCCCGGCGAGTTGTTCCGGCTGGCCGACGCGCGGCTCTACCAGAGGAAGGGCGGTCGGGACTGATGCTGCGGATCGAGGAGGACTTCGAGCTCGAGCTGCGCTCGCTGCCGGGCGTCCTCAACGTCGGGTTCGAGCGCGACGAGGACGGCGGGGTGACGACGGTGACCCTCGTGACCAACGCCCCGAACCGGGAGGAGATCACGACGGTGGCCCGCCAGATCTCGGCCCTCTACTACCCAGAGGCCCACGTCGTGGTCGACGACGTGAGCCGGCTCACCGAGGCGACCCTCGGCGGGCGCAGCGGCGCGAGGGCCGCCCTCGTGCGCGCGGAGTGTGACGCCGAGGGGGTCTGCGAGGTCGTGCTCAACTACGCCGGTCGTCTGGCCACCGGGCGGGCCCCGAGCGGACCGCTGATCGGCGGGGTGGAGGCGACGCTCGGCGCGCTGCGCCAGCTCGGCTTCGAGATCCCCTTCTCCTTGCTCTCGGTCTCGCACATGATCGCCGTGCGCAACTGGCCGGTCGTGGTCGTGTTGCGCTCGACCCAGGGCGGAGCCGACCGCTTCGGCATCGCCCAGTCGGACAACGACGTGCTCGCCGCGGCCCGCGCGTCGCTGTCGGCGCTCAACCGCCTGCCCATGACCGCGCGCGCCAACGGCGCGTCGCACTAGCCCCTCGACCTCGGCGGGCTGACTCGCCCGCCTCAGCGCGAGCGTTGGGTGGTTCGTGGGCCCGGCCACCACGTCGACCGCGCTCCCCGGCGCCGCCGTCCCTCGGAGCGGGACCGATCCCCCTTGGGCGACGCCAACCCTCGCGCGAGCGAGTCACCGACCTCGAACGGGTTCCCCGCCGACGACCCCCCGGTCGAGACCCGTGGTGGTCAAAGAGCTCGCGATCCGGCTCTGTCCCGGCGATGTCGCGTACCCCCACCCCTGGCCTCTCCGGCGGGGCCGCGCGCCCGAGGTCCACGAACCTCCACCACCGGCGGGGTCGCGCGAGCCCCGCGGTCGACCCCGTTCGGGGTGGCGGTCGGTGGGGGTGTCCC
>JAKCEK010000062.1 GCA_021838005.1 Actinomycetes bacterium
GTCTCGTTTACGGTCGCCGCCGTATCGGCAAGTCGACCATGCTCGTCGAGCAGGCCGAACGGCGCGGCGGGTTCTACTTTGAGGCAATCCGGGCAGAGACACCCGTGCAGTTGGAGCGACTCGGGACCGCGCTCGGTGAGCACCTCGGAGTCGGGCGCCTCGCGCTCGCGAACTGGGAAGAGGCAGTGGGTGCCCTACTGAGACTCGGGGAGCAGTCGGTCGTTCCGGTGATCCTTGACGAGTTCGGACACATCATCGCCGCCGACCCTTCTGTCGAGTCGATTCTCACCGTTGCGCTGGGGCCTGGTGCCTTGCGTACGTCCACGAGCAAGGCTCGGCTCATCCTTTGCGGATCGGCAATTGCCATGATGCGCGCACTCACCGAAGGCGAGGCCCCGCTACGCGGGCGCGCGGGCCTCGAGCTGGTCATGCAGCCAGACGACTTCCGGGTAGCTGCGACGCGACTTCCTATCGGCGCTGGACTCGAAACCGCGGCGCGCGTCTTCGCGGTCATCGGAGGAGTCGTCGGGTACGCCACCGACATGGTCAACTTCGACCTGCCTAGTGGCCGGGCTGACATCGATCGCTGGATAGTAGATCGTGTTCTCAGTCCGGCCGCCACGCTGCAACGCGAGGCGACGACGCTGCTCGCCGAGGATCCGTCACTGAGCGGCAAAAGTAACTTGCTCCATCACGCCATCCTTGGTGCGATCGCCAACGGCTCAGTCACGGCCGGCGCCATCGCCAACAAGGTCGGGAGACAGGTTTCGAACATTGATCTGGTCCTTCGACGTCTCATCGAAGCCGGGTTCATCGTGCGACACGAGGATCCGATTCGAAAGAAGCGCCCCCTCTACGCTTTGGCCGACTCCTTCCTGCAGTTCCACTACGCAGTCATCGAACCTTACGGTGCAGTACTTCGTGAGCGAGAGTTACGCACAGTGTGGTCGGAACGTCTTGAGGCTGTCTTCAGTTCCCGAGTTCGCGGGCCGGTCTTCGAGGAGATGGCCCGAAGGTGGGTGGCGACATTCGCGAGTGATGTGACAGTGCCGATTCGGGACCACGTGGGCCCATCCTTCGTGAGCATCGACGGCGTTGACCACGAGCTCGATGTGCTAGTCGCGGGGCCAGGCGATGCCCCAAGTGATCGCGAAATCGTGGCACTTGGCGAGGCAAAGTCGGGCGAAGAACTGACAACGCGTCATTTGGTAGCGCTCGAGCGAGCCAGGACGGCGCTTGGCGCGAACGCCTCTCACGCCAAACTCCTGCTCTTCGGCGAACGCGTACACGAGAGGTTGGTGCAGCTCGCAGCAGAACGAGGCGATGTAGAAATAGTCGATCTGGACCGCCTGTACACAGGGACCTGACTCGGCGGTCTTGCGTCGGAGGGCCGACTTGCACGATCTTCGACTGGCGTTTACACAACTGGACAGAAGTGATCCACCAAGGGGAGCTCTCTTTCCTCAATTGAAGTAACGATCACGGTACCCCTCATTCAGCATCTATGATACTATTATGAGTAGTTCTATGAAAATATCAAAAGTCAACAAAGATGAGTCGGTTGACCTCCACGATCAAGTGGCCGCCGCGATTCGTCGAGCCATCGCGGACGGCGAGGCTGCGCAGGGCGAACGTCTTCCTCCGGCAGTGGATCTGGCGACAGTACTGGGCGTGAACAAGAACACCGTGATCCGTGCCTTACATATTCTCCGCGATGAGGGACTGCTCGACTTCACGAGAGGGCGTGGCATTCGAGTAGTTGGATCTCCCCAACGTGGAGCAGTGATGTCCCGTATCGATGAACTCTTCGTTTTTGCTCGGACGCAGGGGTATCGCCACGATGAAGTTGTTGCCTTAATCCAGGCCCGGAGTTGAACATGCCTTTCCACGCACGGTCAGATCTGCACCGGGAAAGAAACACTCGAGAGCAAGGGGATTCATGACTCTGTCACCAACTCGCAGCGATTCCATAACGGAGACCGCCGTCTCTGCAGAGTTGCTGATCAAAGAGGCTCGGCGCGCCAAGCGTCTGCGCCGATTCCGGAATACTGCAATTGTGTTTGTCACGTTGGTCATCGTGACCGTGATCGCGGTCATTCAGACATTGAACAAGACTCCAGCAAGGCCGACGCCCGAGACGACGTTCGTGAAGTTCGTCGAATTAATGAAGCACGCGAACGACACTCGATTCGTGGCGACCTATCGTGTTCGTCATTATGACTGGATGGACAATGGCGCCATTACGATGGCCCAAATTCCGAGCCCACCCGGCACCAAAGCCACAACCAACAGCGATGGCTATACGGGTAGTGGCAGATACGCCTACGTGTTTCGAAACGCGGACGGTCGTGTCTCGCAATGGATCAAAATCGGAACCAACGTGAGCGGGTGTGCGATGCTAGCCGGGGGCCATAGCCGTCAAATGCAATGTTCGAGGCTCAGTCCGTATCTGCCCTCAAATGGCTTCGCCTATGCAGATATCGGGTTCGTGCCGACGTACGTAATGCAATCAATTCTCACGTCGAATGGGTCGAGTAAATCCTTGAAACTGACGACGAGCGTCTCCAATCAATTCGGTCGTTTGACATGTCTGACGCAAACCTTCCCTTCGATAATCCAAACCACATGTTTGGACCGATCGGGCTATGTGGTACTTTGGAAGTACCACAACTTTCACTATTCGAGTTCGGCAACCCTCACGGCTTTCAACCGTCATCCGACTGCCAAGGATTTCAGAACACTCATTAGACCGACAGAATCACTGGTCTTGCCGGGGCTGTGAATCTGATCACGAATCGGTCAGTGGCCCGGCGCGAACCCGCACTCGGATTGCAGCGATTCGTGCCAAAAAGTCATTGACCAAGACGTGAAGATTGCGACGGCCTACCGCGCCTCATGCCGCGCCCCTAATCTGATCGTGTTTGAGGACGATCGACCGCTGTTCTCACCGACGGACCATCGCGATGTTCCTCAGCGAATGTGCACTCCCGAGATGGCGCGTGCAACGATCAAGCGCTGGATCTCGCTGGTTCCTTCAAAAATCGTGTAGATCTTCGCGTCGCGGTGCCAGCGCTCCACGGGGTACTCGCGCACGTAGCCGTAGCCCCCGAGGATCTGGATGGCGTCCTCGGTCACCCGCACGGCCGTCTCGCCGGCGAAGTACTTCGACATCGAGCCCTCGCCCGAGGTGAAGGTCTTGCGGGTCGCGGCCATCCAGGCCGCCCGCCACACGAGGAGCCGCGCCGCGTCGAGCGAGGTCTTCATGTTCGCGAGCTTGAAGGCGATCGCCTGGTTCTCCACGATGGCCCGCCCGAACTGCTTGCGCTCCTTGGCGTAGTCGAGGGCGAACTCGTAGGCCGCGCGCGCGATGCCGAGCGCCTGGGCCCCCACGGCCGGACGGGTCGCCTCGAAGGTCGCCATCGCCGCCTGGCCCGAGGAACGCTTTCCCTCGCGGGCGCGCGCCAGGCGCTCGTCGAGCTTCTCTTTGCCCCCGAGCAGGCACCGGCCCGGCACCCGGCACTCCTCGAGCACGACCTCGGCGGTGTGGCTCGCGCGAATGCCCATCTTCTTGAACTTCTGACCCATGCGGATCCCCGGGGTCCCCTCGGGCACGACGAAGGAGGCCTGACCCCGGGCGCCGAGCGCCGGGTCGACCGAGGCGACGACGACGTGGGTGTTGGCGATGCCCCCGTTGGTGATCCAGGTCTTGGTGCCGGTGAGGACCCACTCGTCGGTCGCCTCGTCGTAGGTCGCGCGAGTGCGCAGCGAGGAGACGTCGCTGCCGGCGTCGGGCTCCGAGACGCAAAAGGCGGCCAACTTGACGTCGTCGGGGGTGCCGTAGCACTGGGGGACCCACTCCATCTGCTGCTCGGGGGTGCCGTTGGCGACGATGCCCGCGACCCCGAGCGAGGTGCCCATGAGTGACATGCACAGCCCGGCGTCGCCCCAGGCGAGCTCCTCGAGGGCGACCATGAGCGACAGCCCCGTCGGGTCGGCGAGGGCGCTCATCATGAACTCGAGACCGTAGATGCCGATCTTCGCGGCCTCTTCGATGAAGGGCCAGGGCGTCTCTTCGCGCTCGTCCCACTCGGCCGCGATCGGGCGCATCTTCTCGAGGGCGAAGCCGTGCACCCAGTCGCGCAGCGTGACCTGGTCCTCGCTGAGGTCCATCGAGAACTCGCCCATCGCCACCTACCCTCCTTCGGAGTTACTCACGAGTAACCCAGGCTACCAAATCGGCCCGGACACGACGGGGCGGCCGTCGGAAACCGACGGCCGCCCCTCGAAAAGCGCTCTAGACGAGGGCGACGCGCTTGGCGAGCGGTCCACGCTCGCCGGCCTCGATGTCGAACTCCACCTTTTGACCCTCGACCAGGGTCCGACGGCCGTCGCCCTGGATCTCGGAGTAGTGGACGAAGACGTCGGGCTGGCCCTCGACGGCGATGAACCCCCACCCCTTCTCGTCATTGAACCACTTGACGGTTCCTGCGGCCACCGGGGCCTCCTTACATCACGCTTCTCGGCCCACCTCGGGCCTGGAGGGAACCACATCGGCAACCTCGCGGACCACGCTACCTGAGCCGCCCGCGCGCCCACAAGACGTCTAGGCCCGTCGCACCACCGTCCCGGCGGGGCCGTCCTCCACGACCCAGCCGCGCTCGACCAGCTGGTCGCGAATTCGGTCAGCGTCTCCGAAGCGGCGCTGGGCCCGGGCGGCGTCGCGCTCGGCGACGAGCCGGCGGGTCACGTCGTCCACCTCGTCGGTGCCGGCGCGCAGCCCGAGCCCCATCGCCCCGAAGAGGGTGTTCACCGCCCGGGCGAGGCGCCGGGCGGGGCCGTGACGGCCCTCGTCTTCCATCTGGTTGGCCGCGGTCACCGCCTCGAAGAGGTCCGCCACGGCGAGGGGCGTGTCGAGGTCGTCGTTGAGGGCGGCCGCGACCCGTTCGTAGAGGTCGTCGGCCTCCTCGGCGAAGTCGTGGCGGTCGTGGCGCTCGAGCCCGTCGGGACCGGCGAGGGGTGCGAGCTCGAAGCGCCGGGCGAGGGCGTCGAGGCGCGCCAGGGCCCGCTCGGCGTCGGCGACCGTCGAGGGGTTCACCTCGAGGGGCGAGCGGTAGTGGCTGCGCAGCACCAAGAGCCGGTACGCCCGAGGATCGGTCCGGGCGGTGAGGTCGACGAGCGAGGTGAAGTTCCCGAGCGACTTCGACATCTTCTCGCCGCCCACCACGACCATCCCGTTGTGGTCCCAGTGGCGCGCGAAGGGCCGGCCGAGGGCGGCGGCCTGGGCCCGCTCGTTCTCGTGGTGGGGGAACTGGAGGTCGAGCCCGCCGGTGTGCAGGTCGAAGCCCTCGCCGAGGAGATCGAGGGACATGACCACGCACTCGGTGTGCCAGCCCGGGCGGCCCTCGCCGAAGGGCGCGGGCCAGGACGGCTCGCCGGGCTTGGCGGCCTTCCAGAGGGCGAAGTCGAGGGGCGAGCGCTTCTCGTCGCTCACCCCCACCCGGGCCCCGGCCCGGAGGCTCTCGAGGGGCTGGCCGGCCAGCAGGCCGTAGTCGCGCACGCTGGTGACCTCGAAGTAGACCCCGTCGCTCGTGCGGTACGCGGCGCCCCGCTCGAGCAGGGCCTCGACGAGCTCGACCATGCCCTTGACGTAGTCGGTGGCGCGGGGCGCGTCGTCGGGCCGGGCCACCCCGAGTTGGGCCATCGCGGCCCACCACTCGGCCTCGCACTCGGCGGCGACCGCGGACTCGGCGCGACGCTCGGCGCGGGCGCGGGCGATGATCTTGTCGTCGACGTCGGTGATGTTCATGACGAAGTGGACCGCGAGGCCCTGGTAGGTCAGCCAGCGCCGCAGCACGTCCCACACGAGGGTGAAGCGGCCGTGGCCGAGGTGGGGCGGGCCGTAGACGGTGGGGCCACAGACGTAGATCGAGACCCGTCCGGGGTCGCGCAGATGGAGGTCGCAGACCTCGCCGCGCGCCGAGTCGAAGAGGCGGATCACTGCTCTAAACTACGCCACCATGCCCGACCAGCCCACGGCCTACCGGGTCCCCGACGCACCGAGGGTGGACGCCCTGGAGGCGGTGTGGGGCGAGCGCTGGGACGCCGAGGGCGTCTACGTCTTCAATCGCGAGGCGACCGAGACGACGATCTACGCGATCGACACCCCTCCGCCCACGGTCTCGGGGAGCCTGCACCTCGGCCACGTCTTCAGCTACACCCACGGGGACCTGATGGCCCGGTACTTTCGCATGCGCGGGCGCGACGTCTTCTACCCCGTCGGCTGGGACGACAACGGCCTGCCGACCGAGCGCCGGGTCCAGAACTACTACGGGGTGCGCTGTGACCCTTCGCTCCCCTACGACCCCGCCTTCGAGCCCGACGCGGGCGCCGGCGACCAACGCACGCCGGTCTCGCGGCGTAACTTCGTCGAGCTGTGCGCGCGGCTCACCGCCATCGACGAGGAGGCCTTCAAGGGCCTGTGGAAGTTCCTCGGACTGAGCGTCGACTGGACCCTCGAGTACTCGACGATCTCGCCCCACGCGCGCGCGATCTCCCAGCGCGCGTTCCTCGAGATGCTCGGGCGCGGCGAGGTCTACGCGAGCGTCGCGCCCACCCTCTGGGACGTCGACTTCCAGACGGCCGTCTCCCAGGCCGAGCTCGAGGACCGCGAGCGACCCGGCGTCTACCACCGGGTCGCCTTCGCCCGGGTGGGCGCCGAGGGCCACGTCGAGATCGAGACGACCCGGCCCGAGCTCCTCCCCGCCTGCGTGGCCCTCGTCTATCACCCGCAGGACCCGCGCTACGGCGACCTCGTGGGCACCGCGGTGCGCACGCCGCTGTTCGGCGTCGAGGTCCCGGTCGTCGCCCACGAGCTCGCCGACCCGGAGAAGGGAACGGGGATCGCCATGGTCTGCACCTTCGGCGACACGACCGACGTCACCTGGTGGCGCGAGCTCGAACTCGCGACGCGGGCCCTCATCGGCCGCGACGGGCGCTTTCTTCCCTGCGACTTCGCCGACCCGGCCTTCGCCTCGGTCGACCCGGCCGCGGCCAACGCCCACTACGCCGAGATCGTCGGGCGCACCGTCGCCCAGGCGCGCGCCACCCTGGTGGAGCGGCTGCGCGAGGACGGGGCCCTCGTCGGGGACCTGCGCGAGATCACCCATCCCGTGAAGTTCTACGAGAAGGGCGAGCGGCCCCTCGAGATCGTCACGAGCCGCCAGTGGTTCGTGCGCACCCTCGAGAACCGCGAGGCCCTGCTCGCCCGGGGCGAGGAGCTCGACTGGCACCCCGGGTTCATGGCGCACCGCTACCGCTCGTGGGTCGAGGGGCTCAACGTCGACTGGAACATCTCACGCCAGCGCTTCTTCGGCGTGCCCTTCCCCCTGTGGTACCCCGTCGGCGAGGACGGCGAGGTCGACCACGACCACCCCCTCCGCCCGGCCCTCGCCGACCTGCCCGTCGATCCGTCCTCGGACGTGCCCCCGGGCTTTATCGAGGACCAGCGCGGTCGCCCGGGCGGGTTCGTGGGTGACCCCGACGTGATGGACACCTGGGCCACGAGCTCGCTCTCGCCCCAGATCGCCGGACGGTGGGGCACCGACCTCTTCGAGCGGCTCTTCCCCTTCGACCTGCGACTCCAGGCCCACGAGATCATCCGCACCTGGCTCTTCTCGACGGTCGTGCGCGCCCACCTCGGCCACGATCGCCTGCCCTTTTCCCACGTGCTCGTCTCGGGCTGGGTCCTCGACCCCGAGCGCAAGAAGATGTCCAAGTCCAAGGGGAACGCCATGACCCCGCTGCCGCTGCTCGAGCGCCACGGCGCCGACGCCGTGCGCTACTGGGCGGCCCTCGGACGCCCCGGCGTCGACACGGCCGTCGACGAGGGCCAGATGAAGGTCGGGCGACGCCTCGCGATAAAGATCCTCAACGCCAGCAAGTTCGTCCTCGGCCGACTCGAGCCCGGCGTCGACTACGCCGCCGACGACGTCACCGCCGCGCTCGACCGCGACCTCGTCGCCCAGCTCGACGCGCTCGTCGTCGAGGCGACCGAGCTCTTCGAGCGCTACGACTACGCCCGGGTCCTCGAGCGCACCGAGGCCTTCTTCTGGGGGTTCTGCGACGACTACCTCGAGCTCGTGAAGCTGCGCGCCTACGGCGAGGGCACCGCGGCCGAGGTCCGCTCGGCCCGCGCGACGCTCGCCCTGGCCCTCTCTATCCTCCAGCGCCTCTTCGCCCCCTTCCTCCCCTACGTCACCGAGGAGGTCTGGCGGTGGTGGCACGAGGGCTCGATCCACCTCGCCCCCTGGCCGGCGCCGCTGGCGGTCGCGCCGACCGAGCCGACCTACGACGCGGTGCGCGAGGTCCTCGAGGCGGTGCGCCGCGAGAAGAGCACCGCCCGGGTCTCCCAGCGCGCGCGGGTGGCGGCCCTCGCCGTCTCGGGACCGGCCGAGGTGCTCGAGGCCCTCACGCGCGCCGAGGCGGACCTGTCGGCGGCGGGATCGATCGAGGCGATCGAGTACGCCGAGGGCCCCGAGCTCACCGTCGCGGTGGCCCTGGCGCCCACCGACTAGGCCCGCGCGCCGGTGAGGGCGTCGCGCACGGCCACCCCCTCGCCGCTCACCTCGTAGAACGCGTACTGCCCCCAGGCCCGCGCGAGGGCGGCGGCGTCCTCGCGGTCCATCCCCACGAGGGCGAACCCCTCTTCGCTCGGCCACCGTCCGGAGGGGTCGGTCGCGCGCGTGGGACGCGCGCTGAGCCCGAGGGCGGCGAGGGCGGCCGCCATCTCGGCGCGCCGGCGCGCGTTCTCATCGGGGGGCGTGGCCACCGAGAGGGGGTTGTCGGGGGTCACCACGACGTAGGGGCCGAGGACGGCCGCCGCCTCGAGGGCCCCGACGACGCGACCCCCGAGGTCGACCTCGAGCACGGTGGGGGGCGACTGGTAGCTCGCGGCGAGCGCGGGGGGGGTCGGGGTGCGCACCGCGACCGCGGCCGTCGCGACGGCGAGCGCGGCGCGGGTCGTCGCCGAGGTGCGCGGGCTCGCCGTCACGTCGAAGGCGTGCTGGGTGAAGGGCAGCTCGACGTGGTAGCAGGGGGCGAAGGCGACCGCGCGGAAGCGCGCGACGAAGGCCCGGGCCACCCGGTAGTCGACGAGGGTGTCGTTGGTGCCCTGGACGACGAGGAACGTCGGGGCGTCGCGCGTGATGCGCTCGAGGGGCGAGATCGATCGGTAGAGGTCCTCGTGGCCCGGGTAGGGCAGCTGGACGACGCGGCGCTCGAGGAGCCGGACGAGCCCCTCGCCCAGCCCGTGCCAGTGGTCCTCGTCCCCGGTCATCTCGAGGACCCCGTAGTAGGAGAGGACGGCGCGCACCGCGAGGTCGACCTCGTCGCCCACCCCCGGGGGCCGCCAGGCCGGGTCCGCGCCGGCCAGCCCCACGAGGGCCGCGAGGTGGCCCCCGGCCGAGCCGCCCGAGACGACGACCCGCTCGGGGTCGCCCCCGTAGCGGGCGATCTCGCGCTTCACCCAGACGAGCGCGGCGACGGCGTCTTGCATCGGCGCGGGCCAGGGGTCGCGCGGGGCGAGGCGGTAGTTGGGGGTGACCGCCACCCAGCCCTGGGCCACGAACTCGTGCAGCATCGGCCGGCCCTGCTCGCGCTTGTCGCCGAAGGTCCAGGCCCCCCCGTGGAGATAGAGGACGACCGGGGCGCCCGGTCCGACCTCGGGCAGTCGCCAGACGTCGAGGCGGTTGCGCGGGTGGGCCCCGTAGGTGAGGTCGCGGTGGATCTCCATCCCGCGGGGGTGGGGCGAGAACTGCAGGGCCGTGCGCCACCAGGTGCCGAAGCGATCCTCACCGGGGCGCGCGAGCTCCAGC
>JAKCEK010000063.1 GCA_021838005.1 Actinomycetes bacterium
TGAGCGCTCTCCATCGTGCGCCCCGAGAGGTACACCGTCGATCCCTGGGCGAGGAGCGACTTCACGAGCTCTTTGCCGATGCCCTGGGTGCCCCCGAGCACGACGGCGACGCGTCCCGACCTGTCCCTGGCCATTCGATCCCCCCAACGTTCAGTGAAATTGAACATATCGCACGGGAAGAGGCTGCCGCGAGGGGTCGACGACGGGAAAATTGGCTTGTCTGGCTCGATCGGCGGCCCGCCGGCGGCGCGGGAGGGGTCCCCGGTGCCCGCGAGCGTACAGTCCTCATTGACAGCGCTTAACACGGTGCTACGCTGCGCGCCACACCACTCGTGGGGGAGGGGACGTGACTGGTCCGGTCAATTCTCATGGGGAGTCGCTTGAACACGGGCGACCCGTCATCATCCGCGACGCCACCGTCGTCACCATGGACACTCAGCATCGGGTCCTCCAGGACAGCGACGTGCTGGTCGTCGATGGGGCGATCGCCGGGGTGGGGCCGGGGCTCGCCGCGCCCGAGGGCGCGCTCGAGATCGACGGGACCCGCGGGATCGTCATGCCGGGCATGGTCGACACGCACCGTCACATGTGGCAGACGGCGATGCGCGGCTACGGCGCGGACTGGACCCTCTCGCAGTACTTCGTCTGGTACTACCTCGAGCACGGACGGAACTTTCGGCCCCAGGACGTCTACGCGGGCAACCTGCTGAGCGCCCTCGAGGCGCTCGACGCCGGGGTCACGACCTCCGTCGACTGGTCCCACGGACTGCAGACCATCGAGCACGCCGACGCCGCGGTTGACGCCCTCGAGGCGACGCCCGGACGGTTCGTCCTCGCCTACGGCAACATCCAGCAGGGCCCCTGGGAGTGGACGGCGAGTCCCGAGTTCCGCCGGTTCTACGCCCGCCGCTTCGACGGCAAGGGGGACATGCTGGGTTTCCAGATCGCCTTCGACGTGACCGGGGATCCCGCGTTCCCCGAGAAGGCGGCCTTCGCGGTGGCGAAGGACCTCGGGGTGACCGTCACCACCCACGCCGGGGTGTGGGGGGCGACGGGGGACACCTCCATCCAGCTCATGCACGACAACGGCTGCATGGACGACAGGGTCATCTTCGTCCACGCGAGCAGCCTCTCGGAGGACTCGTACCACCGCATCGCCGCCTCGGGCGGGCACGCGTCGGTGTCCACCGAGAGCGAGCAGAGCGCCGGCCAGGGCTACCCCTCCTCGTGGCGGCTGCGCCAGTTCGACATCCCCATCTCGCTCAGCCACGACACGACCGTGTGGTGGAGCGCCGACCTTTTCACGGCGATGCGCACGACCCTCGGCGCGGACCGCTCGCGTCAGCACTTCGAGGCGCACCAGACCGGCGAGACGGTGACGAACCTGGATCTGCGCTGTGAGGAGGTCGTCGACTGGGCGACGATGGGCGGTGCCCGCGCCCTGGACCTCGAGTCCGCCATCGGCTCGCTCGAGGTGGGCAAGCGCGCCGACCTCGTGCTGTTGAAGAACGACTTCTCGCCGGTGATGTTCCCCATCGTGAACCCCTACGGGCACGTCGTGATGCAGGCCCAGCGCAACGAGGTCGATACGGTGCTCGTCGACGGCAACGTCGTCAAGTGCGAGGGTCGCCTGGTTGGGGTGGACCTCGCCCACGTGCGCGACACCGTGGCTCAGACGGTCGAGTACCTCGCCGACACCCTGGGCGCGGAGGCCTGGCGGGGCGGCATGCACCCCGAGGTCCCCGAGCGCCAGAAGCGCGAGAACCCCTACCAGTACACGAAGAAGTAGGCGGCGCCGCCCGGGGGACGGCGTGGGGTGGTGGGGTGTTCACTATAGGTTGACATGTTCATTGAACATGGCTACTGTCACTGCCCAAGGCAGTACGCCCGGGGCGGCTGCGGGTCGGGGGGTCGGATCGGCGAACCTTCTGGCCCGCGGGCGTGACGGGGTCACAGGCGTCGAGGGCACGGTGCGCTCGGCCACTCAAGGGGGGAATCCATGGTTAGCAGCAGATGGCGTCGCGGCCTGTTCGCGACGACGGGCGCGATGCTCGCGTTGACTTCGGTCGGCGTCGGCTTCAGTGCGACGGCCCAGGCCGCCACCAAGCACAAGGCGCCCAAGCACATCCGGGTGGCGTACCTGTCCTACGCCGTGGCGAACAGCTACGACGCGCCGATGCTGGCGGCGGCCCAGGCCGTCGCGGCAGCCGATGGGGTCTCGGTGACCGTGTTTGACGCGGGCAACTCCTACACGACCCAGGTCGCGCAGCTTCAGGACGTCATCAACTCGGGCCAGTACCAGGGCGTGATCACTCAGCCGATCTACGGGGCGGCCCTCGTACCGGCCGTGAAGAAGGCGATCGCCAAGCACATCAAGGTGGTCAACATCGACCAGATCCTGGGCTCGAACTACGCGAGCGACGGCATCGAGGTCCGTGGCCTGTCGGCGAACGTTGTCTTCTTCCCCTCGAAGATCGGCAGCCAGCTGGCCCAGCTGACGCTCCAGGCCTGCGGCTCGGCGTCGCCGTGCAAGGTGGGCCTCGTGCACAACTTCGAGGGCTACGAGCCGGACTCGGAGATCACCAAGACCTTCACCGCCGGCCTGGGCTCTCAGGCCACGATCGTGGACCAGGTGGACGGCCAGTACAACCAGGCGACGGCCCTGACCCAGGTGCAGGACATGCTGGTCGCGAACCCGGACGTCAACGTGATCGTCGGCTCGGACCAGGACTGCGAGGGGGCCCAGGCGGCCCTGGCGGCGGCGAAGAACACCACGACCAAGCTCGTCTGCTACGGCGCGAGTGCGGCCGGGCTCGCGGGCGTGAAGAGCGGCGCGTGGTTCGCCGACGTTGCCCAGGCTCCGGCCTCCGAGGGTCAGCTCGGCATGATCGCGCTCATCAAGGCGATCCGCACGGGCAAGAACTCCGGGGTCATCAACCCCGTGGCGAAGCTGCCGGACAACGGCATCCTCACCAAGGCGACGGTCGGCAAGTTCACGGCGCAGTGGCCGGGTTGATCGTCCGCTCCTAGTCCGCAGCTGACGTGACTACCGGCACGTTTGAGGACCCCCCGCGGGCCGCGAGGACCCCCGGCGACGACCTGGTCGTCGCCGGGGTGTCCAAGCGCTTCGGGGGTGTCCCGGCGCTCTTGGACGTGTCGTTAACGGTCCGGGCCGGCACCGTGCACGCCCTGATCGGTGAGAACGGTGCGGGCAAGTCGACCCTCGGCAAGATCATCTCGGGGGTGCTGACCCCCGACGAGGGCTCCGTCAGCCTCGGCGGGGAGGAGCTCGCCCTGCGCTCGCCGCGCGACGCCCTGGCCAAGGGCATCGTCACGATCGCCCAGGAGCTCGCTATCGTCCCCGGTCTCACGGTGGCCGAGAACGTCTACCTCGGCGCGGAGGCCCAGCACGTGGGCTTCGTGCGACGGCGTGAGGCCCGGCGACGGTTCCGTGAGCTGGCCGAGCGAGTGGGGTTTCGCCTCTCACCGGACTGGCTCGCGGGCCAACTTACGACGGCCGACCAGCAGAAGGTCGAGATCATGCGCGCGCTAAGTCGTGACGCGTCGATCGTCATCATGGACGAGCCCACCGCCGCGTTGGCCGAGCACGAGACCTCTGCCCTGCACGCGATTATCCGGTCCCTCGCCCGCCAGGGCAAGTCGGTCATCCTCGTCTCGCACTTCCTCTCTGAGGTCCTAGCCCTGGCCGACGAAATCACGACCCTGCGCGACGGCCGGGTCATCCGCAGCGTCGCGGCCACCGACGCCACCGAGGAGACCCTTATCGAAGGCATGCTCGGGCGCTCGCTCGGGGCGGCCTTCCCCGAGAAGACCCCGCCCCCGGCGGACGCCGAGGTCGTCCTCAGCGTCGAGGGGCTGGTCGCCCCGGGCGTGCGCGACTGCTCGCTCGAGGTGCGCCGGGGCGAGATCGTCGGTATCGCCGGCCTCGTGGGCGCGGGCCGATCCGAACTCGCGCGCGCCATCTTTCGCGACACCCGCGTGCAGCGAGGCTCGGTGCGTCTCGCCGGAAGGGACCTGGGCGGCCGGGGGCCGCACCACTCGATCGAGCGTGGGCTCGCCCTCATCCCCGAGTCGCGCAAGGAGATGGGGCTCCTCGTCGGGCGCTCGGTGAAGGAAAACGTGTCGCTCTCACGCCTCGACCTGGTGAGCCGCCTGGGGTGGGTGTCGGGGACCCGAGAGCGCCGGGCCGTCGCCTCGCTCCTCCAGCGCACGACGGTCAAGGTGACCAGTCTGCGTCAGACCGTCTCGATGCTCTCGGGCGGCAACCAGCAGAAGATCCTCTTCGCCCGAGCGGTCATGTGCGGGCCCCGCGTGCTCCTCGCCGATGAGCCGACCCGCGGCGTCGACGTCGGCTCCAAGCGCGCTATCTACGACCTCATCGTCGAGATGGCCCGCGAGGGCATGGGTGTCGTGGTGATCTCCTCGGAACTCGAAGAGGTCCTCGGCTTGGCGCACCGGGTGCTCGTCATGCGCCAGGGGCGGATCGTGGCCGAGCTCGAGGGCGCCGCGATGAAC
This sequence comes from Actinomycetes bacterium, assembly GCA_021838005.1. Classification (GTDB taxonomy): domain Bacteria; phylum Actinomycetota; class Acidimicrobiia; order Acidimicrobiales; family RAAP-2; genus RAAP-2. The sequence continues at coordinate 4,537 of JAKCEK010000063.1, forward strand.
CAGCAGGCGGTCCTGGCGGCCGCCTTCTCTGAGACCAGCGACAACGAACACCAAGGAGTGTGATGAGCGCGACCGATCAGCTCGAGGCGCCCCCGGGCGGCGTGGGCCGGGGGGACTCGGGTGGGCCGATGACCCGACTCCTCAAGTCCTGGCGTCTCGCAGGGATCTTCATCCCCTTCGTGATCCTCTTCGTCGTCTTGTCCATCGCCAGTGCACCGTTCTTGCACACGGCGAACCTGATCAACATCCTCGACCAGCAGGCCTCCTACCTCGACATCGCCGCCGCGGGCACGCTCGTCCTCGTCGCCGGGGGCATCGACCTTTCGGTGGGCGCGACCTACGGGCTGACGACCGTGATCGCGGGCGAGCTGGCCCTCCACGGCCAGCCCGTGCTCGCGATCGTCCTCGCCGTCGCCGCCGGACTCCTGGTGGGGCTGGTCAACGGGCTCATCGTGACGGTCCTGAGGATCAACCCCCTGATCGCGACCCTGGCGACGTCGTTCGTCATCGCCGGGGCGGCCCTCAAGGTGACGAGCGGGAACCTCGTGGTGCTCTCGGCGACCTCGAGCTTTTTTAGATTCGCCAACGCGCAGTTCCTCACGATCCCGAGCGCGGTGTGGATGTCGGCGGCGTTCGTCGCGGTCCTCGCCCTGCTGCTCGCGCGCACCACCTTCGGCCGCCACGTGGTCGCCGCGGGTGGCAACGCCGAGGCGGCGCGCCTCGCCGGCGTGCGGGTCAACCTGATCCGGGTGGTCACTTTTGTCATCTCGGGGGGCGCCGCCGGGCTGGGCGGTGCGATCGACACGTCGCGGCTGCTCTCGGCCCAGGCGGGTAGCGGGGGGAGCCAGCTGGCCTTCACCGTGCTCGCGGGCATCGTGGTCGGCGGCACCTCGATCGCCGGCGGCGAGGGCTCGGTCGTGCGCACCGCCATCGGGGTGCTGTTCATCGCTCTCATCGGTAACGGTTTCAACCTTCTCGGCGTCGATCCGCTCTACCAGCAGATCGTGCTCGGGCTGCTCCTGATCGCCGCGGTAGCCCTCGACGTCTGGGCCCGCCGGCGCCGTCGATAGCGTCGCGTCACTGAGGAGGACACATGGGGATTCAAACCTACGGCTCGAACGCCGTCGACTGGGAGGCGCGCGTCGACATGGCGCGCCTGCGCGAGGAGCGACTGGCGAAGCTCAACGCCGCCCTCGAGGCGAGTGACCTGGGGGCGCTGCTCACCTTTGACTTCCACAACATCCGCTACATGACCGGCACCCACATCGGGACCTGGGCGATGGATAAGCTCATCCGCTTCGCCCTGTTGCCGCGCGGGGGGAAGCCGGTGGTGTGGGACTTCGGGTCGGCCGCCCGCCACCACCAGCTCTACAACCCGTGGCTGACCGGTGCCCAGGTCGGACCCGACGGGTCGGTGCGGCCCTACGAGGGCGCGCGCGCCGGCATCTCCACCCTGCGCGGCGCGATCCCCCCGGGCGCCGACCGCGCCGGCACCGTCGCCGAGAAGATCAAGGACGTCCTCGCGTCGTTCGGGCTCGAGAAGGAGCCCGTCGGGGTGGACATCATCGAGATGCCCGTCCTGGCCGCGTTCGCCCGGGAGGGGATGACCCTCGTCGACGGCCAGCAGGTCTTCTTGGAGGCGCGCCGGATCAAGACGGCCGATGAGATCTCGCTGCTCACTTACGCCGCGTCGATGGTCGACACGGCCTACGAGGAGCTCTACACCTTCTTGCGTCCCGGCGTGAAGGAGAACGAGTGCGTCGGACTGGTCAACAAGGTTCTCTACGACCTCGGCAGCGAGCACGTCGAGGGCGTGAACGCGATCTCCGGCGAGCGGTGCTCCCCGCACCCCCACGTCTACTCCGACCGGCTGATCCGCCCAGGCGACCCGGCGTTCTTCGACATCCTCCACTCTTTCAACGGCTACCGCACCTGCTACTACCGCACGTTCGCCGTCGGCAGTGCCTCGGTCGCCCAGCGCGACGCCTACGTGAAGTGCCGTGAGCTCATCGACGGGGCGATCGCGATGGTCAAGCCCGGGGTCACCACGGCCGAGGTGGTCGCCACCTGGCCGCGGGCCGAGGAGTTCGGCTTCCCGAGCGAGGAGGCCGCGTTCGGCCTGCAGTACGGCCACGGCGTCGGGCTCTCGATCTGGGAGCGGCCGATCTTCAGCCGGATGGTCTCGCTCGAGCATCCCGAGACCCTCGAAGAGGGGATGGTCTTCGCCCTGGAGACCTACTGGCCGGCGGCCGACGGGTGGTCGGCCGCGCGCATCGAAGAGGAGGTCGTCGTCACGGCCACCGGGTGCGAGGTGATCACCAAGTTCCCGGCCGAGGAGCTGCTCGTGGCGGGCCAGCGCTACTTCAGCGCGGGGGGGCCGGTCACGGGCCTGCGCGAGAGCCAGTCGCACCTCAACACCGCGGCCGGGCGCGCGGGGGCGTAGACCCGCCCGCCCGCGGCGGTGGCTAGCCTGCGCCCGAGGGGGTGTCGTGGCGCGAATCCGGGATCGGGTGGTCGCCGGGCTGCTCACCGCGCTGGTCGTGGGCCTCGCCGCGACGCCGGCGGGGGCGTCGCCGGCGCCGTGGCGGACGGCCAGCCCCCTCGCGGGCATCGCCGCGATCAACGCCGGGGGCTACGCCCAGGTGAGCGCCCTGTCGTGCCCCACGACGGGGGCCTGCGTGGGCGTCGGCGGCTACAGCGTCTCTAAGAGTGTCACCGAGGCGTTCGTCGCGAGCGAGTCGGGGGGCGTCTGGGGCCGGGCGCGCACCCTGCCCGGCTTCGCGGCCCTGAACGTCGGCGGCCAGCTCGGCTCGTCGCTGTCGGTGTCGTGCCCCGCGGCCGGCCAGTGCGTGGTCGGGGGCAGCTACGCCGACGCGTCCGGCGTGCCTCACGCGTTCATCGACGTCGAGGTCGACGGCGCCTGGGGTCCGGCCGAAGAGGTGCCCGGGATGGCCACGCTCACCTCGAGCGTGCTCTCGAGCGCGATCACGAGCGTGTCGTGCTCGGCCGCCGGGTCGTGCGCGGCCGGGGGCATCGTGGCGCTCTCGGCGAGCGACGTCGAGCCCTGGGTCGACGTCGAGGTCGACGGCGCCTGGGGTCCGGCCGAAGAGGTGCCCGGGATGGCCACGCTCGACGCCGGCCAGCAGGCGAGCGTCTTTTCGGTGTCGTGCGCGAGCGGCGGGTGCGCGGCGGCGGGCCAGTACACCGACGCCACCGGGGCCACCCAGGTCTTCGTCGTCTCCGAGAGCGCCGGCGTCTGGTCGGCGGCCCTCGCGGTGCCCGGCCCGAGCGGGAACCTCACGCCCGGCCAGCCGCTGCCACCGTCGATCGCCTGTCCGGTGGTGGGCGCGTGCAGTCTCGCCTACGACCTGAAAGACGTCGCGGGCGTCGAGCAGGCCTACGTCGACACCGAGTCCGGTGGCGTCTGGCCCGCGGCCACGCCGGTGAGCGGGGTGAACTCCGCCGCGGTCGGCGCGGTCGTGCTCGCGCTGTCGTGCGCCGCGCCCGGGGCGTGCGCGGCCGTCGGCGCCTACGGGGACGGTCAGAAGAACGCCCAGGCGATGGTGGTCGACGAGGTCGCCGGGGCGTGGCGCCCGGCGACCGAGCTGCCCGCCTCGGGAATCCTCAACGCCGGCGGGGGCGCCGTGCTCCAGAGCGTCGACTGCTACGCCGTGGGTGAGTGCGTCGCCGGGGGCGTCTACACCGACGCCACGGGCTTCGCCCAGGCCCTCGTCGCCGGGGAGTCGGGGGGCGTGTGGGGCCCGGCCGAGGAGCTGCCGGGCTCGGCCACACTCAACGTCGGCGGCGACGGCGACGTGTCGGCCCTGTCGTGCACGAGTGTCGGCGGCTGTGCGGCTGGGGGGTACTTCTCCGACGCGGCCCGCCACTACCAAGTCCTCGTCGACGCGACCGCGCCGCTCGTGGCGCCCGCGGCCCCCCTCGTCACGCTGCGCGCGGTGACTGCCCACTCGGTGCGCCTCGCGGTGAGTGTCCCCGGCGCCAGCGCCCCGGCGAGCGAGGTGGAGTACTCCCTCGATGCGGGACCCTGGCGTCGCGGGGCGTCCACCGCCGGCGACCTCGTCGTCGGGGAGCTGCGCCCGGCGACGGCGTACCTCATCGCCGTGCGCCTGGTCGACGCCCGGGGGCCGGGCCCCGCCCGTCGAGTTAGCGTTCGCACGCGCTGAGCATCCCCCCCGGCCGACCCCGCCCTCGCCAGAATGGAGACGTCCGGGGTGACCCGGTAGTGGAGGTTCCGTGGGCACAGGGCAGTCCGCGCGCGTGGCGCGCAGTGGGGGCGAGCGCGTGTTGGTCGGCACGTACGTGCGCGAGCTCGTGCTCGGGGCCAGTCGCGAGATCGAAGAGGCCGCGTCTCGCGCGCGCGAGAGCGGGGCGTCCGACGTCTACGACCCTGAACTGACCCGCCTCTTGCGGGTCTCGTTGCGACGGGTGCGCTACCAGCTGGCCGCCCTCAGCGCGGTCGAACCCGCCTTGAAGACCCGGGGCGTGCGCCGACGCCTGGCCGAGATCAGCGAGCCCTTCGGGGCACTACGCGACGCGCAGGTCCTCGAGGACGCGGTGAGAGACGTGCTCGGCGCGCGCCGACGGCGCGGCGCGGGCAAGAAGATACTGAAGCGGGCCCGGCGCGAGCGCGAGCGTCGCGAGCGTCCGGTGCGTCGGGCCCTCGACGCCGGGGCGTCGATCACGGCGCTGACCGTCCTCGACGACTACCGCCGGGGGCTGCCGTTCCAGATCTGGTTGCTCGGCGACGCCGAGCCCCTCGCGCGCAAGGCGCTCGCGGCAACCTGGCGCGACCTGACGCGCGCGGCCCAGCGCGCGAAGGAGCGCCCGAGCGATCGGCGCCTCCACGAGCTGCGCATCGAGGCCAAGCGCGCGATGTACGTCGCGCGCGGCTTCTCCGAGCTGCTCGGACCTCGCGTCGAGGTTCTGGCCGAGCGGTTGAGTGACCTGCAGAGCACGCTCGGACGTCAGCACGACCACGTGAACGTGGCCGGGTGGCTGCGGCGCCTGGGCCGCGAGCGAGGGGGCCTTCGCCGGGGCGCCGGGCGCCTCGCGCGCGAGGAGTCGCGCCGCGCCGCCAAAGAGGCTCGGCGGTGGCGCGCCCTGTGGAAGGCGGCCGTCAAGGCCGCGGCGCGCGCGCTCTAGCCGATTGCGACCGGGCGGCGGGCCACCACGTCGCCAGCCGAGGTGGCCACGTCGACGCCGTAGGTACCGGGCACGACGTGGAGCTGTCCGTTGGTGTAGATCTCGAGCGA
>JAKCEK010000064.1 GCA_021838005.1 Actinomycetes bacterium
GGGGATCTGGCACGTGGCCAACGTCGGCGACGCCACCTGGCACGACGTCGCGGCGCACGTCGGACGGCTCCTCGGGGCGGGCGAGGGTTTCGCCACCCCGATCGCCACGAGCGAGCTCGACCCGCCGCCGCGCGCCCGGCGCCCGGCGCGCAGCGACCTCGACACCACCCGCTTCGCCGCGCGCTGGCGGGCGCTGCCGCCGTGGCGCGAGGCGGTGGCCCGCCTGCTCGTCGACCGGGTCGCGCCGTGACCTCGGTCGCGCGCGACGTCGCGGCGGTCGTCGTCGACTACCACACGGGCGACCTGCTCGCGGGGTGCGTCGACTCCCTGGTCGCCAACGACGTCGAGTCGATCGTCGTGGTCGAGAACGGCGAGCCCGGTTCGGCCCCCCGGGACCTCGGTCCCCCCGGGCTGCGCGTGCTCGCGGTGGAGGGCAACCTGGGCTACGGCCGGGGGGTGAATCGGGGCGCGGCCCTGGTCGCCGGGGCGCCGTACCTGCTCGTCTCGAACCCCGACGTCGTCGTGCACCGCGGTGCCGTCTCGGCCCTCGTCGCCTTCCTCGAGACCCACCCCACGGTCGGCATCGTGGGACCCCAGATCGAGCGGCCCGACGGCTCGGTCTACCCCTCCGCGCGGGTCTTCCCCAACCCGTGGCTCGCCGCGGCCCACGCCCTGCTCGGTCCGTGGTGGCCGGCCAATCCCGCGACCCGGCGCTACCGCTCACCCCACCGCGATGGCTCGGCGGACTGGGTGTCGGGGGCCTTCTTCCTCGTGCGCCGGGCGGCCTTCGAGGAGGTCGGGGGGTTCGACGAGCGCTACTTCATGTTCGCCGAGGACATGGCGCTGTGCTGGTCCCTGCGCCGTGCCGGGTGGGGGGTCGCCACGACCCCCGACGCCGTCGTCACCCACGTCGAGGGCGCCGCACGGGCCCGGGCGCCCCGGGCGATGCTCGTCGCCCACCACCGCAGCGCCCTGCGCTTCGAGGCCCAGACGGCCACCGGACTGCGTCGGGCCCTGGTGCCCCTCGCGGCGCTCGTGCTCGGGCTGCGCCTCGTCGTCGTCCTGGCCCGGGGCCAGTCCGCGCACGGGGCGTAGAATGCGCGAGGGCTGCGCGTGGTCTGTGGTTGAAAGTCGAGGCCAGCCGCGGGCGAAGCGACCCACGTAAGGCGTCTTGTCGACGCTGAGCATGGCGCGGTTTAGAGGTAAGTCCTGCCTCGCCCGGGGCACCGTGTCCCGGGCGGGAGCCGGTGAAGAGTGCGGGACCGGCCCGGGAGAGCGCGAGCTGCCCGGGCCGCGCACGGACACCGCCGCAGGCAGGTGTGGGGTCAAAGACCAGGTCAGCACGCGCAGCCCCTCAGAACGAGGCCCTCGACCGGTAGGGTGAGACGGTCATGAGCGTCCTGACCAAGATCCTGCGCGCCGGAGAGGGAAAGCGCGTGCGCGAGCTCGCGGGACTCGTCGAGCCGATTAACGCGCTCTCTGAGGCGACCGCCGCCCTCAGCGACGCCGAGCTGCGGGCCAAAACCGAGGAGTTTCGCGCCCGCCTGGCCGACGGCGAGACCCTGGACGACCTGTTGATCGAGGCGTTCGCCGTGGTGCGCGAGGCCGCCACCCGGGTGCTCGGCCAGCGCCACTACGACGTCCAGCTGATGGGCGGCATGGCCCTGCACTTCGGGTGGATCGCCGAGATGAAGACCGGCGAGGGCAAGACCCTCGTCTCGACGCTGCCCGTCTACTTGAACGCGCTCGCGGGCCAGGGCGTCCACGTGGTGACGGTGAACGACTATCTGGCCACCCGCGACGCCAACTGGATGGGCCAGCTCCACCGGTTCCTCGGTCTCACCGTCGGTCGCGTCGGGCCCGACATGCCCGACTTTGACGACAAGCGCGCCGCCTACCAGAGCGACGTCACCTACGGGACGAACACCGAGTTCGGCTTCGACTACCTGCGCGACAACATGGCCCGGCGCCGCGAGCACATGGTCCAGCGGGGCCACCACTTCGCCATCGTCGACGAGGTCGACTCGATCCTCATCGACGAGGCCCGTACCCCGCTCATCATCTCGGGTCCCTCGGCCGACTCCTCGAAGCTCTACTACCAGTTCGCCTCGATCGTGCGCTCGCTCGTGCGCGACGTCGACTACGAGGTCGACGAAGAGAAGAAGACGGTCGTGCCCACCGAGTCGGGCATCGAGAAGGTTGAGAAGGCGCTCGGGGTGTCGAACCTCTACGACGCGGTCGCCACCAACTACGTCCACCAGCTCGGCCAGGCGCTTCGCGCCAAGGAGCTGTTCCATCGCGACAAGGACTACCTGGTCGACGCCGGCGAGGTGAAGATCGTCGACGAGTTCACCGGACGCACCCTCGAGGGCCGTCGCTGGAGCGACGGCCTCCACCAGGCGGTCGAGGCCAAAGAGCGGGTCCGCATCCAAGACGAGAACCACACCTGGGCGACGGTGACGCTCCAGAACTACTTCCGCCTCTACGAGAAGCTCGCCGGCATGACCGGCACCGCCGAGACCGAGGCGGCCGAGTTCGCCAACACCTACCAGCTCGCGGTCGTGCCCATCCCGACGAATCGGCCGATGTGCCGGGACGACCACGCGGACCTCATCTACAAGACCGAGGAGGGGAAGTTCAAGGCAATCGTCGACGACGTGCGCGAGCGCTACGACGCGGGCCAGCCCGTCCTGCTCGGCACCGCCTCGGTCGAGAAGTCCGAGCTGCTGAGCCGCGAGCTATCCAAGGCCGGGATCCCCCACGAGGTCCTCAACGCCAAGCAGCACTTTCGTGAGGCCGAGATCGTGGCCCAGGCGGGGCGCAAGCACGCGGTGACCGTCGCGACCAACATGGCCGGTCGCGGGGTGGACATCATCCTCGGGGGAAACGCCGAGGGCCTGGCGGCCCGAGACGCGGTGGGCCAGGGCCACCAGCCCGGCTCGCCCGAGTACGACGTCGCGTTCCGTGAGGCCTTCGCCAAGTGGCGCCCCGTCTGTGAAGCCGAGGGCGACGCGGTCCGCGCGCTCGGTGGGCTCTACGTGCTCGGGACCGAGCGCCACGAGTCGCGGCGCATCGACAACCAGCTTCGTGGTCGCTCCGGGCGCCAGGGCGACCCCGGCGAGAGCCGGTTCTGCCTCTCGCTCGAGGACGAACTGATGCGGATCTTCGCGACCGGGGCGGTCTCGTGGGTGATGGACCGCACGATGCCCGAGGACGAGGCGATCGAGGCGAAGATGGTCACCCGCGCGATCGAGCGGGCCCAGACGACCGTCGAGGCCCGCAACGCCGAGATGCGCAAGGACGTCCTCAAGTACGACGAGGTGATGAACGAGCAACGTAAGGTCATATACGAGCGACGCCAGCAGATCATCGACGGCGAGGACATCCACGACCAGACGCTCACCCTGATCGAGGACACGCTGCGCGAGGTCGTCGACTCCCACATCGGGGGGCGCTTCGTCGAGGAGTGGGACCGCCACGCCCTCCTGCACGACCTGCAGACCTACTACCCGACCCGCATCGACGACGGCCTGCTCGACCAGTACAGTGACCCCGAGGCGGTCTCGGACCTCGTCGCCGGCGACGCGATCGAACTCTACGAGAAGAAGTGCGAGACCTTCGAGGGCGGTCTCGAGATGGCCCGCGAGATCGAGCGCGACGTCATGCTTCAGATCATCGACCAGCGGTGGCGCGACCACTTGTCGGACATGGACTACCTGCGCGACGGCATCCACCTGCGACAGGTCGCTCAGCAGGACCCTCTCACCGCATGGCAGAAGGAGGGCTACGTGATGTTCGAGCAGCTCCTCAAGAGCATCGACTCGGACTACGTGCGCTTCATCTCCCACGTCGAGGTGGTGGCCGAGCCTGTCGCCGACGACGCGGTGGACGAGGGACTCGTGGGAGCCCAGACCAACGCGAGCGCGGTCGCCCCCGGCGCGACCGAGCTGCCCAGCCACGGCTCGGCCGGCGCCAGCGACGAGCGCCCCCGGATCGGGCGCAACGACCCGTGCTGGTGCGGGTCGGGTCGCAAGTTCAAGCAGTGCCATGGCCGACGCTAGGGCCGAGGCGCTCCGACAGGCCGACGCCGTCCTGGCCGACCTCCGTCGGCGTTGGGCGGCGGCGCGCGACTACCTCAACATCGACGCCTCACGGGCCCGGCGCGACGAGCTCGGCCCGCTGGCGGCCGACCCGCGGCTCTGGGACGACCAGGACCACGCCCGTCGGGTCACGACCGAGCTGGGACGGCTCACCAACGACCTCGAGGTGTTCGACGACCTCGGGCGCCGCCTCGACGACGCCGAGGTCCTCTCCGGCCTGATCGAGGAGTCCCTCGAGGGTGGGGAGGCGGACGAGTCCCTGGGCGACGAGCTCTCGGCCAGCGTCGCGTCGCTCGAGGCGGACCTCACAGCACTCGAGACCCAGAGCCTGCTGAGTGGACCCTACGACGAGAACGACGCCATCGTCGAGCTCCACGCCGGGGCCGGGGGCACCGACGCCCAGGACTGGACCGAGATGCTGGTGCGGATGTACACGCGCTGGGCCGAGCGCCACGGCTACGCCGTCGAGGTCGACGAGGCCACCGAGGGCCAAGAGGCGGGGCTGCTGTCGGCAACCTTCATCGTCAAGGGTCGCTACGCCTACGGCTGGCTCTCGGCCGAGCGTGGCGTGCACCGGCTCGTGCGTATGAGTCCCTTCGACGCCCAGGCCCGGCGCCAGACCAGTTTCGCCAGCCTCGACGTGACGCCACTGCTCGACGACGACGCCTCCGAGGTCGAGATCGACGAGAAGGACCTGCGCGTGGATACGTACCGCTCCTCGGGGGCGGGCGGCCAGCACGTCAACAAGACCGACTCGGCGATCCGCATCACCCACCTGCCCACCGGGATCGTCGTCAGCTGCCAGAACGAGCGCTCCCAGCACCAGAACCGTGCGCGCGCGATGCAGATCCTCGAGGCCAAGATCGCCGAGCGGGCCCGCGCCGAGCGCCAGGCCCAGCTCGACGCGCTCTCGGGCCAGCGGGCCGACAACGCGTGGGGCAGCCAGATCCGCAGCTACGTCCTCGCGCCCTACCAGCTCGTGAAGGACCACCGCACCGACCACGAGACCGGAAACGTCGAGGCCGTCTTGCAGGGCGACCTCGACGGCTTCATGGAGTCCGAGCTGCGTCGCCAACGGACGGCCGGATAAGATTCGATGATTCCCCTGGTGAGGACGGATGTGTGGTCCCAGAGCGTGGGGACGTCCCAGTAGAATGATCACGGACGCCCCACCGTCGCGTCGAGAGTCGGAGCCCCAGACGTGATTCGTTTCGAGAACGTGTCGAAGACCTACAAGAACGGCACGCCCGCGCTGCGCAACGTGACCCTGGACATCGAGAAGGGGGAGTTCATCTTCCTCGTCGGCGCCTCCGGCTCGGGCAAGACGACGTTCCTGCGCCTGCTGCTGCGCGAAGAGACGCCCGACGCCGGGCGGATCCTCGAGGCGGGACGGGACATCGGCGAGCTGCCCAAGTGGCGCGTGCCCTACCTGCGGCGCAACATCGGCTGCGTCTTCCAGGACTTCCGCCTCCTGCCCAACAAGTCCGTCTTCGAGAACGTCGCCTTCGCACTGGAGGTGATCGGCCGCCCGCGCTCGACCGTCGAGTCCCAGGTGCCCCAGATCCTCGAGCTGGTGGGCCTCGCCGACAAGTCGAAGAACCTGCCCCACGAGCTCTCCGGCGGCGAGCAGCAGCGGGTCGCGGTGGCCCGGGCCTTCGTCAACCGGCCGCTGATCCTGCTCGCCGACGAGCCCACGGGCAACCTCGACCCGGCGAACTCCGAGTCGATCATGGCCCTGCTCGAGCGGATCAACCGCACCGGCACGACGGTCGTCATGGCGACCCACGACAAGGCCCTGGTCGACCGGATGCGCCGGCGCGTCGTGGAGCTGGACCGGGGCGAGATCGTGCGTGACCAGGTCCGGGGCGTCTACGGCATCGACGAGGGGGTCGCGATCTGATGCGCGTCTACCTGCGCTACGCCTTCAAAGAGACCTTCACCAACCTCTGGCGTAACCGGATGATGACCGTGGCGGCCGTGTTGACCGTGGCCGTCTCACTCTCTTTGGTGGGCTCGGCCCTCCTGCTCAAGCAGTCGGCGGCCCAGGCCTCGGCGCAGTGGCAGCAGGGGACCCGGGTGACGGTCTGGATGCAGCCGAACGCCTCGTCGAGTGAGATCGACTCGGTGAAAACCCAACTCGCCAGCATGCCGATCGTCAAGGACTGCCAGTTCTTCACCCAGGCCCAGGACTACCAGCAGGCCAAGACCCTCCTGCCGGCTGACGAGTGGTCGGTCCTCACGCCCTCGGCGACGCCCTCGTCGTTCCGCTGCATCCCGACGGTCCCCACGGACGCCTTCACGGTCCAGTCGACCTTCACGAATCAGCCGGGCGTCTACCAGGTCACGGCACCCGAGCAGCAGATCCGCCAGATGAACCACGCCATCCGGATCCTCCAGATCGTCTTTCTGGCGCTGGCGGCGGTGCTGCTGCTGTCGGCGACCGTGCTCATCCTCAACACGATCCGCATGGCCATCTTCTCGCGCCGGCGCGAGGTCTCGGTCATGAAGCTCGTGGGTGCGACCAACTGGTTCATCCGCGTGCCCTTCATCACCGAGGGGTTCATCCAGGGGCTGCTGGGGTCGGCCGTGGCGATCCTCGCGGTCACCGCGCTGCATACCTGGTACCCGCTGCACAACGAGTTCGCCCTCAACGCCTCCGCGCTCCTTGGCACCAACACCGTGGTGCTCGTCGTGGGCGTCGTGATCGGCTCGGTGGGCTCCGCGATCGCCATCCGCCGCTTCCTCGACGTCTAGGCGGCGCGCCGCACGCGACCGTCGCCCCGCCGCCCGACTACAGCGGTGCGCCGTCGTCGAAGTCGAGGGCGAGGGAGTTGACGCAGTAGCGAAGCCCCGTCGGGGTTGGGCCGTCGGGGAAGACGTGGCCCAGGTGGCCCCCGCAGCGCGCGCAGAGGATCTCGGTGCGCTCACGGAAGAGCGAGTGGTCGGGGCGTTCGACGATCGTGCCCGGCTCGCAGGCGTCGAAGCTTGGCCAGCCGCAGCCCGAGTCGAACTTCTGCTCGGAGCGAAAGAGCACCTGGCCGCAGCCGGCGCAGGTGAAGGCACCGTCGCGGTCGACGTGCAGGAGCGATCCCGAGAAGGGGGCCTCGGTCGCGGCCCGGCGCAGCACCGCGTAGCGATCGGGGTCGAGGGTGCGCCGCCACTCCTCGTCGGTCTTTTCGAACTCGTCGTTCACGGCGCCACCCTACCGGCGGCCGCCGGCGCGACGGCCCTAGACGAAGCGGGCGCGGGGCGCCTCGGGCGCCGCGGGGGCGAACTCGGGCTCGTCGTTCAGCAGGCGGGTGAAGGCGGCGGCGAGGCCGTCGGGGTCGAGTCCGATCTCGGCCAGCAGGTGGTCGGGCCGGTCGTGGGTGAGGAACACCCGGGGGACGCCGAGGATCCGCGTCGTGGGGAAGGGGCGGGCGAGCTCCTGGGCCCGGCTGCGCACCGCCGAGACCATCAAGGTGCCGGCCCCGCCGTGGCGGGTGCCGTCCTCGACGGTGATGATGCGCGCGTGGGAGACGGCGTCGTCGATCATCGCCGGGTCCGGGGGTAAGACCCGCACGTCGTAGAGGGTGACGCGCTCGGCGTCCTCACCCATCCGCTCGAGCGCGGCGTACGCGGCCGGGGCCATCTTGCCCAGCGCGAGCACGCAGAGCGACCCGTCGCCCGAGCGAACCCGACGCGCCGAGAGGCCCTCGCCCACGGCGTCGTCGAAGGGGCGGGGCATGGTCTTGGGATAGCGGATGGCCGCCGGGGCCGAGAGCGACAAAGCGGTGCGCAGCATCACCTCGACCTCAGCCGCCGACGAAGGCGCGAAGACCGTCATGTTGGGGATCGCCAGACACAGAGCGAGGTCGAGCAGGCCGTGGTGGCTGGGGCCGTCGTCCCCGGTGATGCCCGAGCGGTCGAAGACAAAGACCACCGGCAGGTCCAAGAGGCCCACGTCGAGGTGGGCCTGGTCGAAGGCCCGAGAGAAGAACGTCGAATAGACCGCGACCACGGGCTTGAGCCCCCCCATGGCCATGCCGGCCGCGGCGGTGACCATGTGCTGCTCGGCGATCCCGACGTCGAAGAAGCGCTCGGGGTACTTCGTCTCGAAGTCCAAGAGTCCCGTCGGGCCAGCCATGGCGGCGGTGAGCGCGACCACCCGGTCGTCCTCGGCCGCGGCCGCGAGGAGCGCTTCGGAGAAGGCCTGGCTGAACGACTGCTGGGCGACGACGTCGTCGTCGACGCGGGGGGAGAGCTTGTAGTCGTGCATCCGTAGGTCGTCGCTCACGGCCGGGCCGTAGCCCCGACCCTTCTGGGTAAGGACGTGGACGACGATGGGACCATCCCACTGGGCGGCGCTCGTGAGGGCGTGCTCGAGGGCCTCGACGTTGTGGCCGTCGATCGGCCCGACGTAGCGCACGCCGAGGGTCTCGAAGAACGTGTGGGGCGTGACCATCTCGCGCACGGCCGTCGTCACGCTGTCGATGCCCCGGTAAGCGGCCTTGCCCAGACGGGGGAGCCGGGGCACGAGCCGGCGCACGCCGCTGCGCACGCTGAGGTAGGTGCGGTTGAGCCGCAGGGCCGTGAGCGACTCCGAGAGCTTCGAGACGGTCGGGGCGTAGCTGCGGCCGTTGTCGTTGAGGACGATGACGACCCGCTGGTTGGAGTGCCCCAGGTTGTTGAGGGCCTCGTAGGCCATTCCCCCGGTGAGCGAGCCGTCGCCGACCACCGCCACGACGTGGCGCTTGCCACCCCGGCCGGCCAGTTCGCGACGGCGCTCGAGGGCCACCGACAGGCCGTGGGCGTAAGAGAGCGCGGTCGAGGCGTGCGACGACTCGATCCAGTCGTGCTGGCTCTCGGAGCGGTTCGGGTAGCCCGAGAGCCCCCCGCGCTGGCGCAGCGACTTGAACCCGTAACGGCGGCCGGTCAGGAGCTTGTGGACGTAAGCCTGGTGGCCGGTGTCCCAGAGCAGCACGTCCTGGGGGGACTCGAAGACGCGGTGCAGGGCGAGGGTGAGCTCCACGACCCCGAGGTTCGACCCGAGGTGGCCGCCGGTCTTGGTGACCGAGGCGATGATGAAGTCACGGATCTCGAGACTCAGCTGCTCGAGCTGCTCGTAGGAGAGCGCCCGCAGGTCAGCCGGGCTCTCGATGGACGGCAGGATCATCGACGTCCAGCCTACCGGTGGGTAGGGCGGGGTGGAGGGGTCAGTCGGCGGACGATGCGCCGCCCGCGGGGGCGGCAGCGACCGGTGTCGCGGCCGGCGCGGGGTCCGCGGCCGGGCTCGGCGACGGTGCGTTCGGCGTGGACCCGCTCGACGGGGAGCCAGAGGGGCGGCTATCGGTCTTGTAGAACCCGCTGCCCTTGAAGACGACCCCGACCGACGAGAAGACCCGGCGAAGCGCGCCCCCGCAACGCGGGCACTCGCTCAGGGGGGCGTCACTGAAACGCTGGACGGCCTCGTGGCGCTCGCGGCAACTCTGGCACTCGTACTCGTAGGTGGGCATGGGACCTCTGGTCACGTCAACCTCAGCAGTGTACCGGTCGCGGGCGGGGAATCGGCCGTGGGTAGCATGGCGCGGTGGACGACTTCCGCCAGCTGCGCCGGCAGA
>JAKCEK010000065.1 GCA_021838005.1 Actinomycetes bacterium
GCGGGCGGGCGCGGTCGCGCTCGCCGGGCCGACGGGTGCGCGGGTCCTTGGGCGGCCGGGACCCGGGGGTGGCGAGGGGTCGCGGGGCGCGCGCGAGCGGGGAGAGGGCGGTGCGCCCGGACGCGCGCGCGGGCCGTCCGAGGGCCCGCCACAGCGCGGCGGCGGCCACGGCGGCCACGGCCAGGACCAGCGCGTAGAGCCCGACGCCGTGGCGGGCGTCGGTGCCGGTCAGGTAGGCGTGGACGAGCGCCGAGGCGTAGGCCGCCCAGCTGAACCAGTGGATGAAGCGCCACGACCGCGGGCGCACCCGCTGCTTGAGCAGGCTCGACACCCACACGGCGATCATGAGGTCGATGGCCACCGCGCCGAGCGCGACCCCGAGGGTGCGGTAGTGGGAGGTCCCGGGCACGACGACCGCGAGCCAACCGGTGGGGACGAACGAGTCGAGGGCGGTCGTGGCCACGTGCAGGCCCAGGAAGGCCATCGCCACCATCGACACCGAGCGGTGCAGCTCGTTGAGCTCGAAGCGCCCGACGACGGTCCCCCCGACGCGGTTCGCGACGAGGGTTCCGAGGGCCACGACGACGGTGAACAGGGCGAGCGTGACGTAGCCCGTCGCGCGGGTCGTGTACCAGAGGTACGGCGTGGTGAGTGCGATCATCGGTCCGCTCCCTCGCGCGTCCAGCCTCCCACGTACTCGACCGCCCCGTCGGCACGCACCAACCGGGCCGCCGCGCCGGCCTGGGCCAGGCGGTAGGGGGCGTCCTCGCCCCAGAGCAGGGCGGCCGTGGCCAGCGCGTTGGCGCGCAGGCAGCTCGTGGAGGCGACCGAGGCGGTGGCGTAGGGTCCGTCGGCGCACTCGCCGGTGCGCGGGTCGACCACGTGGTTCACGACCTCGCCCCCGGCTCGCCAGGTGCGCGTCGCGTTCGAGGAGGTGGCGATCCCGCCGCCTCGAAGCGTGACCCGCTCCTCACGCCCGGTGATCACGAGCGAGTCGGTCACCCCGATCGCCCACGGACCGTCGGGCCCGCGGCCGCGCACGGCGACGTCGCCGCCGATCTCGACCACGACCCCGCCGCCCGCCGCCACCTCGTCGGCGACGCGGTCGGCGACGAGCGCCTTGGCACTCGCCCCGAAGTCGACCTGGGCGCCGTGACGCAGCGCCACGCGGTGGCCCACCCGGTCCCAGTCGATGGCGGCGACCCCGGGCGCCGGGCGCGCGGCCCGTCGCGCCGGTGCGCCCGTCACGCGCAGTTCGTCGTAGTCGCGGTCGTAGCCAAGGTCGAGCAACGCCGCGAGGATCGTCGGGTCGCACAGGCCGTCGGTCCAGCGCGCGCACTCGAGTGCGGCCTCGAGGACGTCCTCGAAGGTGGCCGTGACCTCGACCGGCGCGCCCGACGCCTGGTTGAGCCGGGTCACCTCGCTGTCGGAGCGGAAGCGACTCGCCGCCCGTTCGACGGCGTCGAGGTGGCGCCACAGCGTCGCGCGGGCGGCCTCGAGCTGGTCGTCGCGCTCGACGGCCAGCGTCGCGCTGAGTCCCCACACCGTGAAGGTGGTGGACGTCACTGGCAGACGACCTGCCCCGAGGGTGTCGAGTAGCAGGTGGTGGTCGTGGTGGTCGGCGCCGGGGTCGTGGTGGTCGGCGCCGCGGGGCTCGTCGCGGGCGCGCCCGGCTCGCCGGTGGTCCCGGTCGCGGGCGTCGTGCTCGAGGAGGTCGGGGTCGCCGACGTGGACGAGCTCGACGGGCTCACGTGAGGGGCCGTCGCCGAGAGGGGACGCGCCGTGGTCGCGAGGTAGCCGACCATGAGCCCCGAGAGCACGCCCGAGCCTACGAGGACGCTCGCCGCCGTGCGGCGAACGCGCGCGAAACGTCGATCACGTTGGTGGGGGGTACGGGGGGAGGGGGTCACGTCGGGTCCTGGGGTCGGGCTCGCGCCCATCCTCGTGGCGGGGCCTAAGGGAGCGGGGAGCCCGCCGTAAGAACTGGTGAAAAATCACCGCTCGGCGCCCGAGGCGTCGACCTCGGGCAGCTGGATCGTGAAGCGGGCACCGCCGAGCTCGGGGTCGCGGTCGACCTCGACCGTGCCGTGGAGTTCCTCGACGACCTGGGCGACGATCGAGAGACCGAGGCCCGACCCCGGCAGGCCCCGCGCGTTGGGGCTTCGCCAGAAGCGGTCGAAGACGAAGGGCACCTCGTCGGGGGCGATGCCCGGGCCCGAGTCCGACACCGACACCCAGCCCTCGCGCGTGCGCACCACGATCCGCCCGCCCTCGGGGGCGAACTTGACGGCGTTGGTGAGCAGGTTCGACACCGCGCGCACCAGTCGATCCTCGCGGCCCGCGACGAACGACGGCTCGGACTCGACGTCGAGTGTGAGGTCGTGCTGGCGCGCGTAGGTCCGGGCCGTCTCCACGCACTCGTCGACGCAGTCGTCCAGGCGCAGCGTGCGCACGTCGCCCTCGCTGCGCTCGCCCCGGGCCAGCTCGGCGAGGTCTCCCACGAGCGCGGCGAGCTCGTCGACCTGGGTGATCATGTCGGTGGTGAGCTGGGCCATCTCCTCTTGGGAGAGGTCGGGCCGACGCGCCAGGACCTGGGCGTTGGTGCGCAGGGAGGTGAGCGGAGTGCGCAGCTCGTGGCTGGCGTCGACCACGAGCTGGCGCTGGAGGCTTTGGCTCGACTCGACCGAGCGCAGCAGCTCGTTGAAGACCCGGCGCAGCCGACCGAGCTCGTCGTTGTCGCCCTCGTCGAGGCGGTACTCGAGGTCGTTGGTCAGCGAGACGCTCTCGATCTCGTCGGTGACCTCCTCGAGGGGGTGGAGGGCCTGGCGCGCGAGGAAGAGGCCCAGCCCGAAGGCGACGAGGAGCCCACCCGCGCCGACCAGCAAGAGGGTGGTGAAGAGTTCGTGGAGCTGCTCGATCTGCCCGGTGATGTCCACGACGAAGACCTCGGCCGAGGTGGTGGCGATCTGGCAGACCCCGGTCGGGCAGGTGACGTAGGCCCCGGCGGGCAGGGGGGCGATCAGTTCGCGGAAGGTCCGCTTGTCGAAGTTCACGGTGCGCAGCTGTTCGCCGAGGGTGCCCTTGGCGATGTCGAGGATGGTCCGGTCGATCGGCACGTCGGACTTGGGCAGCGTCTGGCCGTTCGGCAGGACGACCTCGGTGAACGAGCCGATGGCGCGGTAGGGGTCGTCGGCGTCGTGCTGGGCCTGGGCGTCCTGGCGCAGCGACGCGTCCACCGAGTTCAACAGGGCGTGTCGGGTCGACAGGTACGAGGCGAGACCGCCGAGGATAACCGCGATCGCCGCGGCGAGCACCGTCGCGGCGATGACGCGGTTGCGGAAGGTCACGCCGTGCGCAGGGCGTACCCGACGCCGCGTACCGTCTGGATGAGTCGGGACTCGCCCCGCTCTTCGAGTTTGCGGCGCAGGTAGCCGATGTAGACGGCGAGGGAGTTGGTCCCCGAGTCGAAGGTGTAGCCCCAGACGAGGTCGAGGATCTGGTCTCGGGTGAGGACCTGGCGGGGGTGGGTCAAGAACAGCTCGAGCAGGTCGAACTCGATCTTGGTGAGCTCGATCTTGCGCTGGGCGCGAAAGACCTCGCGCGTCTGGGGGTTGAGCGAGAGGTCCTCGAAGCGCAGCACCTGCCCGTCGGCCTCGGTCGCCACCCGGCGGCGCAGCAGCGCCCGGAGTCGGGCCAGGAGCTCCGCGAGGTCGAACGGCTTGACCAGGTAGTCGTCGGCACCCACGTCGAGGCCCTCGACACGGTCGTTCACCGCGTCGCGGGCGGTCAGCATCAGGATCGGCGTGGCGTCGCCCCCCCGGCGGATCCTCCGGCAGACCTCCAGCCCGTCGATATCGGGGAGTTGCAGGTCGAGCACGATCGCGTCGGGGGCCCGCAGCTGGATCGATTTGAGGGCCGATCCGCCGTCGTCGAAGAGCTCGACGTCGTAGTTCTCGATGCGCAGGGCCCGTCCCAGGGCCGTGCGGATCGACGGGTCGTCGTCCACGATGGCCACGTAGGGGTTGGTGGTGGGTACGGTCACGGCTCTCGCTGGCGGTCGGGCAGCCTCTAGTCTTAGCGTCCTGGGTAAGGGGCTCACGGCGATTCGCTAAGAATCGGGCAAGAACGGCACCTTATCGGACCGTGGCGGGTAGTTCAACCGGCAGAACAGCGGACTTTGGATCCGAAGGTTGGAGGTTCGAGCCCTCCCCCGCCAGCGACGCACGTGACGACTAGAAGAGGGTGCGCTCCAGGATGGCCGCGAGCTCGACCGGGCGGTCACCCTGGACCGAGTGGCCCGAGCCCTCGACACGCTCCACGGTCGCCTCGGGCACGCGTCGGCGTAGTTCGGCCTCGTCGGCGTCGTCGACCACCGAGCCCGGGCCCATCGCGCGCACCAGGGTCACCGGGACGCTGACCGCCTCGAACCGGCCCCACAGGTCGAGGCCGCGGGGCGCCTCGAGCCGGCTCGGCTCGCCGCGCTGGTGGCGCCACACCCACGAGCCGTCCTCGCGGCGCAGCGCGTTATGCAAGACGCCGCGTCGCAGCGAGCTGACCGACCGGGTGGGGTGGTGGGCGACCGTGCGCGCCAGGATCTGCTCGAAGTCGGAGAAGGTGGCCGGCCCGTTCACGAAGTCGGTGACGTGGCGGGCCTTCTCCTCGGTGACCCCGGGGGTGACGTCGATCATGACCAGGGCGCGCGCGAGCTCGGGGTGAAGGGCGACGAGCTCGAGGGCGCAGAGCCCCCCGAGGCTCATCCCCACGATCGGCAGGGGCCGGTCGATCAGACCCTCGAGCGCCGTGGCGAGGTCGCGGGCGTGGTGGGCGACGTCGGCCGGCGGGTACGGCGTCGGGTCGGAGTGACCGTGGCCGGGCAGGTCGAGGGCGAGCAGGGGACGGCCGAGGGCGAGGGCGACGGTGTCGAAGGTGTGGGCGTTCTGGGCCCCGCCGTGGAGCAGCACGAGCTCGGGTTCGTCCTCGCCCCAGCGCAGGCCGCTCAGCTGGCGGAGTCCGTCGACGGCGACGAAGAATCGCGCCACCGGGGGGATCTCGACCTCGAGGTCGAACTCCTCGACGTTCTCCTGCAAGAGCGCGAACTCGTCGTAGTTGAGAGGGTCCACGTCGCGCATCGTAGGGCTGCTAGAGAGGAGGGATGACGCGCCCCACCTGTGTGGTCGTGCTCGCCGCCGGCGAGGGCACGCGGATGCGCTCGATCCGCCCGAAGCCCCTGCACAAGCTGTGCGGGCGCACGATGGCGAGCTTCGTCCTCGAGGCCGCACGCCACGACGAGGTGCGCGCGACGGTCGTCGTGGTGGGTCACCACGCCACGTGGGTGGAGAAGGAGCTCGCCGAAGGTGCCGGGGCGCGCCTCACCTTCGTCGAGCAGGGCGAGACCCTCGGCACGGGCCACGCGGTCGCGGCCGCGCTGGCGAGCGTCGACGAGGCCATCGGCGAGAGCGACGGGGACGTCGTCATCCTGCCGGGGGACACGCCGCTGCTGCGTCGCGAGACGGTGGCGCGCCTGCTCGAGGCGCACCGCGCGAGCGGGGCGGCCCTCACCGTGATGAGTGCCGTCGTGCCCGACCCCCGGGGTTACGGCCGGATAGTCGCCGGTCGAGACGGCCGCCTGGAGCGGATCGTCGAGGAGCGCGACGCCTCGCGCGACGAGAGGCTGATCGACGAGGTGAACACCGGCGTGATGGTCGTGCGCCAGAGCCTGCTCGGGCCGGCGCTACGCCGGGTGGGGCGCCAGAACGTCCAGGGCGAGTACTACCTCACCGACGTGGTCGCCGTGCTCTCGGCGATGGGCCACGCGACGAGGTCGTTCGTGCTCGAGGACTCGAGCGAGGCGCTCGGGGTCAACGACCGGGCCCAGCTCGCGCGCGCCGAGGCCGAGCTGCGCCGACGGATCAACGAGCAGTGGATGGGGCGCGGCGTGACCCTGTGGGACCCGGCCACGACCTACCTCGACGTCGACGTCCAGCTCGCCCCGGACGTGTCGATCCTGCCCGGGACGATCCTCCAGGGCCGCACCCGGGTCGCTGCGGGGGCGACCATCGGCCCGCGGGCCCACCTGGTGGACGTGGAGGTGGGCGAGCGCGCGCGAGTGGCGACCGTGGAGGCGACGGCGGTGCGCATCGGGGCCGACGCGACGGTGCGCTCGTTCGTCACCCTCGGCCCGGGCGAGGACGTCGCGGTCGGCGCCGTCGTCGCCCCCCGGGCCTGAACCCCTCGTTCGCTAGGGTGGGCCTCGTGGAATCCCTGGCCAAGCGGCGCCTGGTCCTCGTCTCGGGCCGCTGCCACCCGACGCTCGCGGCGGACGTCGCCGCCCTGCTCGAGGTGGAGCTCACCGAGGCGAACCTGCGCGAGTTCGCCGACGGCGAGATCCACTGCCGCATCGACGAGTCGGTCCGCGGCGCCCACGTCTTTATCGTCCAGACCCACTCCTCGCCGGTGAACGACGCGATCATGGAGCAGCTGGTGATGATCGACGCCGCCAAGCGCGCCAGCGCCAAGAGCATCACCGCCGTCGTCCCGTACTTCGGCTACGCCCGTCAGGACCGCAAGACCCAGGGCCGCGAGCCGATCACCGCCAAGCTGGTCGCGGACGTTCTGCAGACCGCGGGGGCCACCCGGGTGCTCTCGGTCGACTTCCACTCGGGCCAGATCCAGGGGTTCTTCAACATCCCCGTCGACCACCTGGTCGCCGCCCCCGTCCTCGAGACCTACCTCAAGGCCCACGCCAACACCCACGAGATCGTGGTGGTCGCCCCCGACGCCGGCCGGGTGAAGGTTGCCGAGCGCTACGCCCAGCACCTGGGCTGCGACCTCGCCCTGGTGCACAAGACCCGCCCCCGCGGGATGGCCAACGTCGCCGTCGCGCGCCACGTGGTGGGCGACGTCGAGGGGCGCCACTGCGTGCTCATCGACGACATGATCGACACGGCGGGCACGATCGTCGCGGCGTCGGACCTCTTGAAGGAGCACGGTGCCGACGACATCTGGGTGATGGCGACCCACGCCGTCTTCTCGCCCCCGGCGGTCGAGCGCCTCTTCAACGCGCCCGTGAACCGGGTCGTGGTGACCGACACGCTACCGATCGGACCGGAGAAGACCTTCGAGAAGCTCGAGGTGCTTTCGGTCGCACCGATCGTCGCCAACGCCATCTCCGCGATTTTCGAGGACAGCTCGGTCTCGGACATTTTCGGCGGCGAGAACCTGCTCTAGCCTCTAGCGCACGCCCCCGGCGTCGTCCGCCACACCTCGAAGGCGCCGTGGCTCGCCGACGCGCGGGGACGTCCGAAGTCGCGCGCGAAAAGTCGGCGGACGCGCTCGGGGTGGGCGCCCGTGCGCCAGTAGACGAGGGCGCCCACGTGGTAGCGGCGAACGAAGGTGCACAGCCCGGTCGCCAGGTCATACCGGGGCGAGGGAACGGGATAGACCCTGGGGTAGCCGTAGAGCGAGTCCATGAGGAATCCCTGGACCTGGACCGGTGCGAGTCCCAGCGGGTTCTCCTCACCCTGGTGGCCGGGCCCTTGAATGTCCATGTAGCCGCCAAGGAGCTTGAATCGGAAGCCCACCTCGGCCTGCCAGCTCATGGCCTCGGTGTAGGGATCCGCCGGGTAGGGGTACGCGAGGACGACCTCGCCGCGAGGAATCCGCTCCAGCGCACCGTAGAGTCCGTGAGGCCATTGGGGAGACTTGGTCACGAGGGCGAGCTGTGGGAAGGGCAGGGCGAGCGCAACCCCGGCGAGGAGGACCATGCCCATGTCGCCGATTCGTCGACCGATGGCGGGCCGACTCTTCAGTCCGCGGACGAAGTGCTCCGCGCCAACTGAGCCCGCTATCGCGACGAACAGGGCGGCGATCTCCGCGAAGCGCGACGGGACGAAGCCCTGCAGCACGGGAAGTCTCGCGAAAAGGGCTTCGGGCAGTGGCACCCCAGTGGCGGTGCCGTTGATGGTGAGGCGGGGACCAAACGACAAGACGAGGGCGCTCGCCGCGGCGAGGGCGCTGTACACGACGACTTTGCTTCGCCGGTACCGGGCGGCGACGACGATGACCCACGCGATGAGTCCGACTCCGAGGTAGCCATCGTTCTCGGTGAAGTTGCCGGCGTCGAAGTGGCTGGCGGTGGTGAGCAACGACCTGGGCAGCAGCGCTTGATTCAGGGTCGGCACGACCGGTGCGAGGAGGTCGGTGCGGTACGTCTGGAGGGACGCGACTGGCTGGGGAGGCCCCGACACGTGGCCCGAACCCGCGAAGGCCCAGAAGAGGAAATAGCCCGCCACGACGACGAGGGACCCGAGTGCCCAAGGCGTAGCGGCCAGGATCGGTGTGGCCCGGCTCTTCCACGCCGGCCCGTCGCGGGCGACCACGTAGACGACCCCGATCGCGCACACGATTCCGAGCATCGCAAGGAGCTCGGGACAGATGAGAAGTTGGGCTCCCGAGAGGACGCCTAACTGGACGCCGAGCTTACGAACGTCCTTCACGGACGGGCTGAGGAGTCGCACGACGACGAGCACGATGAGGGGGAGGAGAGGGGTGAAGACCAGGTTGAGGTGGGTGATCTGAGTCACCATGTAGGGCCCGAACCCGAAGAAGAGCCCGCCGATGAAGGCGATCCACGGACGACACCACGTTCGAAGGACGAGGAACATGGTGCCCGCCGAGGCTGCGAACGCGAGTCGCAGCAGGACATTGAAGGCGGCGACCGGTCCGAGGGTGGACGTCACCGGCCAGGCGAGGAGTCCCAAGAGGGGGGTCAGGGTGTTGCTCGCGAGATTCGCCCCCTGCGGGAAGTCGATGTAGGACGTATGGAAGGGAACCATCCCGTGCGAGAGAGCGAAGGGCGTCCACCCGAGGAACCATGAGTCGACGGCCGGGTCTCCGTAACCAAACCCGCCGAAGGGGACCGAGGGCAGTCGGGTGTTGTTCCACGGTGTCGCCGGCCAGAAGATGAGGCACGCCAGCGCAACGTAGATCGCGAGGAGGGCCAGGGTGCTCCGCGTGGGACGCGTGGGACGCTCGAGTCGGGCCAGGCTCGGGAGCGTCGGGGCCACCGCCGAAGCGTAGTAACGGCGCCCCCTCTCGAGGGGGAGCCGACCTCGCCCTACGGCCATGGGGCGACGCACGGCTAGGCTGGTGGGCCTGTTCGCCCGGCCGGGCGGGTCTCGTCGAAGGAGTCGTCATGTCAGAGGTCACGCTGCGCGCGGCCACCGGTCGCCCACAGGGTTCGGCCGCCTCCCGCCGCCTGCGCCGCGACGGTTCGATCCCCGCCGTGGTCTACGGCGAGGGCGTCGGTCCGCTGCCGGTGGCGGTCGACGCCAAGGAGTTCCGCCAGGCCGTCTCGACCGACCAGGGTCTCAACACCCTGATCACCCTCGACGCAGACGGCTCGAGCTACGTCGTCATGGCCCGCGAGATCCAGCGCCACCCCGTGCGGGGGACGGTCGCCCACATCGACTTCCAGGTCGTGGACCCCAACCGG
>JAKCEK010000066.1 GCA_021838005.1 Actinomycetes bacterium
GACGGCCCACGCGGGCAAGGTCGCCTACGTGATGGGCTTCACGGGGCTCGGCGTCGCCTCGACCCGGTTCGGGGCCGCGACCATGCTCGACCTGGTCGACGGACTCGACACCGAGCGCACGCGGCTATCGATGGTGCGCAAGAAGCCCTGGCCGTTCCCGCCCGAACCGTTTCGCTGGGTGCTCATCCGCCTGACCCAGCGGGCCATCCGACGCGCCGACGAGAACGGCGGGCGCCGCAACCTCTGGCTGCGCCTCCTCGACGCCCTGAAGATGGGGTTCGACTCCTAGACCGACTACTCCTCGACCCCCGCGGCCATGAGGTCGGAGATCGAGTTCACGACCGTGGGGTCCATGAGGGTCGTGACGTCGCCCAACGGTCGGTTCTCGGCCACGTCGCGCAGGAGGCGGCGCATGATCTTGCCCGAGCGGGTCTTGGGCAGCTCGGGCGTGAGGATGATCTGGCGGGGCTTGGCGATCGGGCTGATCACCCTGGCCACGTGGTCGCGCAACGCGTTGATCACCCCGGCCTGGTCCTTCTGGGCCTCGTCGGCCGAGAGCTTCAGGGTCACGAAGGCGACGATGGCCTGGCCGGTGGTGGCGTCGCTGGCGCCGACCACGGCGGCCTCGGCGACGAGCGGGTAGCCCACCAGGGCGTGCTCGACTTCGGTCGTTGACAGGCGGTGGCCCGAGATGTTCATCACGTCGTCGACGCGCCCGAGCAGCCACAGATCGCCGTCGTCGTCCTTCTTCGCGCCGTCGCCGGCGAAGTAGACCCCGGGGAACCGCTTCCAGTAGACGTCGACGAACCGCTCGGGGTCACCGTAGATGCCCCTGGTCATCGCGGGCCACGGCTGGGTCACCACCAGGTAGCCGCCCTCGCCGTTGCCGACCGAGTGGGCCTCGTTGTCGACGACGTCGAGCGACACCCCGGGGATCGCGTGCATCGCCGCCCCGGGCTTGGTCGCGGTGATACCCGGCAGCGGGGACGCGAGGATCGCTCCCGTCTCGGTCTGCCACCACGTGTCCACGATCGGGCAGCGGTTGCCACCGACGTGCTCGCGGTACCACATCCAGGCCTCGGGGTTGATCGGCTCGCCGACCGTCCCGAGGAGGCGCAGGCTCGTCAGGTCGTGGCTCTGGGGGTGCTCGTGCCCCCACTTCATGAGCGTGCGGATGGTCGTGGGCGCCGTGTAGAGGATCGAGACCTTGAACTGCTCGATGATCTTCCACCAGCGGTCCCGGCCCCCCGAGTCGGGCAGGCCCTCGTAGAGGACCTGGGTCACCCCGTTGACCAGCGGGCCGTAGACGATGTAGCTGTGACCGGTGATCCAGCCGATGTCGGCCGCGGTCCAGCAGACGTCGGTGTCGGGCTTGACGTCGAATATCTGCCAGTGAGTGGTCGCGCACTGGGTCAGGTAGCCGCCCGTGGTGTGGTAGATGCCCTTGGGCTTGGCGGTCGTGCCCGAGGTGTACATGATGAGGAGCGTCTGCTCGGCCGGGAACGACTGGCACTCGTGGGTCGTGCTCTGGCGTTCGACGACCTCGTGCCACCAGTGGTCCCGGCCCTCGACCCAGTCAACGGCGCCGCCGGTGCGGCGAACGACCACCACGGCGCGCACGTTGGGGCAGCTCTTCAGCGCTTCGTCGACGGCGGGCTTGAGCGGGCTGGCCGCACCCCGGCGGAAGGCCCCGTCGGCCGTGATGACGACCTGGCAGTCGGAGTCGAGGATGCGGCTCGAGAGCGCCTCCGCCGAGAAGCCGGCGAAGACCACCGAGTGGGCGGCACCCAGGCGAGCGCAGGCCAGCATGGCGACGACCGCCTCGGGGATCATCGGCATGTACACCGCCACCCGGTCACCGGACTTGACCCCGAGCTCGGTGAGGGCGTGAGCCGCCTGGGCCACCATCTTTTGCAGGTCGGCGTAGGTGATCGTGCGGGTCTCACCCTCGGCGTCGGCCACCCAGTGGTAGGCGACCTTGTCTCCGCGCCCGGCCTCGACGTGGCGGTCGACGCAGTTGTAGGCGGCGTTGAGCTCGCCGTCGCTGAACCACTTGGCGAAAGGCAACTCCCACTCGAGGGTCTTGGTGGGCGCCGTGGTCCAGGTGAGCCGGTCGGCCTGACGGCGCCAGTAGGCGACCGGGTCGGCGTCGGCCTCGGTGTAGATCTCGGGGCCGACGTTGGCCTGGGCGGTGAACTCGGCGGACGGTGCGAAGCTGCGCGTCTCAGCGAGCCAAGCTTCCAGTCGGGCTTCGGTCATCGTTCCCCCTCGTCGTGCGTATCCTTCGCCACCGAACCTTCGTCGGCGACTTTCCTGACAGTACCCCTTATTCGCCCGTAGATGCCAACAACGCCCGACTCCTCGCGGAGCGGGCGCTGTTGGCGGTTGGGTCCGGTGGCAAGCCACCAGTGACCCTGGGTTAGCTGCGCCGACCGACCGGGAACACCACTTTTCCGTGGGTCTCGTTGACGACGCCGGCCATCGAGGTGTACCAGGCCGCGACAGCCGTGGCCAGGCCGAACCAGCCACCGGCGTGGACCAGGCCGGAGTGTCCCGCCCCCCAGTTGCCGATGGTCAGCAGCACGAAGGTCACCAACAGCAAGAGGAACACGGTGAAGATCGCCGTGTTCGTCTTCATTGCCGCGACGGTCATGTACGCCGTGAAAATCGTCCAGGCCAGCAGGAAAATACCCACCGTGTCCGAGCCGCCGCCGGCCAGGTGGAACTGGACGATGGCGTAGAACGCCAGCCAGAACGCCCCGTACGACGAGAACGCGAGAGCCCCGAAGGTGTTCTTCCGGATGAACTCCCACATGCCGGCCAGGAGTTGGACGAGGCCTCCGTAGAAGAAGGCCAAGGCCAATGCTGCCTCAAGACCGGCGCCGTGCCACAGATTGGCGTTCCAGGTACTGAGGCAGAAGGTGGTCATTGCGAAGCCCGCGAGCCCAAGTGGGCCGGGGTCCGCGACTTTGTGTTCCATTCAATCCCCCACACGTGTGTCATCGGGCCGCCGGGGTGGCAACCCACACTGATTACACACCATCGCGGACCCGTCGGGAGGGATGTTCGGGGCTCGGACCCGGGGCCGGTCGCGCGCTAGGGACCAAAGTCCCTACATTTCGTCCAGGGCCTCACGAAGCGCGCGCACGGCGGACTCGAGGTCCTCGGCGCTCTGCCCGTCTAGAACCCGGCGCACGAGCGCCGAGCCGACGATCACGCCGTCGGCCACGCGCGCCGCGTCGCGCGCCTGCTCGGGGGTGGCGATCCCGATGCCCATGTAGACCGGGACCGACGAGACCTCGCGCACCCGCTCCACCACCGCGACGCCGTCGCCCAGCCCGCTCGCGGTCCCGGTGACCGCCATGCGGGCCGCGGCGTAGACGAAGCCGCGCGAGCGCGCGGTGAGGCGCGCGACCCGTTCGACGGGTGTCGAGGGCGCGACCATCAGCACGGTCGCGAGGTCCCCGGCGTCGCACACGGCCGCCCACTCGTCCAGCTCCTCGAGCGCGAGGTCGGGCAGGATGGCCCCAAGGACGCCGGCCTCACGCAGCCGTCCGGCGGCGCGCTCGAGGCCGACGTGGTAGATGACGTTGCAGTAAGTCATCGCGATGAGCGGGACCCCGAGGTCGAGCGACCCGAGTGTCGCGCAGACCGAGTCGAGTGTCGTGCCCGCCGCGAGGGCCGCCAGCGCGGCCTCCTGGACGACCGGCCCGTCCATCATCGGGTCCGAGAAGGGCAGGCCCACCTCGATCGCGTCGGCGCCGCCGGCCACGGCCGCCTCGAAGAGGCGCACCCAGTCCGGGCGGGCCCCGGCCATCAGGTAGGGCACGAGGGCGTGTCGGCCCCCGTCGCGCACCGCGGCCAACCGGTCGTCGAGGCTCGTCACGCGTCGCCGCGCAGCATCTCGCGCACCTGGGCCACGTCCTTGTCGCCCCGTCCCGAGAGGTTGATCAACACGGTGGTCCCCGGGGCGAGCTCGCGTCCGGCGGCCCGGGCGACCCAGGCGACGGCGTGGGCCGTCTCGAGCGCCGGGATGATGCCCTCGGTCTCACTGAGCAGAGTGAGCCCGCCAAGGACCTCGTCGTCGCCGACGGCGACGTACTGCGCCCGCCCGGTCGCGGCGAGGTGGGCGTGCTCGGGCCCGATTCCCGGGTAGTCCAGCCCCGCCGAGATCGACTGGGCCTCTTCGATCTGGCCGTACTCGTCTTGGAGGAGCATCGAGCGCATCCCGTGCAGCACGCCGGGCGACCCGTGGCCGATCGCCGAGCCCCCGGCGGCCTCGACCCCGACCAGCCGGGCCGGGGTGTCCACGAAGCCGGCGAACACCCCGGCCGCGTTCGAGCCACCGCCGACGCAGGCGACCACGACCTCGGGCACGCCGACGCCGAGATCCTCGAGCTGGGCGCGGGCTTCATCGCCGATGACCCGCTGGAACTCGCGCACCATCCAGGGGAAGGGGTGAGGGCCCATCACCGAACCGATGCAGTAGTGGGTGTCGGCGACGCAGGTGACCCACTCGCGCAGGGCCTCGTTCACGGCGTCTTTGAGCGTCCGGCTCCCGGAGGCCACCGGCACGACCCGGGCCCCCAGCAGCTCCATGCGAAAGACGTTGAGCTCCTGGCGCTTGGTGTCCACCTCGCCCATGAAGACCGTGCACTCCAGGCCGAGGCGAGCCGCCGCCGTCGCGGTGGCCACCCCGTGCTGGCCGGCGCCAGTCTCGGCGATGACCCGACGCTTGCCCATGCGGCGGGTGAGCAGGGTCTGGCCCACCACGTTGTTGATCTTGTGCGAGCCGGTGTGGGCGAGGTCCTCGCGCTTGGCGTAGACGCGCAGGCCGAGCCGCTCCGACAGCCGCGCCAGCGGTGTGACCGGCGTCGGGCGTCCCCCGAAGAGGCGAAGCGTGTCGTGGAACTCCGCCACGAAGGCCGGGTCGGCCCAGGCCTCGGCGAAGGCCCCCTCGAGCTCGAGGCAGGCCGGCATCAGCGCCTCGGGAACGAACCGTCCGCCGAACTCCCCGAAGCGCCCTCGAGCGCCGGGCGTCCCCATCGTGCTCATCGCCGCTGCCCCGCGTCGACGAGCGCCGCGCGCGCCGCCGCGACGAACGCGCGCACCTTGGCGGCGTCCTTGCGACCGGGAGCGAGCTCGACCCCGGTCGCGCAGTCCACGCCCTGGGCGCCGGTCACCGAGACGACCTCGGCGACGTTGGCCGCGTCGAGGCCGCCCGCGACGATCACCGGGACTTGGAAGGAGCGATCCCGGCGACCGGCGAAGCCGTGGCGACGGCCAGACCCGGGGACGGGGCCGTCGACGAGCACCGCGTCGACGTGGCGCTCGTCGTACGTCGCCCACTCCTCCTCTTCGACACTCAGGGCCTTGATCACGCGGATCCCCCGATCGCGCAACGCGTCACGCAACCCGTCCTCGAGGGTCCCGTGCACCTGGACGGCGTCCACGTCGAGTCCGTCGAGGGCCCGGCGGATCTCCTCGCTCGACTGCTCCCGGAAGACCGCGACCCGAGTCGTCCGTCCCCTCAGGGCCGCGCTGATCTCGCGGGCCCGCTCCGGCCGGACGCGCCGGGGGGACGGGGCGAGGATGATCCCGACCATGTCGGCGCCGGCCTCGGCGCAGAGTACGGCGTCCTCGACGCTCGTTACCCCGCAGATCTTCACCGTCCCGGCGATCGCGTCGCGGGCGGGGACCGCCGCGAAGGCGCGCACGGCCTCGACCGGGTCGCTGGCCGTGACGAAGGCCTCGCCCACGAGCACCGCGTCGAAGCCGGCCCCGGCGGCCCGGCGAACGTCCTCGGGGGTTGACAGGCCCGACTCACAGACGCGCACACAGCCCGCGGGCAGCGCCGCCGCCACGCGGGCGGCCCGGTCGGGGTCGACCCGGAAGGTCCGCAGGTCGCGCTGGTTCACCCCGACGAGGGTCGCGCCGAGGTCGAGCGCGCGCGCCGCCTCGGCTTCGTCGTGGACCTCGACCAGCGCGTCGAGGCCGACCTCGTGCGCGAGGGCGTGGAGGCGCGCGAGCTCGCCGTCCTCGAGGGCGGCCACGATGAGCAGCACCGCCGCCGCCCCGGCGTCGCGGGCGTCGAGGACGTCGTTCTCGGCGACGGTGAAGTCCTTGCGCAGCAGCGGGACCCCGACGGCGGCGCGTACCGCGACGAGGTCCTCTAGCGAGCCGCCGAAGTGGGGCGCGTCGGTGAGCACCGACACCATCGCCGCGCCGCCGGTCACGTAGTCGCGCGCCTGGTCAGGGGCGCTGAGCTCGGGCCGCAGTGGTCCGCGCGAGGGGGAACGGCGCTTGACCTCCGCGATCACCCGTACCCGGGTCCCGGCGGCGAGTGAGGCCCGCGCCGACGGGCCGGCGGGGGCCGGGGCGCCGAGGCGCGTCCGCCAGTCCCGTCGGTCGGCCGCCGCGCGTCGGCGGTGCCACGCGACGATGTCGTCGAGGTACGTCGCGCCCATCACGGCATGGTACCCGGGTCGGCCGCCGAGTCGGCCACGGGTATCGTTGCGAGATGTTGCGTGAGGCTCACGCGTGATCGCGTCGTTCGCCCAGGAGGTCTTGAACCCGCTCGTGCGCGGGACCGACATGGAGCGCACCGCGGCGCGCGACGCGCTGGCCGAGATCCTGGCCGGGCGGGTCGAGGGCGTCCAGATCGCGAGCTTCCTCACGGCTCTCACCGTGAAGGGTGAGACGGTCGAGGAGATGACCGGCTTCGTCGACGCCATGATCGAGGCCGCCACGACCTTCGACGTCGGGCCGGTGGCGATCGACATCGTCGGCACCGGCGGCGACCAGCTCCACTCGGTCAACGTCTCGACCATGGCCGCCCTCGCGGTTGCCGGGTGCGGGGTACCCGTGGCCAAGCACGGCAACCGGGCCGCGTCGTCCTCGGTGGGAGCGGCCGACGTGCTCGAAGCGCTCGGGGTCCGCCTGGACGTGCCGGCCGAGGTGGCCGCGGCCAGCGTCGCCGAGGCCGGGATCGGCTTCCTCTTCGCCCCCGCCTACCACCAGGGCCTGGGCTACCTCGGCCCGATCCGGCGCGCACTCGGCTTTCGCACGGTCTTTAACGTCCTGGGTCCCCTGGCCAACCCCGCGCTCGTGCGCCGGGCGCTCATCGGGGTGGCCCACGAACCCCAACTGGGGCGAATGGCCCGGGTCCTGCACGCGCGCGGCACCGACCTCTCGATCCTCGTGCACGGCGGCGACGGGCTCGACGAGCTGACCCTGGCCTCGACCTCGACGCTCATGGTCGTGACACCCCTCGCGGTCGTGCCCGAGACGCTCGACGCCCCCGGAGAACTCGGTGTTCGCCACGAGACCGCGGCGATCCGCGGTGGCGACCTGGCCCACAACGTCGCGGTGGTGCGGGCGTTCCTCGAGGGCCGTCAGGGCCCCGTCTTCGACGTGGTGTGCGCCAACGCCGCTCTGGCGCTGCGGGTCGCGGGACGCGTCACGTCTCTCGTCCAGGGGTTCGCGCTGGCGAGCGCCGCCGTCATCGAGGGTCGCGCCGCGCGCGCCCTCGAGCGGCTCGTCGCGGTCACCAACGCCTAGAGGGGACGCAGCTCCTCGCGGTAGCGCCGGGCGTTGGCGACGTAGAGCTCGGCCGAGTGGCGGATGAGACCTACGTCGCTCGCGCCCTCGCGCACGGTGGCCGGCACCCCCACGGCGAGCGCGCCCTCGGGCACGTCGGTGCGGTTGCGCACCACCGCGCCCGCCGCGACGGTGGCGCCGGAGTGAATCGTCGCCTCGTGCAGGACGATCGAGCCGCTGCCCACGAGGGCCCCGTCTTCAATCACGCAGCCCTCGAGGTGCGCGAGGTGGCCTACGACGCAGTCACTGCCGACGACGGTCGGGTACTCGGCCACGGCGTGGACGACCGTGCCGTCTTGGATCGAGGTGCGCTCGCCGACGATCACCGTCCCGTAGTCACCCCTCAGCACCGCCCCGGGCCAGACCGACGAGTCGGCGCCGATGCGAACGTCGCCGATCACGACGGCGTCGGGGTGGACGAAGGCGTCGGGGTGGATGGTCGGGGTGCGCTCACCCAGGGCGTAGATCGGCACTCTGTCTCCTTCGAACGGGGTCACACTACCCAGGGCGCTAGTGGGCTAGCCAGTGGATGAGCTGGTAGATCCGGTACCCGAGGTAGATCACCGTGGCGACGATGAAGAGGCGCCACCGCCACGGGACGGGCTCGTGGGTCGGCTCGGGGACGGGCTCGCCGCACACCTCGCAGACCTCGCCCTGCACCGGGCGGTCGCACGTCTCGCACCAGCGCTCCACTACTCGGCGCGCACCCTCACCCGGATCGGGGACGTCCCGAGGCCGAAGCGCTCGCGCAGGCTTCGTTCGACGTAGCGCAGGTAGGTCGGGGGCAGCCGGCCGGCGACAAAGAGCGTGAAGGTGGGCGGCTCACTGGCGCCCTGGACGGCGTAGCGGATCTTGCCCGTCGGGGCCGGTTGGCGCTGTTGGAGGTCGCGGATCGCGCGGTTGAGGACGCCGGTCGGCACGCGCTTGGCGTAGTCCTCGGCCGCCGTGACCAGGGCCGGCCAGAGGCGGTGGACGCCGCGACCCGTGGTGGCCGTCGTCTTGAGCACGGGCGCGTCGCCCAAGAAGGCGAGCCGCTCGCCGACCGTCGCCAGCACCGCCGGGCGGGCCTCGGTCGTCACGAGCTCCCACTTGTTCAGCACCACCACCGCCGGGCACCCCGCCCCGGCGACGCGCTCGGCGAGGCGCTGGTCCTGGCCGGTGGCCCCCTCGGTCGCGTCGATCACGAGGATGGCGAGGTCCGCCCCGTCGAGGGCCCTGAGACTGCGCAGGGTCGCGTAGGTGTCGACCCCGGCCTCGGTTCGGGCGCGTCGGCGCAGCCCGGCCGTGTCGATGAAACGCACGGGACCCTGCTCGGTCTCGATCACCGTGTCGACGGCGTCGCGCGTCGTCCCCGGCTGGTCGTGCACGACCGAGCGCTCCTCACCGATCAGTCGGTTGAAGAGGGTCGACTTACCCACGTTGGGCCGGCCCACGATCGCCACGCGTAGCTCGTCGCCGGCCGGCGTCGGAGCCGCGGGGACGAGCACGGCGCCGGCCCCGCCGTCGTCGGCGGGCTCCGGGAGTCGTTCGACGATCGCGTCGAGCAGCTCCCCGGCCCCGCGCCCGTGCAAGGCGCTCACCGCGTACGGGCCGCCCAGGCCGAGGCCGGCGAACTCCCACGCCGCCGCTTCACGGGCCGCGTCGTCCGCCTTGTTCACCACGAGCAGCACCGGGCGGCGGCTACGACGGATCCAGCGCGCGGCCCGCGCGTCCTCGTCCACCGGACCGGTCTCGACGTCGACGACGAACAAGACGAGGTCGGCCCCGGCGACGGCCGCCTCGGCCTGGCGCGAGACCTTCTCCTCAAGGGCGTCGC
>JAKCEK010000067.1 GCA_021838005.1 Actinomycetes bacterium
GATCGAGTCATCCAGAGCTTCGCCGCCCTCATGGAGCGTCCCGGCGGCTCGATCCGCGAGAGCATGCGCGTCGTGACGCCCTCGGGCCTCGAAAAGGACCTCGAGCTCGTCGCCACGAACTCCTTCGACAACCCGGCCATCGGCGGGGTCCTCGTCAACGGCCAGGACGTGACCCGGCGCAACCGCGACCAGGCCGAGCTCGCCTCACTCGCCGAGCGGTTCCGCGTCGCCTTCGCCGAGAACATGGCACCGATGACCTTCACCGACCTCGATGACCGAGTCCTCGACGTGAACGACGCCATGTGCGAGATGGTCGGCTACGCGCGCGAAGAGCTCGTCGGGCGCGACTCGACGACGTTCACCTACGTCGAGGACGTCGGCATCACCGAGGAGAGCCACCGCCGCGCGCTCGCCGGTACCGCACCCCAGACCCGCTACGTGAAGCGCTACCGGCGCAAGGACGGACGGGTCATCACCGTCGAGGTCTCGCGCGCGACCGCACTCGGTCCCGACGGGACTCCTCAGTACTTCGTCTTCTCCGAGCGCGACGTCACCGAGGAGCGCAAGATGACCGCGGAGCTGTCCAAGCGAGCGCTCCACGACCCGCTCACCGGCCTCGCGAACCGGTCGCTCTTCGAGGACCGGCTCGGCCAGGCCCACGCGCGCGCGCGCCGTCACGGCGGGTTCGGTGCGGTGCTGCTCATCGACCTCGACGACTTCAAGGGCGTCAACGACACCTACGGGCACGTCATCGGCGACGAGCTGCTGGCGGCCATCGCCGACCGGCTCCGGCGTGTCGCCCGATCGACCGACACGCTCTGTCGCTTCGGTGGCGACGAGTTCCTCGTGCTCGTGGAGGGGATCGCCAGCGCCGACGAGGCTCGCGTCATCGCCGGGCGAGTCCTCGAGGAGATGGTGGCGCCGTTCAGCCTTCGCGGCACGACGTTCGTCCAACGCGCCAGCATCGGCGTCGCGGTCTTCGATCCCTCCTCCGAGGACGTCTCCACCCTCGTCCAGAGTGCCGACATCGCCCTCTACGAGGCCAAGCGTCAGGGCCGAGGGCGCGCCGTGGTCTTCACGCCGTCGATGCACCAAGAGGCGGTGAGCCGCTTCACCCTCGCCCAGGACCTCAGCCTCGCCGTCGAGCGCGGCGAGATGTCCATGGCGTTCCAGCCGATCATCGACCTCGCCAACGGCGCGGTCGTCGGCTACGAGTCGCTGATGCGCTGGCACCACCCGGAGCGCGGTGCCGTCCCCCCCGACGTCTTCATCCCGCTCGCTGAGCAGTCGAACCTCATCTACGATCTCGGGGCGTTCGCGTTGCGCGCCGCGGCCGAGGGGATGACCAGGCTGCCGCGCACCGACGGCTACCCGCCGTACGTCACGGTCAACCTCTCGGCCCGTCAGTTCCACGACCGTGACCTCCCCCTGCTCGTGCGGGGCATCCTGGGTCACCACGACGTGCCCCCCCATCGCCTCCTGCTCGAGATCACCGAGAGCGTGGCCCTCGAGGACATCACCGAGTCCCTCGCGATCATCGAGGAGCTGACGACTCTCGGGGTCGGCATCGCCCTCGACGACTTCGGCACCGGGTTCTCCTCGCTGTCGTACCTCGTGCAGCTGCGCCCGAGGGCCATCAAGATCGACCAGTCCTTCGTGCGGCCGGCCGCCCCGAGCCGCCAGAGCGACGCCATTCTCGAGCTGATCCTCCTGCTCGGGCGAAAGCTCGGCGTGATGATGATCGCCGAGGGGATCGAGACCCTGGCGCAGTACCACCGCCTGCGCGGGGTGAACTGCCGCTACGGCCAGGGCTTCCTCTGGTCGCCGGCGGTCGGGCTCGACGAGGTGGCGGACCTGATCGAAAGGCTCGGCGAGAACCCACCGGTCGACCACGGCCGTCGGCGACGGGGCCGGGTGAGCGAACGTCACGTGGTCGAGGGCGAATAGGGACCTTCGCGCCTAGCCGGGCTCCTCAACACCGCCTAGGACGGACCCGGGGAGAGAGACGAGGAGAGCATGCACCACGACGAGACATTCGAACGGGGCGACGGACCGGCGAGGCTCGGTCGGCGTTGCGCGATGGTCGGCGCACGGGTGGCCCCCCTTCTCGGGATGATGGCCCTCGCGAGCGTCGCGGCGCGCGTCGCGTCTCGGGCTGAGACGCACTCCCACCGCCACTGCTGCGGCCGCGACCACCCCGAGTACGACCGCGACCGCGAGGGGCCGGAGGAGTCGCGCCGCGGCGAGGACCGACGCCGGTTCCGCACAGAGGCGTGCGAAAGGTGTGGGCATCACCGGCACTGGGACTGAGCCCGCCGAGTCGGTGGCTACCAGCGCGCGGGCACCACGTCTTCGATCGCCTGAGCGATGAGCGAGTAGCCGGCGTCGTTGGGGTGGTCGTCGGGCCCGAACGGCGTCTTGTAGCAGAACCAGGTGTCGGCGCAGGCCGCGGCCACGTTCTCGGGGATGACACCCACGTTGTCGAGCGCCACCCGGGTCGTCACGTCGGTCTGGAAGAGGACCGGCACGTTCGCTACGGCGACGCCCTCGGACTGATAGACGTGGGTCATGATGGCGTTGAGTTGGTTCATCGACGCCAGGGTGTAGCTGGCGGCCGCCGGACCGGCGGGGCCGTCGAGGAAGTAGCCGAGGTAGGGGTCGTTGTAGAGCAGGCCCACGAAGCGGACGTGTGGTCCCGCGGACGCCTTCAGATCCCTCACGATGATCGGGAGGTCCGCCGCCACGCGGGCTAGGGCGCCGGCGACGCACACCGTGTTCACGGGGAGGTGGTCGAGGCACACGCGTACGTCGTTAAAGCCCAGGTCGATCGTCACCAGTCCGGTCTGACCCTTGTCGGCCCGGAGGATTTGCTCGGCGCGACGCAGCTGGGTCATCGGGAGCTGGTAGCAGTGGTCGGCGATCGTCGTCGAGAGCATGGACTCGACCGTCTCGCCCGGGCACCCGACCTGGACAAGGGTGAGGGTGACACCACGGAGCGCCTCGCGGAAGACGAGGTCGTTCGCGTACCCGGTGTTGGTTCGCGCGCCGTTGTGATCGGGAACGCCCGTCGGCTGGAAGCCGAGCGAGGCCGACGCCCCCACGTCGAGGTAGAAGGCCGCCGTCGAGGCGGGTGCCGACGCGACGGTCGTCGAGGTGGTCGTCGTCGAGTCGGCGCCCGAGTTCTGTCGCCCGGCCAGGTACACCCCCACCAGCACCACCAGGGCCACGGCGACGCGCACCACGTACTTCACAACACTCCTCCGTCGGGGGGGCAGACACCCCGGGCGGGCGCAACGCCCGCTGAACTCGTCCATTCTAGGGTGCCCCCTGGTCACGCCGGGAACGGTGGTCCGTCCGCCCGGCGCGCGGGGATTCGGCCTACGGAATGTCGCGAAAGTGACGTCCGTGGCTCGCGCGACGCACCGGAGGGCCGGTGTACTCGGGAGAGCGGAAGGGACGCCCTGCCTCCCTTCACCCGCGTCGGGTCCGGGCCCCGGGGTTACGTGGTCGGCCACGGCCCGGGCTTCTTCGTGGACCACCCGCTCGTTCGAGGGCTCGTCGTCCTCGTCGTCGTCCTCGTCGTCGTCCTCGTCGTCTTCGCCGTCACCACCGTCGCCGTCCACGTGCGCGGGAGCCGGCCCCACGCGACGCACCAGCCGTCCGCCCCGAGCCCGAGCACCGGAGCACCGGAGCACCGGAGCAGGGTTGAACGACGGCGCCCTCGGGACTCTCACTGAGCTTCGCGTGAGCCGAGATCGACGCGAGCGAATACACCGAGCGGCGCGACCTCCTCTCACACTCGGCCTAGGCTCGTCGCACGAGGAGGTCCGGTGGCGAGCGAGCACTGGCAGGGCGCGCCCGAGGAGCACGACTACCCCGCCGCGGAGAGTTACCTGAGCCTCGTGCTCGACGCCCCGACCGCCGCCGCGCTGGCCGGTGCCTTGCGCGAGGCGCCGACGGCGGTCTACCTCGCGAAGGACCTGTTGCGCGCGAGCCGCCTCCCGCTCCTCGAACGCACCGACGTCCACGTCGCCAAGGACTTCGCCAAGGTGCGCGACGGCAAGAGGCTCTCGCCGGTCCTGCTCGTGCGCGGGCGGGCGTCAACCGACTACCCCCTGACCATCGCCGACGGCTACCACCGGATCTGCGCCAGTTACTGGATCGACGAGGACGCGGCCATCCCGTGCCGCGTCGTCGACCTGCCCTAGAACCGCCATCATCAGGAGCGTTCTTATACTGAATCCGCGAGCCGGGCCGTCACCGGGCTCGGAGCGGAGAGGGCGAATGAGAACGCTGCGCCGAGCCTGGGGCCTGCTCGCGGCGCTGGCGGTGGTCGTGCCCCTCGCGAGCGCCGCGGGGGCCGCGCCGGCACGCGTCCTTGCCCACCGGGCCGCCCTACCCGCGGGGGGCACCGGGATCGCGAGCGGGCTGCTCACCACGCTCGCCTGCCCCGCGCCGGGTGTCTGCGAGGCCGCCGGCTCCTACACCGGGACCTCTCGCTCCGTCGAGGGGGTCGTGCTCAACGAGCGCGCCGGTCACTGGGTCGCCCCGAGCGTGCTGCGCGCCCCGCTCGACGCGAGCGCCAACCCGGGCACGACGGTGGCCTCGCTCGCCTGCCCCTCACCGGGACGCTGCGTCGTGGGCGGCTCGTACACCGACGCCGCGGGCGACGTCCAGGCCTTCGTCGCGAACCAGGCGGGCGACGCCTGGCCCCGCGCCCTGACGATTCAACTGCCGGCGAACGCGCTCGGAGCCGGCCAGGTCGCCGCCGTGCGCTCCGTGGCCTGCGGGGCGCCGGGCTCGTGTCTCGCGGTGGGCACGTACCTCGACGACTCGCGGATCCCGCGCACGCGGGCCTTCGTCGCCCTCGCGTCCGGTGGGCGGTGGTCACCCGCCCAGGAGGTGACCCTGCCCACGCCGGCCAACCTCGACCCCTTCGCGGGGCTCAGCCAGGCGGCCTGCGCGTCGGCGACCCACTGCGTCGCGGTGGGCTCCTACATCGACGCGAACGACGTGACCCAGGGCCTCGCCGTCTCACTCGACGCGGGGACGCTGACCTCGAGCGTGGTCGCGCCCCCCACCGACGCCAGCACCTTCGCCGGGACGACACTCGCCGAGGTGACGTGTGTCACGGGCGGTGCGTGCACCGCGGTCGGCACCTACATCGACCGCGCCGGCGCGGTGGTGCCCCTCGTCGACACCTCCTCGTCGCCGCTCTGGCCCCAGGCCACCGCCCTCGCCCTCCCGGCCGGGGCCCGCCGCGACCCCAAGGTCCTGCTCTACGGCTACCAGGGGATCAGCTGCTCGGGGCCCGGCGCGTGCGCGACCGGCGGGCAGTACGTGGCGGCGAACGGCCTCTACCAGGGCTTCCTCGCCACCGAGTCCAACGGGACGTGGCACCGAGCGACCCGGATGCCCACGCCGCCCGGCTCGACCTCCGGGGGGCCCAACGGGGGCGTCGTCGCGGTGGCCTGCACGGCGACCGGGGCCTGTCGGGCCGGTGGCGCCTACCTCGACCGTGCCGGCCACTACCAGGCCCTCGTCCTCACGAACGCCGGCGGCGTCTGGCGCGGCTCGGCCGTGGCCCTGCCCGGGGGCGCGGCCACGGTCGGGGTCGACGGGGGCCTCTACGCGATCGCCTGCCCCGCCGACGGGACCTGCGTCGGGGTGGGCAGCTACCAGCGCGGCGCCTCCTACCAGGGCTTCACGCTCAGCGCGTAGCCCTGGCCACAATTCATCTCGCCTCCACCTCGGAACCCCTCCGGCTTCACCGGCGCGTAACCCGCGCTCCGTACCGTGACCCTCGTGGCACGGCGTCGATCCCCGCGTCCCCCGGTCGAGGTCGACCGTGCCGCACCTCGCCCCCCCGCGGCGCGACGGCCCCGATGAGCGTCGAGACGCGCGTGCGCCCGGTGATCCTCGTTGTGGAGGACGAGGAGAGCTACCGCGACGCCCTCGACATCGGGCTCAGCGTCGAGGGGTTCGTCGTCGTGGGCGCGCGCACGATCGCCGAGGCCCGCCAGCAGCTCGCCGTGCGCAAGCCCGACCTCGTGCTCCTCGACGTGATGCTGCCCGACGGGTCGGGCCTCGACTTCTGTCGCGAGCTCTACGACACGACCCGCCTGCCCGTCGTGATGGTGACCGCCCGCTCGAGCGAGGTCGACGTCGTCGTGGGACTCGAGATCGGCGCGGCCGACTACGTCACCAAGCCGTTCCGGCTACGCGAGCTCGTCGCGCGCATCCGCGCCGTGCTACGTCGACCGGTCACCGAAGACGACCACGAGCTCATCGCCTTTGGGGACCTGCGCGTCGACCTGGCCCGGCGCACCGTCGCGCGCCGCGGGAGCGAGGTCGACCTCTCACGTAAGGAGTTCGACCTCCTCGCGCTGCTCGCCTCACACCTGGGCCAGGTGGTCACCCGCGACGCGTGCCTCGACGCCCTGTGGTGGGGGCTCGACCTCGCCGACACCCGCACCCTCGACACCCACGTGAAGCGGCTGCGCCAGAAGGTCGAGGACGACCCGGCCCACCCCCGCCACCTGATCACCGTGCGCGGCGTCGGGTTCCGACTCGACCCGTAGGCTCACCACGTGCGCGTGGACGACCTGGCCCCGGACTTCTCCCTCACCGACCAAGACGGCCAGGCGCGGACCCTCAGCGACCTGCTGGCGACCGGTCCCGTCGTCCTCTTCTTCTACCCGGCGGCCCTCAGCCCGGGCTGCACCCGCGAGTCGTGCCACTTTCGCGACCTGGCGAGCGAGTTCGCCGCCCTCGGCGCGCAGGTCGTGGGGGTCTCGATGGACGAGGTGGGCCGCCAGGGCGACTTCGACCGACGCCACCACCTGGGCTACCCCCTCTTGAGCGACCCCGACGGGCGCGTCGCCGAGCTCTACGGCGTCAAGCGCTCGCTCGGGTTCCTGCGGGTCAAGCGCACGACCTTCGTTATCGGCTCCGACCGCCGGATCCTCGCGGTCGTCGCGAGCGAGGTGTCGATGAGCGCCCACGCCGACCGCGCCCTCGAGGCGCTGCGCCGGCGCGCCGCCTGATCAGCCGGCGATGAGCCGCGGCCCCGGGTCTTCGAGGTAGTCGGCGATGTGGCGCAACACGCGGCTCGCGAGCGCACCGTCGACCTGCCGGTGGTCGAAGGACATCGCGAGCTCGGTGACCTGACGGACCACGACCGCGCCGTCGACGACCCACGGCGCGGGCGCCATCCGGCCGACCGCGACGATCGCCCCCGTCCCCGGCGGCAGGATCGGCACCGCGGCGTCCACGTTGAACGGGCCGACGTTGGTGATGGTGATGGTGGTGCCCAGCATGTCATTGGGGGCCGTCGTCCCGGCCCGAGCCGTGTCGACGAGGGAGTTGAGCGCCCGGGCCATGCCCACGAGATCGAGCCGGTCGGCGCCCTTGACGTTGGGCACGATGAGGCCCCGCGGGGTGTCGGCCGCGATGCCCAGGTTCACGACGCGGCGCACCACGACCTCGCCCTGGTCGGCGTCGAAGCTGGAGTTCACGCCGGGGAAGTGCCGGGCCGCGTCGCACACGGCCATCGCCGCGATCGCCAGCGGCGAGAGGCGCACGCCGGCGAAGGCCGGGCGCTCCTTGAGCGCGGCCAGCAGCTCCATCGTGCGGGTCGCGTCGAGGCGGACCCAGACCGCCGCGTGCGGGGCGCTGAACGCGCTCTGGGTCATCGCCTCGGCCATCGAGCGCAACACCCCGCGCACGGGGATCCGCTCCACCTCGGGCCCGCTCGACCACGGGGCGAGGTCGTGGCCGACGAAGCGGGTCGTCGTCGTGGGGCCCGTCACCGGCGCCCGCGACGGCGCGGTGGACGGGCCGCCCGTGAGCAGGGCTTCGACGTCCGCTCGGGTGATCACGCCGTCGCGGCCGGTGCCGCGCACCGTGGCGAGGTCGATCCCGTGCTGCTTGGCGTAGAGGCGCACCGGCGGCGTCGAGCGCGGGGCGAGCGCCGCGACGTCGGTCACGGCGGCCGGGGCCGGCGCCGGGCCGGCCGGTGTCCCGCGTCGGCGTCGCGTGCGGGTGGAGCCGCCCTCGTCGCCCACCCCATAGCCCACGAGGACCGCCTCGCGGGTCGTCTCGATGGGCTCGGCGGCCGGGGCCGTCTCGACGGGTGCCCCGGTCGCGACCGGCGCGGACGCGTCGGTCTCGATGGTCACGAGCGGCTTGTGGACCTCGACCACGTCGCCCACGGCGTGGTGCAGCTCGGCGACGGTGCCGGCGAAGGGGCTCGGCAGCTCGACGGTGGCCTTGGCGGTCTCGACGTCGACGAGGGGCTGGTTCAAGGTGACGACGTCGCCGACCGCCACCTTCCACGTCACGATCTCGGCCTCGACGAGGCCCTCGCCGACGTCGGGCAGGAGGAAGACCTCGCGGCTCACGCCTCGAACTCCATCACCCGGTCGACGGCGTCGAGGATGCGATCGACACTGGGCCGGTACTCCTCCTCGAGTCGTGAGGGCGGGTAGGGCGTGTGGTAGCCCGAGACCTGCAGGCCCGGCGCGCGCAACGAGTAGAAGCACCGCTCGGTGAGTGACGAGACGATCTCCGATCCGATCGAGGCCGTGTGGGGCGCCTCGTGGACGACGACCAGCCGGCCGGTCTTCTCGAGTGAGGCGGCCATCGTGTCGAGGTCGAGCGGGGCGATCGAGCGCGCGTCGATCACCTCCAGCGACAGGCCCTCGGACTCGGCGGCCTCGGCGGCGCGCAGCATCGTGCGCACGCTCGCCCCGTAGCCCACGACCGTCACGTCGCTGCCCGGTCGGCGCACGACCGCGTCGAACAGCCCGCGGGGCGGTCGCTCGGTGTCCACCTCACCCTTCTCCCAGTAGCGGCACTTGGGCTCGCAGAAGATGATGGGGTCGTCGTGGTTGATCGACTGCTGGATCATCCAGTACGCGTCCTCCGGGGTCGCACAGCTCACCACGCGCAGTCCGGCCGTGTGGGCGAAGTAGGCCTCGGGGCTCTCGGAATGGTGCTCGATCGCGCCGATCCCGCCCTGGAAGGGCAGCCGGATCACCAGGCTCATCGTGTAGACGCCGTCGCTGCGCTTGTGGAGCTTCGCGACCTGCGAGACGATCTGGTCGAAGGCCGGGTAGACGAAGCCGTCGAACTGGATCTCGCACACCGGCCGGTAGCCCCGGATCGCGAGTCCCACGGCGGTGCCCACGATCGCCGACTCCGCGAGCGGGGAGTCGATCACGCGGTCCTCGCCGAAGTCCTTCTGAAGGCCGTCGGTGATGCGAAAGACCCCACCGAGCTTGCCGACGTCCTCTCCCATGATGAGGACCCTCTTGTTCTCCTCCATGGCCCGACGCAGTCCCTCGTTCAGG
>JAKCEK010000068.1 GCA_021838005.1 Actinomycetes bacterium
GCCTCGAAGGCCGGACGGTGAGGCTCAGCGCCCCGGCGATCCGGGCCCGTAAGCGCCGTCGGGGGGCCGCGCCCCTGGTCATGGTGACCGCCTACGACGAGCCCGGGGCCCGACTGGCCTCGGCCGCGGGGGTCGACATCATCCTGGTCGGCGACTCGCTGGCCAACGTCGTGCTGGGCCACGCCGACACCCTGCACGTCACGGTCGAGGCGATGTGCCACCACGTCGCCGCCGTCGCCGCCGCGTCGCCCGACGCCCACGTCGTGGCCGACCTGCCGTGGCTCAGCTACCACGTGGGGGCCCACGAGGCGGTCCTCAACGCGGGGCGGCTCATCCGCGCCGGCGCGGACTCGGTCAAGCTCGAGGGGGGACGGGTCCGTCGCGAGGTGGTGCGGGCCATCCTCGACGCCGAGATCCCGGTGATGGGTCACCTGGGCCTGACCCCTCAGAGCGTCATGGCCTTCGGCGGGTTCAAAGTCCAGGCGAAGACCCGCAGCGCGGCCGAGCAGCTGAGCCTCGACGCGAAGGTCCTCCAGGACGAGGGGGTCTACGCGATCGTCC
Organism: Actinomycetes bacterium; assembly: GCA_021838005.1. Taxonomy (GTDB): domain Bacteria; phylum Actinomycetota; class Acidimicrobiia; order Acidimicrobiales; family RAAP-2; genus RAAP-2. The sequence continues at coordinate 562 of JAKCEK010000068.1, forward strand.
TCGAGGGAGTCCCCAGCCTGGTCGGGACCCGGGTGACCGAGGAGCTGGACATCCCCACGATCGGCATCGGGGCGGGCCCCGACACCGACGGCCAGGTGCTGGTCTTCCACGACCTGCTCGGGCTGGCCCGGGGCCGCTCGGCGAAGTTCGTTCGCCGCTACGCCGAGGCGGGGGCGCTCATCACCGAAGCGATCGCCCACTACGCCGCCGACGTGCGCGCCGGGGCCTTTCCCGGCCCCGACGAGGTCTACGAGACCCCCGAGGAGCTGCTCTAGCGCGTCGGACGCCGCCGCGAGGGGCGGTGGGCCTTTGCTAGACTCGTCCTCTCGCCTCGGCGAGCACAGTGAGACCCCTGCCCCGGTTCCGCGGGGCCCGGCACGCCGGTCCAGAGGGAAAGGAACAGTCATATGGCCCTACGGCCCTACGAGACGATGATCGTGTTCGACACGACCGTCGACGCCCAGTCGATCCAGCTGGCGCTCGACCGCGCCCTGGAGACGATCCGCAACCACGGCGGCAGCCCCGGCGCGATCGACCGTTGGGGGAAGCGTCCCCTGGCCTACGAGATCAAGAAGCGCAAAGAGGGCTACTACGTGGTGGTCGAGTTCGCGGGGGATTCGTCGACCGTCGACGAGCTGGACCGCATCTTGACCCTGTCGGACGAGGTCCTGCGCTTCAAGATCCTGCGTCGGCACGACCGCGCCCCGGCCCGCGTCGCGGCCGAGGCCTAGGGTCGGCGCAGCCAAGGAGAGACCATGCCCGACAACTCGATCACCGTGGTGGGCAACATCACCCGGGACCCCGAACTGAAGTTCCTCAACAGCGGCCAGGCGGCCGTGCGGCTGTCGGTGGCGGTGAACCGCCGTTGGCAGAACCGCCAGACCCAGGAGTGGGAGGAGCGCGTCTCCTACTTCGAGGTCGCCGGCTACGGCTCGATGGCCGAGAACGCGGCGAACTCGCTGACCAAGGGTACCCGGGTCATCGTCACCGGCCGGCTCGAGCAGCGCAGCTGGGAGACCGAGAGCGGCGAGAAGCGCTCGATCGTCGAAATCAACGCCGACGAGATCGCCCCCTCGCTGCGCTTCGCCACCGCGGTGGTGACCAAGATCCCCCGCGGCGAGGGGGGCGGCTACTCGGCGCCCGAGCGCTCCGCCCCGCGGCCCAATGAGCCCACGACCTACAACTTCGACGAGGAGCCCTTCTAATGCCCCGGATCAACAATCCCAAGCCCCCCAAGCGCGCGCCCAAGGTGGACACGCGCCGCGGGGTGAAGAAGAAGCCCTGCGCCTTCTGCCAGCACGGGGTCGACCACGTCGACTACAAGGACTTGGCTCAGCTGCGCAAGTACATCTCGGACCGCGGCAAGATCCGTGGCCGCAAGGTGTCGGGCAACTGCCAGCAGCACCAGCGTGACGTCTCTGAGGCGATCAAGACCGCCCGCGAGCTCGCGCTGCTGCCCTACACCCAGCGCACGGTGACCGAGCGACGTGGTCGCGGCGGCGGTCGCGGCGGGCGCCCGCCGCGCGGCGAGGCCGCCCCGGCCACCGAGTCCGAGTCGATCCCGCCGGCCGAGCTGCTCGAGGACGCCTCGGTCGCCGAGGAGGTCTTTGAGTCGGCGAGCGAGGGGGGCGAGCGGTGAAGGTCCTGCTGCGAACCGACGTGGCCGGCCTGGGGCGGCGGGGTGACATCGTCGCCGTGCGGCGCGGCTACGCCCGCAACTTCCTGCTGCCCTCGGGGGCGGCCCTCGTGGCGAGTGACGCGACCGAGACCCAGGCCACGGCGATGCGCCGGGCCCGAGACCTGCTCGACGCGAAGAGCCGTGACGCGGCCCTGACCCAGAAGGCGGCGATCGAGGCGGCCACCCTCACCCTCGAGGCTCGCGCCGGTCAGAACGGCCGCCTGTTCGGGTCGGTGACCGAGGGCGACGTCGCCGACGCGCTGCGTCGGGCGACGGGGGTGACCCTCGACCGCCACCAGATCCACATGGCCGAGCACCTGAAGGAGGTGGGCCGGGCGACGGTCGAGGCCTTCTTGTTCGACGGCGTGACCGCCACGATCTCCCTGGAGGTCGTGGCGAAGTAGCGCCACTGCCGTGGCGGCGCCGGGGCGGGTCCCGGCGCACGTCACAGGACGGGTCCACAATCGTCGCGTGGCCGTCCACAGGAAAACCGCAGCCTCTGCATCTTGCGCTGCACACGGCTCCTCGGCGACCGTTGGAGACCTATGACTCAGATCGAGACCCAACGGACCCCGTCGTCGGGCGGACGGGTCCCGCCGCACGCCCTCGAGGCCGAGGAGTCGTTGATCGGCGCCATGCTGCTCTCGCCCGAGGCCGTCTCGGTCGCCTACGAAACCGTCACCGCCGAGGACTTCTATCGTCCCCTCCACGGTCAGATCTTCTCGGCGGTCGTGGCGCTCGCCCACGCTGCCGAGCCCGTCGACTACGTGACGGTGCAGGCCAAGCTCCACGAGCACGGCGCGCTCGGGGTGGAGCTCGCGTTGCTGAGCTCGCTGCAGATGAACACGCCCTCGGTCGCCAACGCGCAGCACTACGCCGAGCTTGTCCGCGAGAAGTCCCAGCAGCGCAAGCTCATCGCCGCCGCCGGCGAGATAATGGACGACGCCTACCACGCGACCGACGACGTGGTGGGCCTCATCGACGAGGCGGAGCGCAAGATCAACGCGATCGGCGACGAGCGCAAGGTCGACTCGGTCTCCCCGCTCCAGCGCCTCCTGCTCGCCGAGGCCGACATCCTCGAGCAGCGCGGTGAGACCCGGGGCCAGCTGAACGGTCTGTCCACCGGCTACCACGCCCTCGACGCCGTCCTCCAGGGGCTTCAGCCGAGCTCGATGACGATCGTGGGGGCCCGCCCGGCCACCGGTAAGACGGCCTTCGCCCTGGGCATCTTGATCCACGTCGGGGCCGTGGTGGGCCGCCCGGCGCTCTTCTTCTCACTCGAGATGAGCCGCCAGGAGCTGGCCGAGCGCATCCTCGCCTCGACCGCGCGCATCGACTCGTCCAAGCTGCGCACCGGCGACCTCTCCGAGGCCGACTGGAACCGGGCCCACGAGGCGTTCAGCTTCTTGCAGTCGGCCAAGGTCTTCATCGACGACAACCCGAGTCTCACCGTGATGGACGTGCGGGCCCGGGCGCGCCGGATCAAGCAGCAGAACGGCGACCTCGGGATCGTCATCATCGACTACCTGCAACTCATGAGCAGCCGGGGCCGGGCCGAGAACCGCCAGGTCGAGGTGGCCGACATGAGCCGCTCTCTCAAGATCCTCGCGCGCGAGCTCGAATGCCCCGTGGTGGCGCTCAGCCAGCTGAGCCGCAAGCTCGAGGAGCGTGCGGACAAGCGCCCGATGATGTCGGACCTGCGCGAGTCGGGCTCACTCGAGCAGGACGCCGACGTCGTGCTCTTCCTCTTTCGCCCCGAGATCTACGGCGACGTGCCCAACGACCAGAAGGCCGACGCCGAGGTCATCGTGGGCAAGAACCGAAACGGCCCGACCCGCACCGCCCACCTGACCTGGCGCGGGGAGTTCGCGCGCTTCGACAACGTGGCCGACCTCTCGGCGATCTAGCCGCCACCGCGGCGGGCGTCCCGTGACTCAGTGGGTGATCGGCATGCCCACGCACGAGTGGGCGGCGTCGGCACCGGGGTCAGCGCTGACGTAGGCGCCGTGGTTGGCGTAGTCCGTCGTCGCGGTGACCGTCACCGTCCCGGTAACCGGCCAGGACCTGGTGCCGGGGAAGTAGTCGCGGTACCCGGTGCCCGAGAAGGACCCGCTCACGACGGGGACCTCGTTGACGCCGTAGGCGACGTTCGGGCTGGGTGTCGGGTAGGAGGCGTCGAACGACAGGGTTGAGCCGTCGCAGGTGACCGTGATCGTCTCGATCGCGAGCCACGTCGTGCCGACCTGAACCGCCCCGGTGCCGCTGAACCTGTCGGTGCACGGATTGAGGGTCACCGAGTAGGTGTGATGGGTCGTCACGTACGCGTGCCGCGTGGCCGTGAGGGTGAGGGTCTCGACCTGGTGGCGGCCCGCAGCGCCGGCGGGCCCGACGAGGGTGATCGGAGTCGCGGCGAGGCACACGGCGCCGAGGATGGTCGCGAGTCTCTTCATGAGGTCCATCTCCCGTGCGTGTGTCCGACGCGCCCGGGTGATGTTCGGTCTAACCCAACGCCCGCGCAACGTTCACGTCAGGAGCTCCTCGCATCAGGTAGAACACACGATGTAGGGCTCCGATGGACCGTCGCCAGGGTCGCGGCGTCGGCCGACGCACTCACGCGACACGGGGTGCGGGCGGCTCGTCTCACCTGGTGAGGGCGCCTTGGCCGGAGTGGGGCCGCCCCCGGAGGGTCCCCAGTGTTGTCCCGTCGTTGCGTGGGGCGCGGCCTCGAGGTGAGCCGCGGTGCGTACGGTTCACTCTCGCGATCGTTCGACGAAGGGGAGGGTGATGAGCCAGGACTCTGTCCCGCCGCGCGCTCGAGTCCCGCGCGGGCTCGTCCTCGCCGTGGCGGCGGGCCTCGTCGGTGTCGCCGCGGGTGCCGCAGTGATGGTGGCGGGGGGCAGCGGAACGAGCGCGTGCGCCCCGACCGGCGCGCGCCTCGGCGGCGCCGGGAGCTGCCTGCACTCGGCCCTCACCCTCGTCGTGGGGCTCGCGATCGTGGCTGCCGGGCTCGTCCTGATCGTCATCGGGAGCGTCCGCGGGCGACGCTCGACGCACCTCGAGCGACGCGGGGAGTACCGCAGCGTCCCGCGCTCGTGGGCGACCACGACCTACGTCGCGCGCTCGGCGAACTCCGAGGCGCGTGCGGGGAGCGCCCGCCCACCGGGGAGACCTCCGCTCAGTTGACGCACGCGCCGGTCGGAACCGACCGGGCGCCCACGTGGGCGAGCAGGGGCGCCACCACCGAGACCGGGATGGCGTAGCCGGTGGCGGGCTGACTCGCCGACATGGACTCGACCACGGCCACGGCTTGCCCGCCCGCGAGCACCGGGCTACCGGAGTTGCCCGGCTCCACGCGGGCCTCGAGGACGAAGAAGGTGCGGACCTCCAGGTGGCCGCCGTAGATGTCGCGGCTGAGGGCGGTCGTGGGGCCCTCCATGTAGGCCGGGGTGAGGGTGCGCGCGGCGTCGAGAGGGAATCCGACCACGTCGAGGCGCCGGCCGCGGGCCGGGGTCACGCCCGAGAGCGCCAGGGGTGCCCCGACCCGGGCCACGCGCAAGAGGGCGAGGTCGTCGCTCGGGTCGTAGGCGACGACGGTGGCCGGCGCGCCGCCGGCGGTGACGTGCCGGTGGCCGGCGACCACGTGGGCGTTGGTCACGGCGATCGTGGGGCGCACGTAGAACGCGGTGCCCTCCGAGGCGCTCGCGCAGCCGCCGGTCGCGAAGACCTTCACGACTCCCGGGGGGCCACCGACCGGGCTGCGCGGGGCCGGTAGCCGCGTGATCGCCACCGGCGGGGTCAGCGTGGGGGCGATGACCTCGGCGAAGATCGCCGGGAGGTCGGCCTGACGCAGCAGGGTCTGGACGCGCTGCTCCACGGCCGGCAAGGGTGGCATGACCGCGTCGACCGCACGCAGGATCGCCGAGCCTTGAACCTGGGTGGCGATCGAGCCCCAGGTCGTCGAGGCGAGCAGCCCGGCGATCAGCCAGCAGCCGACCAGGGCCGAGGCGGCGCCGACCAGCACCCCGCCGGCCCGGTCGACGAGGCCCAGGTGGATCGTGTGCAGGGCCCGGGAGAAGAACCCGCCGAGCACCCGTCCGACGATTCCGCACAGCACCGTGCCGACCGCGACGATGACGAGCGCGACCACCGGGCGGGCGACCCCGTGGGTGATGCGGCTCGAGAGCGAGGGGGCGAGCGCCACCATCGCGAAAAAACCGACGGCCAACCCGGCCACGTGGAGCACCCGGGTGATGGCCCCGTCGGCCCAGCCGGTGATCGCGGCCAGCACGACTAGCAGGGCGATGATCAGGTCGAACCAGTCCACGGCCGCAGCGTAAACCAGCGCGTGGCACCGCGCTCGCCGCGTGGGCGACGAGCCCCCGGGCCTACTTCGGCGGCATGCGGATGCCGGCGTCGAGGCGGATCGACTCGGCGTTCATGTAGCTGTTGGCGAGCAGCTCCACGGCCAGGTGGGCGAACTCGTCGGCGTGGCCGAGCCGCTTGGGGAAGAGGACACCCGTGCCCAGCCGGGCCTTGAACTCCTCGCTGGCTGGCCCCGAGCCGTAGATCGGGGTGTCGATGAGCCCCGGCAGGATCGTGTTCACCCGAATGCCCACGACCGCGAGGTCGCGCGCGAGCGGCAGGGTCAGTCCGACGATCCCGCCCTTGGAGGAGGAGTAGGCGACCTGGCCGATCTGGCCGTCCTCGGCCGCCACCGAGGCCGTGTTCACGATGGCGCCCCGCCCGCCGTCGGCGTCGGGCTCGTTGTGACTCATGGCGGTCGCGACGAGGCGACAGACGTTGAACGTGCCGACGAGGTTGATCTCGATGACCTTGCGGTAAAGGTCGAGATCGTGGGCCGACGCGTACTCCCCGTCCCTGCCGATGGTGCGGGTCGCCCAGCCGATTCCGGCGCAGTTGACGACCGAGCGCAGGGGGCCGCGGGCGGTGGCGGCCCCGATCGCCGCGATCACCTGGTCGGGGTCGGTCACGTCGCAGTGGGCGAAGGCGCCGCCGATCCCGGTGGCCAGCGCGTCGCCGGCGGCGTCGTTGAGGTCGGCCACCACGACGGCGACCCCGCGGGCGGCGAGGGCGCGCGCGGTGGCCTCGCCGAGTCCCGACGCGCCGCCGGTGACGATGGCCGAGCTGTTCGAGAGTTCCATGGTCCTCCAGTCCGCCCCGGGAGGGGCCGTTAGAGAGTCAAGCAGGTCGGCGAGGGGGCTCGGGACGGTCGTCCCCGAGGTGGCGCTGGAAGAGTCACGCCGCGTCGGTCGGAGCCCGTCGAGCAGGTCCAGGTGCCGGGTCACGTCGCCGTTGGTGGGCGGCGTGCCCCCCGTTCACCCGGGGCGGGCCGGTGTCACCCCTAGCGTGGTCGCGTGACCTCACTCTACGGACTGGGCCCCGAGGAGCTCGCCGGTGCGCTCACCGGCGAGCCGCGCTACCGCGTCGACCAGCTGTGGCGGGGGCTGTGGACCGAGGGGCGGGCCTTGGCGGAGGTCACGACCGTCCCGCGCGCGCTGCGCGAGCGCCTGGCCGCTGACCACCCGAGCGCCCTCACCCCGGTCGAGGAGGTGGTGAGCGACCGGGGCGGCACACGCAAGTGGCTCTTCGCCCTCGCCGACGGCGCGACGATCGAGACCGTCCTCATGCACTACGACGACCGCGTGACCGTGTGCGTCTCCTCCCAGGCGGGTTGCGCCATGGGCTGCACGTTCTGCGCGACCGGGCAGGCCGGCTTCACCCGGCACCTCACGCTCGGCGAGGTGCTCGAGCAGGTCGCGGTGGCCCGGCGCGAGGCCCGTCCGGCCCGCCTCTCCCACGTGGTCTTCATGGGCATGGGTGAGCCGCTCGCGAACTACGCGGTCACCGTCGGGGCAGTGCGGCGCCTCGCGGGCGACGTCGGACTCTCGGCCCGCCACCTCACGGTTTCCACCGTCGGGGTGGCGCCGGCCATCGAGCGCCTCGCCACCGAGGGCCTCCCGGTCACGCTCGCCCTCTCCCTGCACGCGGCGAACGACGCCGCGCGCGATGAGCTCGTCCCGCTGAATCGCCGCTACCCGCTCGAGCGGCTCTTCGCTGCGTGCACCACGTGGGTCGAACGCACCGGCCGCCGGCTCAGCCTGGAGTGGGCGCTCATCGACGGGGTCAACGACACCGACGCCGCGCGCGACGAGCTGGTGGACTTCGCGGCCCCGCTGCGGGCCCACGTCAACCTCATCCCGCTCAATCCCACCCCGGGGTACCTCGTGCGGGGCTCGTCGCCCGAGCGCGTGGCGGCCTTCCGCGACGGGCTCGTGGCGCGTGGGGTCAACGCGACCGTGCGCCGCACGCGGGGCCGCTCGATCGCGGCCGCCTGCGGGCAGCTGGCCCAGGTGAGCCGGGGCCGTCGGGTCGCCCTGCGGTCCCGCTAGGGGTCGACCAGGGTCGTCTCGCGCCAGAAGTGGGGTCGCCAGCGCACGAGGGCGAGCACGCCCACGACGCACAGCAGCCCGCCCGAGACGATCGAGAACTCGGTGGAGCTGAGCGAGGCCACGGCGCCGGACTCGAGGTCGCCCAGGCGCGGTCCGCCGGTCACCACGGCCATCTGGATCGACGAGACGCGGCTGCGGAAGTCGTCGGTGATCGAGGTCTGCAAGATGGTGTTGCGCAGCACCGTCGAGATGACGTCCATCGCTCCGGCGACCGCCAGGCAGAGCACGCCGACGACGACGACGTGCACGACGCCGAAGAGGGCCATCGCCGCCCCCCAGGCCAGCACCACGAGGGTCACCAGTCGGCCGCGGCGGCGGACCTTGGCCATCCAGCCGGTGAAGACGGCCATCACCAGGGCGCCCGCGCCGGGAGAGGCGTAGAGCAGACCGAGGGTCTCGGGCCCCCCGTGGTAGAGGTGGGCCGTGACGGCGGGGAAGAGCGCGCGCGGCAGGCCGAAGACCATCGCGTTGAGGTCCACCAGGTAGACGGCCTGGACGAGCGGGTGGCCCCGCACGTAGCGGAAGCCCTGGCGGATCGCCGCGAGCGTCCCCAGGCCGTGGTGGGTGCCCCGGGGCGGCATCGGGTGCATCAGCCCGGTGGCGAGGACC
>JAKCEK010000069.1 GCA_021838005.1 Actinomycetes bacterium
TGGCCCTCGCGCCGCGGCCGGGCACCGACGCCGCGCGCCACGGCCGGTCGGGGACATCGGGGGCGAGCCCGTCCACCGCGACGCGGGATCGGCCGCCGGCCGCTCGACGCGCCCCGCCGACGGCGACGACTCGGTCACACGCGCGATGGGGGTCCGAGCCCGACGCCGAGCCCTTGCTCCCCCCTCGGGGCGTGCGCGGTGACCCGGCGCCTCGAGTCGGGAGCGGGGCGCGGACCCGGGTCGCGCCTCGAACTCGACCGCGCCTAGGTGGCGAGGTCGCGCCGGTCGTAGCCCCAGAGGGCGACGGCCACGAGAACCACGACGACCACGAGCAGGACGCTCAGGTTCGTCGGGCGAAGGCCGGTCGTGAGCGGCTGGTGGCCGAGCGCCTGCTCCCACAGCGACAGCCACGACACCCGCCGGAACGCGCTCACGAGCGGGGCGAGGGCCGAGAGCAGGTAGCTCGCGACGGCGAACGCCGTCGCGACCCCCCGCGCGAGGCCCCGCGACCCGCTCGCCGCGCCCACGGCGAGGGCGAGGGTCGCGCAGGCGAGGGCGAAGGCCGTCGAGCCGAGGACGGCCGCCGTGAGGCCCGCCCACCCCACCGACAGCGAGAAGAGCGGACCGAGCAGACCCAGGACCCCCTCGAGGACCGCCCCGAGCCCGAGCGTGCCGAGCGCGAGGGCCGCCCACTTCTCCAGCAGCACCCGACGTCGCGAGACCGGGTTGGCGAGGAGCAGGTCGATGGTCCCGCGGTCCTCCTCCCCCGCCGCGAGGTCCGACCCCCACAGAATCGCGAAGAGGGCGAGCAGCATCGGGGCGATGACCGAGAAGATCTCGGCCCCCAGGTAACCGGGCCCGGTGGTGAAATCGGTGAGGTTGAAGAGCTTGCGGAAGACCTCGGGGTAGGCCTCGAAGATCTTCGCGAAGGCCTTGTTGTCGTGGATCGACGGGTAGACCGAGAGCATCACCACGCAGTACGTGGCGACGCCCACCGACCAGCCGAGGAGGCCGCGGCGCTCCTCGCGCAGCGAGCGCGCGAGGACCCCCCGGAGGGGCCACGACCGCCGTCCCTTAGCGCGCGGGGCCGTCATAGTACGAGAGGAACACGTCCTCGAGGCTCGGCTCGTGGACCGAGAGGTCGACCACGTCGAGACCGGCCAGGGCGGCGACGAGCGGGTTGAGGCTGCCGACCACCTCGAGGCGCAGGCCGTCCCCGACCCGCTCGCGCACCGAGACGCCCTCAACGCCCTCGAGGACCGCGAGGCCCTCGGGCTCGCCGACGCGTACCTCGACCACGTGGACCGCCCGGGCCCGGATCTCGGCCACGCGCTCGATCGCGATGAGGCGGCCGTCCTTGATCAGTCCCACGCGGTCGGCGACCTCGGCCACCTCGCTGAGCACGTGCGAGGAGAGAAAGACGGTGCGGCCGCTCGCGACGGCCTCGCGCAGCCGGTCGTGGACCGTGCGCTGGACGAGGGGGTCGAGGCCGACCGTCGGCTCGTCGAGGACCAGGAGGTCGGGCTCGTTCATCAAGGCCCCGACGAGGCCGACCTTCTGGCGGTTCCCGCGAGAGAGGGTCCGGACGGGTCGGTCGAGGTCGAGGTCGAACTCGCCCGCCCAGTGCTCCACCGTGGCCTCGTCGGGACCACCGCGCAGCCGCGCGAAGTGGGCGAAGGTCTCTCGGGCACTCAGCCGGTCGTAGAGGGCGAGCTCGCCGGGTAGGTAGCCGATCCGACGATGGATCGCCACGGCGTCGCGGCGCGCGTCGAGGCCGAACAGGCGAACCCGGCCGCTCTGGGGCCGGATCAGGTCGAGCAAGAGCCGGATCGTCGTCGTCTTGCCCGCACCGTTGGGACCGAGGAAGCCGAACACCTCGCCCCAGCCCACCTCCACGGTGAGCTCGCGCACGCCGCCCCCACCCCGGTAGACCTTGGTGACACCCTCGAGGGTGATCGGGGGCTCGGCCCGGGACGCGGTCGTCTCGCCGACCCACGACGTGTCGGCCACGCCGAGCGGCGACGCCGTCACGGCGGACGCCGTCGCCGACGTCGGGCCCCCCGGGCGCGGCCCGGTCGCGTCGGAGAGCCCGGACGCGTCGATCGCTCAGCGCTCCTTCTGGCGATCCCAGTACCGGTGGGGCCGGTGGGGGTTGTGGTGCGACCGGTACTGGAAGAGCCCGCGCGAGCGGCCCCGCACACGCCGCCACCGACGGACCCAGTGCGTTGCCTCGTTGGCCATGGCGACCTCCTCACCCCGACGCTAGGCGTCGCCCGGACCCGACGACGAGGGACGTAGGTCCCGGCGTGGCCTTCGCCCGAGGTCGCACCCCCGCCCTAGCCTCTCAGCGTGGAGGTCGCGTTCGAGGGTGAGGTCTGGTACTGGCGAGGCCCCTCGCCGTTCCACTTCGTCACGGTGCCCGACGAGGGCGCCGAACTGATTCACGCGCTCGCGCCGACACTCTCCTACGGATGGGGGTGCGTCCCGGTGAGGGGCCGCGTCGGCGCCACCGCGCTCGCGACCTCGCTGTTCCCGCGCGACGGCGGCTACGTCGTGCCGCTGAAGGCGGCGGTGCGCGCCGCCGAAGGACTCTCGGTGGGCGACGTCGCTCGCGTCGTGCTCGAGTTGGGCTGAGCCACGGTGGCGACCCCGCGTCTGTAACGCTGGGGCGGTGGCCCACCGCCTCGCCCGCCTGGTCGACCCACTCGACCGCCTCCAGCGCCGCACGCCCGCCCTCGCCTTCCCGATAGCGGTCGTGCGCAAGATGTCCGACGACCGCGGGGGCGACCTCGCCGCCCTCGTCGCCTACTACGGCTTCCTCTCCGCGCTGCCCCTCCTCCTCGTCTTCGCTTCGGTCCTGGGCTTCGTCCTGCACGGCGACCCTGGGCTCCGAGCGCACGTCCTGGCGAGCGCGGTCCGCGACTTCCCGACGCTCTCGGGCGTCCTCGACCCGTCGGTCAACGGCAACGGCCTCGCCCTCGGCCTCGGCGCCCTCTGGGCCCTGTGGGCGGGCCTCGGCGTGACCCGGGCCCTCGAGCGGGCGTTGAACGAGATCTGGGACGTGCCCCGCGCGGAGCAGCCCAACCTGGCGCGTGCCACCGCGCGCGGGCTCGCGATGCTGGGCGCGCTCGGCCTGCTCACCGTGCTCTCCACGGCGCTGGCGGGACTGCCCCTGGCGCACGCGCTGGCCCCCCTCGCGTCCGCCCTCGTCGCCCTCGGGGGCGCCCTGGTGGTGAACGCGGCCCTGTTCTACCTCGCCTTCGAGCTGCTGACCAACCGCCGGCTCGGGCTCGGTGCGACGTGGCCCGGCGTCGCGCTCGGGGCGGTCGCCTGGACGGCCCTGCAGGGGGCGGGCACCCTCTACATCGGCCACGTCGTCGCCCACGCCTCCCACTACTACGGCCCCTTCGCCGCCGTGGTCGGACTCCTCGCGTGGGTCTACCTCGGAGCCCTGCTCCTCGTCTACTGCGGCCAGGTCAACGTCGTGCGCGTCGAGCACCTCTGGCCCCGAAGTCTTCGCGGGCGCGCGACCGCCGCCGACGAGCGGTCCGCGCGACGTGCCGGACGCGTGCGCCGACGCCGTAGGGGGCCCGGTGGTGTCCCTCACGGTCCTTCCACCCCTTGACGTGCGCGGCCACCCCAGGGAGCCGGGCGATGAGCGACCGGGGGCGCCGAGCCCGTGTCGGGGCACCCAAACGCCGGAGCCGGCGCGTCGCGCTCGACTCGGTCATCTAGGTCGGGATCGGCTACCTCTGGTCATCACCCTGCTCGCCACCCAGGTCGGGCGCCTCGGGGACAAGTTCGGCCGAGTGTGCGTGTACGAGGTGGCTTCGTCGTCTCTTTCTGTGCCCGGCCCTGTGCGCGCGGGCCCGGAAGGAGGCCCCGCCCGTCGCCTTTCGCCTTGTTAGGGAGTGGCGGGGCCCTGGTGACCGCGAACGGCGGGGCCCTCATCGCCGGGCTCTTCCCCCTGGAACGGAGTCGGGAGCACGGCCTCAACGGGGTCGGCTTCAGCGCCGGGGCGTTGCTCGGGATTCTCCTGGGCGGAGCCTTCGTGACCGACGTCTCGTGGCGGAAAATCTTCTGGATCAACGTCTCGATGGGACTGGTCGGGGTGGCTCTCGCCCTGGGGTTGCTGCGCGCGCACGGGACGCGTCAGCCACCGCCTCGACCTCACCGACGTGGCCACCTTCGGGCTCGGCCTCTGCGGCGTGGGGTGGTCGGTGACCCAGCTCGCGTCCGACCCCCTCGACGCGACGATCGTGGGCTAACTCGTCGGCGACGTCGTCTGGCTCGCCCCTCGTCGTCCTCGTCGAGCGGCGGGCCGCCGAGTCCATGCTGCCCCTCGCGCTCATCGCCGTCCCCCATGACCCCCTCCCCGTTCGCCTCGCTCTTTCGGGGCCTTGCGAACGACGCCGTCGTGTTCCTCGTCGCCAGGTACCTCCAAGGGGCCCGGCTCACCCCGATCCACGCCTCGCGGCGGCTCATCGCGGGCTCCTTCGTCGGCGCGGTCGGCGGCCCGGCGGCTGGACGAAGGGCCGACCGCGTCTCCCCGGTCGTCCCGGCCACCCTCTTACTGGGTGTCCAGGTGGTGGCCCCATTCATCGAGCCCGCCTCTCGATGTCGAGCGGCCCCTGGGTGGCCGGGGCCGGGAGCGCCGTCAACGGACCCGGGGCCAGCTCCTTTTTCCCCGCGAGGAGCTCGGCGGTGATGGGGCCCCGCCCCCCGAGACGTCCTCGATCTCTTCGGGGATGCCGCGGACCCTCGCCACGGTCGGCGGGGTGTTCTCGTTCCCCCTGGCCCGGCTGATCGCCTCACACTCGCTCAGGCGTCACCGGGCCCTCGCGATCGCCGTCGGCTCGACCCGTCTCGGACGCGGGTGGGCCGCCACCCTCACCGACGGGCGGCACAACGCCCCCGACGCCTCGATGGGGCTGATGGCCCTCGCGGCCCCCTTCTCGCTCAGCCACGCCCGGTCCGCGGGCGGGCGGGCCCGGCCCGGCGCCCGCGGTCGGTCGCCGACACGACACATACCCCAGGGGGTATAATGGAGGTCACAGAACGACCGCCGAGGAGAGAACGTGGCCACCGTCCAACTGACCAAAGAGAGCTTCGAGTCCACCGTCGCGAACAACGACATCGTCCTGATCGACTTCTGGGCGAGTTGGTGCGCGCCGTGCCGGATGTTCGCCCCCGTCTACGAGGCCGCGTCGGAGTCGCACGAGGGAGTGGTCTTCGCCAAGGTCGACACCGAGGCCGAGCAGGAGCTCGCCTCCGCCTTCGGCATCATGTCGATCCCGACCCTCATGGCCTTCCGCGACCAGATCCTCCTCTACTCCCAGCCCGGCGCACTGCCCTCGGCGGGCCTCGAGGATCTCATCGGTAAGGTGAAGGCTCTCGACATGGACGAGGTCCGCCGGTCCATCGCCGAGCGGGCCCCGGCCCAGGCCTGAGCCGGAGGAGGAGATCGCGTGGACGCCCTCGAAGTGACCCTGGAGCACCCCTTCGACGAGGCCGAGGCCGAGGTCCGTCGGGCGCTCGCCACCGAGGGCTTTGGCGTCCTGAGCGAGATCGACGTCGCCGCCACCTTCAAGGCGAAGCTCGACGTCGAACGCCCCGGGCTCAAGATCCTCGGCGCCTGCAACCCCGTCTTCGCCCACCGGGGTCTCACCGCCGACCCCTCGCTCGCCCTGGTGCTGCCCTGCAACGTCGCCCTCGAGGACGTCGGCGAGGGACGCACCCGGGTCGCCCTCGCCGACCCGCGCGCGATGTTCGCCCTCGGCGACCCCGAGCGCACCTCGCTGGACCGCGCGCTCGCCGACGAGGTGTACGCGGCGCTACGCCGGGTGGTCGACCGACTCGGCGAGTGAGCGTGAGCGTGTCGGGCGACCGCCTGCCCGCCGCGACGTCGGTCCTCGCGGTCTGCGCCCACCCCGACGACGAGAGCTTCGGCCTCGGGGCGGTCCTCACGCGCTTCGCCCTCGCCGGCGCGAGAGTGTCGATGCTGTGCTTCACCCACGGTGAGGCGTCGACGCTCGGCCGGACCGATCGCCCCCTCGGCGAGGTCCGCCGCGAGGAGCTCACCCGGGCGGCGGCCGTCTTGGGCGTCGGCCGGGTCGAGCTGCTCGACTACCCCGACGGGGGCCTCGCCGACGTCTCCTTGGAACGCCTCGCCCGCGACGTGGCCGCGGCGGCGCGCGAGGTCGCCGCTGACCTCCTCCTCGTCTTCGACGAGGGGGGCATCACGGGCCACCCCGACCACGTCCGCGCGACCGACGCCGCGCGCGAGGGCGCGCCACTCACCCCCGTGCTCGCCTGGAGCCTCCCGCGCGAGGTCGCCGAGGCGCTCAACGCCGAGTTCGGGGCCGGCTTCATCGGCCGGGGCGCCGACGGAGTCGACCTGCACCTGGACGTCGACCGGGGGGTCCAACGAGAGGCCATCGCGTGCCACGCGAGCCAGGCCTCCGACAACCCGGTCCTGCGACGCCGCCTCGAGCTCCAGGGTGACGCCGAGACCCTCCGGTGGCTCCGGCCTCCGGCGGTGACCCCGTCGAGCGACCCCGTCGAGGCCCGCCGCCGCGCCGCCGCCGCGCAGTGGGACCGGCGCTACGGCGAAGCCGAGCGCGTCTTTACGACCGAACCGTCGGAGGCGCTCGTCGAGCACGTCGCCGACCTCGTCCCCGGTCGGGCCGTGGACCTCGGGGCCGGCGAGGGGCGCAACAGCCTCTGGCTCGCCCGACGGGGCTGGCGGGTGGTCGCGGTCGACGCGTCGCGCGTCGCCCTCGAGCGGCTCACCGCCGCCGCGACCGACGAGGGCCTCGCGATCGAGACGGTCGTCGCCGACCTGACCGGCTACCTCGACGCCGAGCGGCGCGCCGGACGCCCCGTCGACCTGGCGCTGCTCGCCTACATCCACCCGGCCCCCGAGGAGCGCCGCGCCCTGCTCGACGCCGTGGTCGGGGCCCTGGCTCCCGGGGGTCACCTCCTCGTCATCGGCCACCACCGCTCCTCCCTGGGGCGCTCCGGCCCGCCCGACGCCGCCCGGCTCTACGCGGCCGACGACCTGCGCGGGATCCGGGGCGTCGAGGTGATCTCACTCGAGGAGCGCACCGGTGGAAGCGACGCGCGCGACAGAGACACCGACGTCGTCCTGTGGGCCCGGCGCGTCGGCGACCCGGTGAGCCCACCGGCCCGCTGAGCCCGCCGCGAGGCTCTGCCCGGCGAACTCGTCCGACGCTCCCGCGACACCGCGAGCCGTGACCTTCTCCCCTACTCGCCCGGCCGGGTGACCCCTACGTTTCGTAGGGGACCGGGGCGCGAAGGAGGGACGATGGGCTGCTGGTGCGCGCGCCGACCTCGCCACCCACGCGCGGGCTCCGACTTTCCCGTCCCACCGCCGTCGCGGGTCGAGGGACTCGTGCGGCACCTCGAGGCCCTCGAGCGCAAGATCGCCGGGGTCCGCGCGCAACTCGAGCGGCTCACGACGTAGCGCGAACGCGTCCGAGGCGGACCCGCCCGCGAGGAGCGGCCACGACGAGAGGAGGGGGCATGGAGACGAGTAGTAACGGAACCACCGGGGGTGCGAGGCTGCCGCGCCTCAACGAACCGGCCCCGGACTTCGAGGCGACCACCACCCACGGGGTGATTCGGCTCGCCGACTACGCCGGCGGCTGGCTGGTGCTCTTCTCGCACCCGGCGGACTTCACGCCGGTGTGCACGACGGAGTTCCTCGCCTTCGCGGCGATCCACCCCGAGCTCCAGAGGCGCCACACCGAGCTCCTGGGGCTGTCGATCGACAGCGTGACGTCGCACATCGCCTGGGTGCGCAACATCGAAGAGAAGACCGGCGTGGCGATCCCCTTCCCGATCATCGCCGACCTCGACCGGGCGGTCGCCACCGCCTACGGCATGGTGATGCCCGGCGAGTCGACGACCGAGACCTCGCGCTGCGTGTTCGTGATCGACCCCATCGGCCGGGTGCGCGCCATGATCTATTACCCGCTGACGACCGGACGCAACACCGAGGAGATCGTGCGCCTCGTCGACGCCCTCCAGATGGCTGACGCCCGCCAGGTCGCCACCCCGGCCAACTGGCGACCCGGCGACAAGGTCATCATCCCGACCCCGGCGACCCTCGAGGTCGCGGCCGAGCGCATGTCCGAGGAGTACGCGAGCCACACCGAGGGCTTCGAACGGGTCGACTGGTACCTGTGCACGAAGTCCGTCGAGGCCGTCTGAGTGGCCTGCGTCAACTCCGACGGGACGCTCAGCCCGTCGGGTCGCGCGCTCGTGGCGGCGCTAGAGGGCAACTCCGCCACCGCGGAGGAGGTCGCCGGGGCGACGGGCCTGGCGCTCTTTCGCGTGCGGGCCGGATTGCGCGAGTTGGTGCACGCGAACCTCGTCACCGTCGAGGGTGACCTCTACCGGGCGGCGGCGAAGCCCACCGAGGCGCCGGACCGAGCCGACGCGTCGCGACCCGGCGCTCGCTAGGCGCCCTCGCCGAGGGGACGGTCGACCTCGGGTGGGGGCAGTCGAGCCCCGAGTTGGTCGATCCCGTCGCTCACGGTGTCGTCGAGCGCGCGCAGGGCCTCCTCGCGGCGACCGACCTCCAGCATCCACCGCGCGGCGGCGACCCGCTGGACGATCGAGTCGCTGGCCTCGAGTTCCGCGCGGCGGGCCCGCTCGGCCTCCTCGAACTCCCTGAGGTGGTGCCGGCGCGCCGCGTCGTTACTCGCCGCGGACTCACTGAGGTGACCGACCAGCCCTCCCATGAGGGCCATGGCGAGCAGGGGGGCCACCCAGCCCGTGAAGTCGACGTCGCCCCTCGCCCGGACGAACTCGAGCACGACGAACGCCGCCATCGCGACCCCGGCGGCGAGGTAGCCGCCGCGGCGCCCGAAGCGCAACGCGCTCAGGGCGATGGGCACGACGTAGAGGAGCGCGGCGCTCTGGCCCGCGCCGTCGACGAACCAGCGCAGGACCGTCACCGCCACCATCAAGACGACGATCACCGCGAGGGCCGTCGCCGGGGTCTTGGGCGCGTAGCGGCGGGACAGCCTCCATCCGGCGCTCCACAGCCGAACGGCGCGCCCCCACTCACCGACCATTCACGACCCTCCGTACGACCTCAGCCATCAAGGCCGTGAATCCATTGTGGCGGGTCGCGGCGTCGCCCAACCCCGGGACCAACGTCACGTTCGCCGACCGGTCACCGGCCGGTCCGAGGTCGGGCGCCACCCCGAGCCGCCCGTCCGCCCCGGTCAGGGGTGGGGCGGGCGCGACGGCGCCGGCGTCGCGGCGTTTCC
>JAKCEK010000070.1 GCA_021838005.1 Actinomycetes bacterium
CATCGCCGTCCTCGGCGTGGTGCGCGTGCGAAGGGGCACACCACGCGGCTAGGGTCGCGGCCCGTGGGGGTGACGACGACGCGACTCGACCTCGCCGCCACGCCCGAACGCGTCTTCGCCGCGCTCACCGAGCCCGACCTGGTGCGGGCGTGGCAATACGGAAGTGCCCTCGAGACGGACTGGACCCCGGGCTCGGCCCTGCGCTTCACGAGCGAGTGGCGGGGCCAGGGGTTCGAGCAGTGGGGGACGATCGTCGCCTTCGTGCCGCCCCGGCTCGTCGTCTACACCCTCTTCACGCCGCGTGGCGATCTTGAGGACCGCCCGGAGCATCGCTTCACCATGACCTACGAGCTCGACGACATCCCCGGCGGAACCCGGCTCACCGTCCGCCAGGACGACCCTCGCCCGGGCGCCCCCGCCGGCGAGGTGGTGGGCGACCCCGGCGACCCCGTGCTCGTGGCGTTGCGCGCGTTGGTCGAGGACCCGCCCGGCTAGCGCGCGAGCCGCTCGGCGCTCACGAGGTACGTCACGTAGGCCATCTCGAATCCGCCGCCCAACTCGTCGATGACCTCGCCCACCGCACGCACGAGGTCGGCGAGCACCGGTGGCGGGAGGCGGGCGTGGTCGCTATGGGTGGGCAGCTGATCGAGCCACTCGTCGCGCGAGTAGCGGCGCGACCAGGCGAAGGTTGTCACCACGGGCTCGGCGAAGTCCGTGCTTGCCCCGAGGGCCCCGGTCGCGGACTCGACCCCGAAGGGCGTGGGGCGCGCGCTCGAGCCGAGCAGCACGCTGAAGGCGTGGGCCTCGGGGGCGAGGCGGGCGTAGACGGGCCCGACGCGCTCGCGAAGGGCCGAGGGGGCGTCGGCGACGTTCCACCACAGGCCGAGCCGGCCCCCACCCTCGAGCGCCGCGGCGGCGGCGGTCGCGCCGCGCACGGGGTCGACCCAGTGCCAGGCCTGGGCCGCGGTGACCCGGTCGAAGAGCCGGCCGCGCGCGTCCCACTGCTCGAAGGCCGCGACCTCGACGACGGTCCCCCGGGCCCGGGCGACCTCGGCCATGCGGGCGTCGACCTCGACGCCCAGGACCGACGCCCCCCGCGCGGCCATCTGGCGCGCCGCGATCCCCGTGCCGCAGCCCACGTCGAGCACGCGCAGGCCCGCCCGGTGGGGTCCGAGCACGGCGTCAAAGAGCGCGGGTGGGTAGTCGGGACGGGCGCGGTCGTAGCGTCCGGCGGCGACGCCGAAGGACTCGGCGCGCCCGCGGTCCTCGTGGAGGCTCACCGTTTCACCGCGTGCCGGGGGTCGCCCGGGGGGGCGACGGGTCGGTCGACGACGCGTCGGGCCCCGCGGATCGCGTGGTCCGCTCCTCGGTGAGTCCCCTCGTCGTCGGGCGGCGGTGGAGGCATGATCTCGGGCGTCTCGTCTCTGGTCGCGGCGCAGGGCCACCTCCAGTGTGCCAAGTCCGAGGAACCGCGGCCGCGGGGACCCGCGCGACGGGAGAAACCGACATCCGGTATGGAACCTCTAGTGAAGATGGACCAAGGACAAATGATGCAGATTGCGCGGCCCAATGGGACTTTTGCGTCTCGATAGGTGAATCGCTCTTCCGTAATGTGATCGGTGCCCGAGAGCCGGGCGCACTCCAGCGACCGACACCTCCCGATGACCAAGACCCACGACCTGCGCCTCCTATCGAACTACGGGGCGGCCCTGCTCCTCATCGCCCACGACGACCGGGCCAAGATCCGCGAGATCGCCGACGCCCTCGGGTTGAGCGAGCGCGCGACCCAGGGGATCGTCGCCGACCTCGTTCGCGGGGGGTACGTGACCCGCCGCCCCGAGGGGCGTGGCTACGTCTACGAGGTCGTCGTCGGCCACGCCCTGACTCTGCCCCTGCAGGGCGGCACCGAGGTGCGCGACTTCCTCGCGGCGCTCGCGGGTGGACGCGAGTGTCGGGTGCCCGACTTCGACAACCTCTACGGGCGTTCGGGCGTACCCACCGCCGTCGTCGACCTCGACGGGATCCTGCGCCACGTGAACGGGGCCCTGGCCACGATGTGGGCTCACGAGCCCGAGGAGATCGTCGGGCACCCGTGGATCGCCTTCGCCCACCCCGAGGACGCCGCGTTCTGGGACGAGGCGGCCACTCGCCTGGTCGAAGGGGACGACCTCAGCTTCGACCAACAGCGGTTCCTGCGCCCCGACGGCTCCATCGCGTGGGCCTCGATTTACGTGGCCACCACGCGCGACGAGGACGGCGAGCCCCTCTACTACCTGGTCCAGATGCCCGACATCACTGATCGCAAGCGCATCGAAGAGCAGCTCGACTACTACGACTACTACGACGCCCTCACGGGGTTGCCCAACAGGTCGACGCTGCTCAATCGACTGACCCTCGCCCTGGGCGAGTCGCGTCGCCACGCCAGGCCCTTCGGCGTGGCGCTGCTGCACCTCGACCACTTCAAGCTGATCTACGCGACTCTCGGGCACGAGAAGGGCGACGAGCTCATCCGCCAGGTTGCGGTGCGCATCGTGACCAACATCCTGCCCGAGAGCTTCGCGGCCCGGGTCTCGGATGACGACTTTGTCATCGTGGGCACGTCGGTGGCGAGCGCGGAGTACCTCGTCGAGCGGGTGCACAACACGCTGAGGGCGATCCACCAGCCTTACGAGAGCCCGCTCAAGCCCCAGTTCCTGAGCGTGAGTGCCGGCGCGGTCATGAGCGACGGCGACACGTCACCCGAGTCGCTGCTGCGCGACCTCGACGCCGCGGCCGAGCGCTCTCGCGCGGCCGGCTCGAATCGGGTCGAGCTGTTCGACGCGGCACTGCGCGAGGCGGCGCGCCGGCGCGCCTCGCTGCTCGATGCCCTGCTCAGCGCCCAGGACCGCGACGAGTTCTACCTCCACTACCAGCCCATCGTCGACCTGCGCAGCCGGACCCTCGTGGGTGTGGAGGCCCTCCTGCGCTGGCGCCACCCCTTGCTGGGTGAGGTCTCCCCGAGTGAGTTCGTCCCGCTGGTCGAAGAGCTCGGCCTCATCGGCGAGGTCGGCGGCTGGGTCGTCGCCCAGGCGATCGAGCAGCTGGCCCGGTGGGACCAGGAGGGGCTCGCCCTGTCGATGTCGATCAACGTCTCGGTGCGCCAGCTGCTCACGACCGACCTCGCCGACGTCGTGAAGGGTGCTCTGTTCGACAGCGACGTCGATCCCGGCCGGGTCATCCTGGAATTGACCGAGAGCGTCCTCATGGAGGACAACCAGAGCTTCACCCTGCTCGTCGGTCAGCTCAAGGACCTCGGCGTGCGGGTCTCGATCGATGACTTCGGCACGGGGTACTCCTCCTTCGGCCGGCTGAAGGGGCTGCCGGTCGACGAGCTCAAGATCGACCAGAGCTTCATCCGAGGCTTCGGCCTCGACGACCAGGACACCACCCTGGTGGAGGCGATCATCGCCATGGCCCGCGCGCTGCGGATAAAGGTCACCGCGGAGGGCATTGAGAACGCCCCGCAGCTCTCGGGCCTGCGCCTGCTCGGCTGCGAACGGGGCCAGGGGTTCTACCTCGCCCGGCCCCTCGCCCCCGACGCGCTCGCTGAGCTGGCGCGACGCGCGCCGGTCTGGCCTTTGGCCTGAGAGTCCCCCTCCCGGTACCGTGGTCGGACCATGACCGGGTGGTGGGTGGCGACCGTGGGGACCGCGTGATCGACCCGGGGCGCCTCGTGACCTTCGTCATCGCGTCGATGGCGATCATCGTCGTGCCCGGGCCGAGCGTGCTCTTCACCCTGGCGCGCGGCGTCGCCTGGGGCCGGACGGTGGCCGTGCTCACGGTGCTGGGCAACTCGCTGGGCACCCTCGTGCTGTCGGCCGCCGTGGCCGTGGGCCTCGGGCCCCTGCTCAGCCGCTCCCACCTCCTCTCGGTCGTCCTGCAACTCGTCGGGGGCCTCTACCTCGTCTGGCTGGGGATCGGCGCCTACCGCCACCGCCACGCGCACGCCGCCGCGATGGCCCGACGCGAGGGCGCAAAGCCCGCGGTGCCCTCGATCGTGCGTCAGGGCTTCACCGTGGGGATCTTGAACCCCAAGTCGCTCGTGTTCTTCGCGGCGGTCTTCCCTCACTTCGTCGAGCCCGCGCGCGGGAGCGCGACCGTGCAGCTGCTCGTCCTGGGCGGTCTGTTCTCGGTGATGGCCTTCTGCAGCGACTCGACCTGGGGGCTGATCGCGGGGACCGCCCGCGAGTGGCTCTCGGGCTCGGCCCGCCGGCTGGTGAGCCTGCGCGTGGCCGGGGCGAGCGTGATGGTGTGCCTCGGCGCGCTCATCGTGACCAGCGCGCTCGCGGGCTGAGCGCACCGATCGAATCGCGAGGTTCCTACACTGAGTCCCCGAGAGGGGCGTCATGAGCATGCACGGAGCCGGCTGGGCCGGGATGCGCTCGGCGCGGCGCGACCGCAGCCTCCTCGAGCACCGCATCAAGCCCGGGACCTTCTCGCGGATCCTGCGCTTCGGGCGCCACTACCGGCGCCTGATGACCCTGTTCCTCACGGTGGTCATCGTCGACGCGGTCGTCTCGTCGGTGTCGCCACTGCTGCTCCGCGCCATCATCGACGACGGCATCTACCGCCACCGCAGCGGGCTCATCGTCGCCCTGGCCGGCGCCACGGCCGGGCTCGCGATCTTCGACGCGGGCCTGCAGATGGTCGAGCGGCGGGTCTCGGCGGTCATCGGCGAGGGGTTGATCTACGACCTGCGCGCAGCCGTGTTCGACCACGTCCAAAAGATGCCCGTCGCGTTCTTCTCCCGCACCCAGACCGGCGCCCTGATCAGCCGGCTGAACAACGACGTCATCGGGGCCCAGCAGGCCTTCACCGACCTGTTCTCGAACGTCGTGGGCAACGTCATCCTCGTCGTGATCGTGCTCTCGGTGATGTTCGTGCTGAGCTGGCCGATCACGCTGGTCTCGCTGGTGCTGGTGCCCTTCTACCTCCTGCCCTGGCGTCGGGTGGGCCGACGCCTCGGGACGCTCTTCCAACGGGGCATGGAGCTCAACGCCGAGATGAACACGGTGATGAGCGAGCGGTTCAACGTGGCCGGCGCGATGCTCGTGAAGCTCTTCGGCCGCCCGGGCGAGGAGCGACTCCTCTTCGAGCGGCGCGCCGGCGAGGTCCGCGATATCGGGGTCCGCCAGGCCACCTACCAGCGATTCTTCTTCGTGGCCCTCTCGCTCACCGCGTCACTGGCGACGGCCTTCGCCTACGGCTTCGGTGGGGTGGCGGCCGTGCGCGGCACCCTCTTGGTGGGCACCGTCGTGGCGATGACCGCCTACCTCGGGCGCCTCTACGGTCCCTTGACCCAGCTCTCGAGCCTCAACATCGACGTGATGTCGGCCATGGTTAGTTTCGAGCGCGTCTTCGAGGTCCTCGACCTCGAGCCGACCATCGCCGAGCGTCCCGGCGCCCGCCCGATCCCGGCGGGCCCGGCGCGACTCGTCGTCGACCACGTGGACTTCGCCTACCCCGCGGCCCAGGAGGTGTCGCTGGCCTCGCTCGAGGCGGTGGCCCGCCTGGACGACACGCCGCGCACGCCCGTGTTGTTTGACGTGAGCTTCGTCGTCGAGCCGGGCACGATGACGGCCCTGGTGGGCCCGAGCGGTGCGGGTAAGACGACGCTCTCGATGCTGGTGAGCCGCCTCTACGACGTGGACGCGGGGTCGATCGCGATCAACGGGGTGGACCTGCGCGACGCGACGTTCGACTCGCTCAACGCGACCGTCGGCGTCGTCACACAGGACGCGCACCTCTTCCACGACACGTTGCGCGCGAACCTGCTCTTCGCCCGGCCCGACGCGAGCGAGGCGCAGATCCGCGCGGCGCTCGTCGCGGCCCAGATCGCTGACCTCATCGACAGCCTGCCGCTCGGACTCGACACCGTGGTGGGGGAGCGGGGCTACCGCCTCTCGGGCGGGGAGAAGCAGCGCGTGGCCATCGCGCGACTGCTGCTGAAGTCGCCGCGCCTGGTGGTTCTCGACGAGGCGACGGCCCACCTCGACGCCGAGAGCGAGGCCGCCGTCCAGAGGGCCCTCGACGCCACCATGGCCGAGCGGACGTCGCTCGTCATCGCCCATCGGCTCTCGACGATCCGCGCAGCGGACCAGATCCTGGTCATCGACGGCGGGCGGGTCGTCGAGCGCGGCACCCACGAGGAGCTTCACGCGCGCGGGGGGCTGTACTTCAACCTCTACGAGACCCAGTTCGCGACCCAGGGCGTCTAGCCCATGGCGTGGGCGCCGCCGTCGACGTGGAGGATCGCGCCGGTCGTCGCGCGCAGCAGCGGCGAGAGCAGCGCGACCGCGGCGTCGCCCACGACCGAGGTGTCGTTCACGTCCCAGCCCAGCGGTGCGCGGTCGGCCCAGCTGTCCTCGAAGAGCGAGAAGCCCGGGATGGACTTCGCGGCGATGGTGCGCAGCGGGCCGGCCGCGAGCATATTGACGCGAATCCGGTCGGGGCCGACCTCCCGGGCCAGGTAGCGTCCGAGGGACTCGAGGGCCGACTTGGCGACGCCCATCCAGTCGTACTGCGGGTAGGCGCGCGACCCGTCGAAGTCGAGGGCGACGACCGAGGCGCCGCCGGGCGCGCTCGAGCGCGCGAGCAGGGGGCGCAGCGCGCCCACCAGGGCGGCCAGTGAGTAGGTCGAGGCGTGCAGGGCCGTGGCGACGTCCGCGAAGGGGGCCCGGAACATTCCCGAGCCGAGGCAGCTGGCCGGGGCGTAGCCGATCGCGTGGACCAGCCCGTCGAGGCGTCCGAAGCGCTCCTCGAGCTCGGCCGCCGCGGCGCGGACCTGGGCCGGGTCGGTGACGTCGAGCTCGATCACCTCGCCGACCTCGCCCACCTCGGCGAGCTTGCGCGCGGTGCGCCGGGTGAGCGACATCCCCCGGCCGAAGCTCGACAGGGCGACCACGGCCCCCTCCTCGAGGGCCCGCCGGGCGATCGCGAAGGCCAGGGAGTCGTCGGTGAGGACCCCCGTGACCAGGAGCCGGTGATCGTCGAGGAGCGTCATCTTGTTAGCGTACTGCCGGGCCTAGCGAAGCGAGGGTGGACGTGACATCACAGAGTGTGGGCATCCTCGGAGGGACGGGTCCGGCCGGGCGGGGCGTGGCGGTCCGCCTCGCGGCGGGCGGCCACCGGGTCGTCATCGGCTCGCGAGACGCCGGGCGCGCGCGCGAGGTGGCCGCGTCGCTGCCCGCGGGGACGGGCGCGATCGGGGGCGCCGACAACGCCGGCGCCGCGGACTGCGACCTCGTGGTGGTGGCGACGCCGTGGGACTCGGCGGTGGCAACCGTGCGCGCGCTGCGCGAGCCCCTGGCGGGCAAGGTCGTCATCTCGATGGTCAACGCGCTCGCGCGCGAGGGGAAAGAGGTGGTTCCCCTCTACCCGCCGCGCGGCGCGATGGCGGCCCAGATCGCGGCCGTCGTGCCCCAGAGCCGCGTCGTGGGCGCCTTCCATCACCTGCCGGCGGCCCAGATGGAGGACCTCGCGAGCGACCTCGACGCCGACGTCGCCGTCGTGGGCGACGACGCCGCGGCGCGCGCGAGCGTCGTCGAGCTGATCGACGCGATGCCCGGGCTGCGCGCCGTGGAGGTGGGCACGATGTCGCTCGCCAGCGCCGTCGAGGCCTTCACCGCGGTGTGCGTCACGATCAACCTCCGCCACCGGGCCCACAGCTCCGTGGTCTTCCGGGGCCTGCCGGCGTGATGCGCCTCTACGACTCGGCGCGCCGAGCCGTCGCCCCGATGACACCCACGGGGCCGGTGACGATGTACAGCTGCGGGATCACCCCCTACGACGCGGCCCACCTGGGCCACGCCTTCGTCTACCTCGCCTTCGACGTCCTCACCCGCCGGCTGCGCGACGACGGCCACGAGGTTCGCCTGGTGCGCAACGTGACCGACGTCGACGACGACATCTTGCGCAAGGCCCGCGAACTCGGGGTCCACTACCTCGACCTCGCGGCCCGCGAGCTGGCGACCTTCGAGCGCGACATGCGCCTGATCAACCTGCTGCCGGTCTACTCCGAGCCGCGCGCCACCGGGGCCATCTCCGAGATCCTCACGCTCATCGGGCGGACCTTCGACGAGGGGATCGCCTACGAAGTCGACGGCTTCGTCTACTTCGAGGTCGCCAAGTTCCCCCGCTTCGGCCAGGTGAGCCACGAGGCGCGTGGGCGCATGATCGAGCTCGCCGCCACGCACGGGGGACGTCCCGACGACCCGCGCAAGCGCGACCCCCTCGACTTCGTGCTCTGGCAGCCCTCGCTCGAGGATGAGCCCGCGTGGGAGTCGCGCTGGGGCGCGGGCCGTCCGGGCTGGCACATCGAGTGCTCGGCCCTGGCGCTGCGCGAGCTCGGCGAGACCCTCGACGTCCACGGCGGGGGCCGCGACCTGGCGTTCCCCCACCACGAGTGCGAGGCGGCCCAGAGTGAGTCGGTCACCGGGGCGCCGTTCGTGCGCCACTGGATGCACGCGGGACTCGTGGGCTACGACGGCACGAAGATGTCCAAGTCGCTGGGCAACCTGGTCTTTGTCAGCGAGCTCGCCCAGCGCAGCGAGCCCGCGGCCGTGCGCCTCGCCTTGCTCGCCCAGCCCTACCGCGCCGACTGGGAGTGGCGCGACGAGTTGCTCGCCGCGGCGCGCAGCCGCCTGGCCACGTGGCGCTCGACGCTCGGGGGGCGTGAGTCCAGCGTCCTCACCGACGTGCGCGCGGCCCTGGACGACGACCTCGACACGCCGGGCGCGCTGGCGGCGATCGACGCCGCAGCCCACGCGGGCGCCAGCGTCCACGCGGCCGCGGCCCTGCTCGGCGTTACGCTGTAGCGTCGAAAGGACCCCATGTCGCAGATCGCGGTGACCCTGCCCGACGGCGCCACGCGCACGCTCGCCGCGGGCTCGACGGCGGGGGACCTCGCCCGGGCGATCGGGGCGCGTCTCGCCAAGGACGCCCTCGTCGCCCGCGTCAACGGCGAGCTGCGAGACCTGTCGACCGTCCTCGCCAACGGTGACGACGTGGCGATCGTGGTGGCCGGTTCCCAAGACGGGCGCGACGTGACGCGCCATTCGACGGCCCACGTGCTCGCCCAGGCGGTGACGCGCCTGTGGCCGGGGGCCAAGTACGCCATCGGCCCGGCGATCGAGAACGGCTTCTACTACGACTTCGACCTGCCCGGCGGGGCGCGCTTCAGCGACGATGACCTCGAGCGCATCGAGGCCGAGATGCGCGGCATCATCGCCGAGGACCAGCCCTTCACGAGGGCCTCGGCCA
>JAKCEK010000071.1 GCA_021838005.1 Actinomycetes bacterium
ACGCTCGTCGACGCCGGCGAGGGGACCGTGAGCTGGTCGCGGGGCGTCGCCGAGCCGACCGCCGTGGTCGAGGCCGACGCCGCGCGCCTCCTGCTGTGGCTCTACGGGCGGGCCGAGGTCGTGGCCGACCCCGCGGCGCGCGCTCTCGGCGAGCGCCTGCGGGCCCTCACCTTCACCGACTAGGGCAGCCGGCGCGGAACTAGAACGGTGGGGTGACCCCGGTGCAGATCACCCCGGCGCGCGCGTCGTCGGTGGGCGAGCTCGCGGTGCGTCGCGCTCTGCCCACCCGAGGACGTCGCACCGTCGGGCCGTGGTGCTTCCTCGACCACCTCGGGCCCGCGACCTACCGCGAGGACCTGCGCTACGACGTCGCGCCCCATCCCCACATCGGACTCCAGACCGTGACCTGGCTGCTCGAGGGCGCGATGGTGCACCGGGACAGCCTCGGGAGCGAGCAGCTGATCCGCCCGGGTCAGGTGAATCTCATGTCGGCGGGTCAGGGGGTCGTGCACTCCGAGGAGAACCCCGGGCTCGATCACGGGGATCTCCACGGCGTCCAGCTGTGGCTCGCCCAGCCCGACGCCACGCGCCACGGCGCGGCGGCCTTCGAGCACCTCGAGGACCCGCCGCGCACCGAGTTGGACCACGGGCTCGCCACGCTGCTCGTGGGATCGGCGATGGGGATGGCCTCACCGGCGCGCCCCGACGCGCCCGGCGTCGCCCTCGAGCTGCGTCTCGCCCGGGGCGCGACCCCCGTAGCCCTCGACCCGGCCTTCGAGCACGCCCTGCTCGTCGTCCAGGGCGAAGTGGTCCTCGGGAGCGAGGCGGTCGCCCCCGGGTCGCTCGCCTACCTCGCGCCCGGTCCGGACGAGGTCGACCTCGTCACCCACGAGCCGTCCGTGGCCCTGCTCCTCGGCGGCGTCCCCTTCTCCGAGACCGTGGTGATGTGGTGGAACTTCGTCGCGCGCAGCCACGAGGAGATCGCGCGGGCCTACGAGGCGTACCTCAAGCACGACGAGCGCTTCGGGGAGGTCGACTCGGCGCTGGCGCGTCTCGAGGTGGCCCCGCCGCCGTGGTTCGGGTCGCGACGCTGACGGACCGACCGGCTCCCGGCCGCGACGGCCCGCCCGTAACGTGGGCGGGTGTCCGCCCTGACCCACAGCCTGGCGGTGGCCTGGCCGCCGTTCGTTTTGGTGGTGGGTCTCCTCCTGATCGGCCGGGTCGCCGCGGGCGAGGGCCTCTTCACCCTCGTCGGGTCGTGGTGCGCTCGCGTGCCCGGCGGCGCGCGGGCCAGTCTCGTGGTCACGCTCCTCGCCGTCGCCGTTGTCACGGCCGTGTTGAACCTCGACACGGCCGTCGTCTTCATGACCCCGGTCGCCCTGCACGCGGCGCGCAGCCGTTCGACCGATGAGCGAGCGTTCCTCTACGGGACGGTGTTCATGTCGAACGCCGCGTCCCTGCTGCTCGTGGGCTCGAACCTGACGAACCTGCTCGTGGTGGCCGACCGCGGAGGGGGAGGGTCGGCGTTCGTCGCGCACACCGGACTGCCGTGGGTGGCGTGCGTCGCGGCCACGGTGGCCGTGGTCCTCCTCTGGCGGTGGCGAGCCCTAGGGACGGGGCCCGCGGCCGACGCTGCGCGCGAGCCCTTCCGAGCGGGCCCGGGGACGGCCGGCGCCGCGCTCGCGGTCGTGGCGATGCTGCTGACCCGCCAGCCCGCGCTGTGGGTCTTCGGTGCGGGAGTCGCCGCCGCCGCCCTCGACGTCGCGGTGCGCCGACGGCTCGAGCTGCGAGAGGCGCTCGCCGACACGAACCCCCTGTTGCTGGGGGGGCTGTTCGTCGTCGCCAGCGCCGTGGGTTGGTTCGCACGCACCTCGGGGTTCGCCTCGGGCGCCCTCGCCCACACCGACGTGGCGGCGACCGCGGTCGTCGCGGCTCTCACGACCGTCGTCGTCAACAACCTCCCCGCGGCGTCGTTCTACGCGGCCCACGCCGTGGCCCACCCCTTCGCCCTCTTAGTGGGACTCGACGTGGGCCCGAACCTCGCGGTCACCGGGGCCCTCTCGTCGCTGCTGTGGCGCCGGATCGCCACGCGCGAGGGGGCCACCACCTCCCTGACGACCTTCAGCCGGGTGGGCGTCGTCGTCGTGGCCGTGGCCGGCGCGGCGGCGACGTTGCTGGTGCGCGGCTAGGAGTCCGGAGAAGAGTTCGACGGGGCGTGGGGCGTGGTCCGCGGCACTGCGTGACCGAGGCGCCGTCCCCAGGCCCTTTGGCGCGCCGGTGTCACGGCCACCGGCGGCGGATCCTCAGAGCGGACCGGTTCCGCCCTCTCAGTCGGTGTGGGCGGGCTCGAGGGGCCAGAGCGTCGCGTTGTCGATCCGCTCCCAGGCCATTCCCTCGAGGGCAACGCCGGAGGCGACGGCTCGCGCCGCTCGGACGAACCCGCCGTGGGTCACGACCAGCAGTCGGCGGTCCGGCCAGGCGAGCTCGGCCTTCTCGAGGAACCGTCGGGCGCGCAGCGCCACGTCGCGGAAGGACTCGCCTCCGGCGGGGCGGGCGTCGGGGTCGACGAGGAGGCCGTCGGCGATGCCGGTGTCGGCGGCGGTGACGGCCGCGAGCGGACCACCTTCGAGGTAGCCGAAGGCGCGCTCGCGCACGAGCGGGTCGATGAGCCGCCTGACGCCGAGGGCACCGGCCACGAGGTCCGCGGTCTCGAGGGCACGGGTGAGGTCGCTCGCGACGACGAGATCGACGTCGCGCTCGACGAGCGCGTCGACCACCATCGTGGCCTGAGCCCGTCCCGCGTCGGTGAGCCGAGCGCGGTCGTCTTGACCCTGGCATCGTCGCGCCACGTTCCAGTCGCTCTCGCCGTGGCGCACGAGGGTGAGTGAGAGCGGGGCCATCGCTCCCACGCTAGGGAGCACGAGCGGTCCCACCACCTCGCGCGCGCGCCCCGACGACTCGAGGGGCGGACGATCGAACCTATTCTCAGCAATCTCTAAGGTCGTCGCCGAGCGAACTCTCCGCACGTTTTCGGGGCGTTCGGGGCTCAAAGGCCAATCGCGCGGACCAACGTCCCTGGAGTCGCGGGGGTCTATCTCGTTAGCATCGGGGCATGCCCCTACGGCTCCCCGAGCGTCCGGCGAAGCCCCGTTCCACGGGGCTCACGATGATCATCGACAAGGGCCTGCCGCTCGGGCAGTTCCGTGATCTCATCGAGAGCCACGGCGACCTGATCGACTTCGTGAAGTTCGGTTGGGGGACCTCGGTGGTGACGAAGGACTTCCCGACCAAGGTCGCCGTGCTCGCCGAGCGGGGCGTCGACTTCTACCTCGGCGGAACCCTCTTCGAGAAGTACGTCCTGCAGGATCGCTTCGACGCGTTCCGGGAGCTGTGCGCGACGCTGGGGTGCCCGTTCGTCGAGGTCTCCAACGGGACGATCGACATCACCAACGACGACAAGGCCGATTACGTCAAGCGCCTTTCGGACGACTTTCGCGTGATCTCCGAGGTCGGGTCGAAGGACCAGATCAAGTCCGAGACGATGGCGCCGCACCTGTGGATCCACTACATCCAGGCCGACCTTGACGCCGGGGCCGAGCTGGTCACCCTCGAGACCCGCGAGGGAGGTCGAGGGGGGATCTGCCGGTCCAACGGCGAGCTGCGCTACGGGCTGATCGAGGAGATCCTCGCCGCCGGCCTCCCGTACGAGCGGCTGCTCTTCGAGGCGCCCTCGACCGAGTTGCAGACGTACTTCGTCAAGCGGGTCGGATCCAACGCGAACCTCGGCAATATCGCCGTCACCGACGTCGTCCCGCTGGAGACGATCCGGCTCGGACTGCGCTCAGAGACCCTCCTCGAGTTCGAGCCTCGCGACTGGGAGGAGTAGGTGCGCGAGCCCCGCGACGTCTTCCACCTCGCCGTCCCCTGTTACGACCTCGACGCGACCGTCGACTTCTACGTGACGAAGCTCGGCTGCAAGCTGGCGCGTCGCTACGACGACCGCGTCACCCTGGACTTCTTCGGAGACCAGCTGGTCTGCCACCTCTCGCCGGCACCCGAGCGGTTGGCACCGATGAACGAGTTGGCGATGTACCCGCGCCACTTCGGGGTCACCTTCCGGGCGGGTGAGGACTTCGACGCGGCCTACGCGCTGTGCCAGCAGCGGGGCGTCCCCTTCTACGCCGACGTGAGTCGTCGCTTCGAGGGGCGGGTGGAGGTCCACCGGACCTTCGTCGTCTGTGATCCGGCGAACAACCTCCTCGAGTTCAAGCACTACGACGACCACCGAATGATGTACTAGGCGGGCCATGGAGTCGAGGCCGCCGACGACTCTCGAATCCCTCGCGGCACTGGTGGAGCGCCGCGGGGCCGACGCGCCCGACGCGCCCTACCTCGTGGAGGCCCGGGGAACCCGGGTCGTCACCTTCGGGGCCCTCGCCGCCAACCTCGCGGGGGACCGGGCCTGGTTGGCCGCGGAGGGGCTCGTGCCGGGGTCGCGCGCGGGGCTCGTCGTCGCCGACCCCCTCGACTTCTGTCGTTGGTTCTTCGCCGGATTGAGCGCCGGGCTGTGGGTCGCGCCCCTCGACCCCACGTCGGAGCCGGGGGCCGCGACGACGGCCGAGCGCGTCCGGACCCTCGCGCTCGACGCCGTCCTCGCCGACCGTCCCCGACTCGAGGGCGTCGTCGCGCCGTGGCTGGAGGTCGCGGGTGCGCGCGCCGGGATCGCCCGCGGAGCTCCCGACGCTCCCGGGGGGATTCTGCTCGCCTCGTCGGGCACGACGGGCGCGCCCAAGGTCATGGCGCTCCCGGTAGCCCAGGTCCTCGCCACGGCCGGCCTGGTCGCCGACCACCACGGCCTGGGGCCCGGCGAGCGGGGCTTCAACCCGCTGCCCTTGTGGCACGTGAACGCCGAGGTCGTGGGGGTGCTCGCCGCGCTGGTCTCGGGCGCGTCGCTCGCCCTCGACGACCGGTTCCATCGCACCGGCTTCTGGAGGGCGGTCGACGAGGCCGGAGCGACGTGGGTCAACGTGGTGCCGGCGATCATCGCCCGGCTCGTTCTGCCCGAGGCCGGAGAGCGGGTGCCCGAGCGCGTGCGCTTCGTGCGCAGCGCGTCGGCCCCCCTGGCCCCCGCGCTCGAGGAGACCTTCGAGCGCACGACCGGCGTCCCGGTCGTCCAGTCCTACGGCATGACCGAAGCGGCGAGCCAGATCTGCGTCAACCCCGTCGACGGACCGCGCAAGCCGGGTTCGGTGGGGCGTCCCGTGGGCGTGTCGCTGCGGGTGGTGTCGCTGGAGGGTCGCGCCGTCCTCGGACCCGGCGCGATCGGCTCGATCGAGATCGGCGGGCCCACGGTCATTGACCACTACGAGTGGGGAGCCTACGCCGACCGGTTCGACGACGACGGCTGGCTGCGCACGGGCGACCTGGGCTACGTCGACGAGGAGGGGTACGTCTTTCTCGTCGGGCGTAGCGACGACGTGATCAACCGCGGCGGGGAGAAGGTGTACCCGCTCGAGATCGAGCACGTTCTGGCCGCGGTCGACGGCGTCGCCGCCGTCGCGGTGGTCGCAGAGCCCGACGAGGTCTTCGGGCAGGTCCCGGTCGCCTTCGTCCAGCCCCGAGACGCCGACGACCTCGTGGGCGATCGCGCCGGCGTGCTGGTGGCGCGGCTGCGCGAGGCGGCCGAGAGGGCCCTCGCCCGCCCGACCCGGCCCGCCCGCGTCAAGCTCGTCGAGGCGTTCGGCGCGCACGCGACGGGCAAGATCCAGAAGAACCGCCTGCGCGACGGCTCGGTTCCGGTCGCCTACGTCGAGGCGGTGTAGCCGTGGTCGAGGCCGCGTCGGGCGCCGTGGTGGCCGACGCGGCCCGGGGGACGCGCCAGCGGCTCGACCACGTCGACGCGATGCGCCCGATCAAGCAGTCGGCGGTCATCTCGACCCACGCGCTGATCTACTTCGCCCCGCTCTCGACGAGCCTCTGGGCGTCGGGGATGCTCACGCTCACCCACTTCTCGCGCGACGCCTTCTTGTTCGTCTCGGCCTGCATGCTCGCCTACAGCTACCGCGACAGCACGCGGGTGGCGCCGGCGCGCTACTGGCAGCGCCGGTTCATGTCGGTGGGGTTGGTGTACATCGTCTGGACGGTGATCTACGTTCCCGTGGCCATGGCCACGCCGACCTCGAGCTTCCCCTTCTACCGCCTGTCGGCCTCGACCCTTTTGTCGACGGTGGGGCTGCGTCACCTGGGGGTGGCGCTCGCGACGGGCTACTACCACCTGTACTTCTTGCTGTTGCTGCTCGAGTTCTACGTCCTCTTCCCCTACCTCTTCTGGCTCATCCGGCGGTTCCCGCGCTCGCACGTGGCCGTCGCCGTGGTGGCCGCGCTGTGGCAGTTCGCCGTCCCCTACCTCTTCCGTCACGGCTACCTGGGCTTCACGATCTCCCCGTGGCTCGAGACGCGCCTCGTCTCGAGCTATCCCCTCTATCTCATTGGGGGCGTGGTCTGCGCCTTCCACCTCGAGGCCTTCCACGACTGGGTCGTGCGGCACTGGCGCGGCCTGCTCGTGGCGACCGTGGTCCTGGCGGCCGTGCCCCTCGTCCTCGACGCGCTGCACCGCCACTACGGAGTCCTCTCGCCGGCCCTGGTACCCGGCGGCGATCCCTTCGCCTCGGCCGTGATCCCCTACAACGTCGGGGCGATCATCGCGATCTACCTCCTCGGCGTCGTCCTGGTCGACCGGCGGCGCGGCGCTCGGACCCGCGCGATCACCAGGTCCGGTTCCGAGGCGGCCTACGGCATCTACGTCAGCCAGCTCCTGTGGATCCTCTTCTTGCACCAGTGGCTGCTCGCGAGCGGTGAGCTCAAGCACGTGTGGTGGGTGCTCAACGTCGTCGGGGTCATCGTCGTGACCTACTTCGCCGGGTGGCTGTTCAGTGCGCTCGTCGCGCGCACCGCGCTCGCCCGCGCCCTCGTCGGTCGCAGCCGGGTGACCTGGGCGTCTCTCTGGCCGCGCCCGACCGAGCACGCGGTCGCGAACTCCGCGCTCGAGGTTGGCGAGGGCCCGCTCAACCTGACCGACGTCTAGCGCCACCGGCTCGCGCGCGAGACGGTGACTACGATGGGGCTCGGTCAGCGGGTGAGGTCACGCGTGGCGGGATCGAGGGGGGAGAGCGAGCGCCGGCGGGTGCCGGCGCCCCTCATCAAGCGGCGGCTACCCTCCGGGCGCGGTGCGATGGAGCAGCCCAACGTCACGAGCGACCCCGACGCCCCTCAGACCGGGCGGTTCTGGATCGCGGTCGTGGTGACCGGCGTGGTCACCGGGCTCTTCGGGGACCTGCTTATGTGGATCCTCTACTGGGCCGAGCGCGTCGGGTTCGGGTACGACGGCGGGAGCGTCCAGGCGGCCGTGATGCGCACCGGCGAGGTGCGCCGCGTGGTGGCGCTCGTGGGGGCGGCCGCGATCGGGTCGGTCGCGTGGTACCTGATCCGGCGGTTCTTCGCTCACGAGCACGCGGAGATCGACGAGGCGCTGTGGACCGGCTCGGGCGAGCTGAGCTTCCGCAGAAGCCTGCTGACCTCGCTGACCTCGGAGGTGGTGGTCGGCCTGGGGGCCTCGATCGGCCGCGAGGCCGCGCCCAAGCTGATGGGCGGCGCCTCGGCGAGCGTGCTCGGGGAGTGGTTCGGGCTCACCCCCGGCCAGATCCGCCTGCTCGTCGCCTGCGGCGGCGGCGCCGGACTGGCCTGCGTCTACAACGTGCCCTTCGGCGGGGCGCTCTTCACCGCCGAGGTCCTCTACGGCAGCTACGCGCTGCCGGTGGCGCTGCCGGCGCTGGCGACCTCGTTCATCGCAACGACCGTGGCCTGGGCCTACCTGCCCAGTCGCGCCACCTACGTGAACGTCCCGCTCTACCACTTCAGCGCGACGATCATGGTGTGGTCGTTGGGAGCCGGCGTCGTGATCGGCCTGCTCGCCGTGCTCTACGTGCGCCTCATCGGTGTCGCCGCCCACTACCGGAGCCGAGGTGCGAACATCTTTTGGACAATGCCGCTCGCCTTCCTCGCCCTCGCCGGGATCGGCACGTGGTTCCCCCAACTCTTCGGCAACGGCAAGGGGATAGCCCACGACGCCTTTCTGGGCGTGGGCTCGATCGGCCTGCTCTTCGCCCTGGCGATGCTGAAACCTCTGGTCACCGCCGCGGTGCTCGGCTCGGGTGCGTCGGGTGGGGTCTTCACGCCGTTCCTCGCGACCGGCGCCGTCCTCGGGGCGTTCCTCGGCGCGGCCTGGAGCCACCTGTGGCCCGGCGCCCCGGTGGGGGCCTTCGCCCTCGTCGGCGCGGCCGCGATGATCGGCGCTTCGATGCAGGCGCCGTTCGTCGGGCTGGTCCTCGTGATGGAGCTCTCCCACGGCGGCTACGACCTCGTGGTGCCCATGATCGCCGCGACGGTGATCGCGACGGTGCTGGTGCGCTGGATCGACGGCTACTCGATCTACTCGGCGCGCCTGCCCTTCACCGAGCGCGTCCATGACTGACGCCCCGACGGGCGAGCGCCTCGTGGTGCGCGCGACGACGGCGTACGACGCCGACGCCTACCGGGCGCTGCGCTTGGAGGCGCTCGCCGACAGCCCCGACGCCTTCGGCACGACCCTCGCCGAGGCGCGCGCCTACGAGCCCCAGCGCTGGGAAACCCTCGCCGCGAGCGGGGCGACGGTTCTCGCCTGGCGCGGCCGGCGCCCCGTGGGAATGGCCGCGGGCGGGGTCAACGAGGCCTACCCGGGAACCCGGTGGCTCTACGCGATGTACGTCTCGCCGGCCGAGCGGGGTCGCGGGGTGGCCGAGGTGCTGGTCGAGGCGATCCTCGAGCGGACGCGGGCCCTCGGGGCCCCGGCGCTCTACCTCCAGGTCACCGGGGCGATGGGGCGCGCGCGGGCCCTCTACGCCCGACTGGGTTTCGAGCCGACCGGTGAGCGCACGGCGATGCGCCGCGACCCGACCCTCGCTCTCGCGACCCTCGTCCGTCCGCTCGAGCGTGAGCCGATCCGGGTGCGCCGCGTCGAGTCCGAGGTCCTGGTCGACCTGCGAACCCGGGTCCTGCGTGACGGGGACCCCTCGCGCGCGGCGCGCCACCCCCTCGACGCGGCCCCCTCCACGTGGCACTTCGGGGCGTTCCTCGGCGAGGACCTCGTGGGTTCGGCCTCCTTCTTTCTCAGCCCCGGGCCGCTCGAGCCGACCGGCGACGCGTACCAGTTGC
>JAKCEK010000072.1 GCA_021838005.1 Actinomycetes bacterium
CGGAGTCGCACGCCGTCATGGCCCGAACGCTCGGCGTCGCGGACGCACCGTCGCTGCCCCTCGACATCGCGGCCACCGCCTTTCAGGCGCGAGTGTGGAACGCGCTCCTGGTGATCCCGGCGGGCGAGACCAGATCCTACGCCGACGTGGCCAGGGCGATCGGAGAGCCGACGGCCGCGCGAGCGGTGGCGAGGGCGTGCGCGAGCAATCCCGTGGCCCTGGTCATCCCCTGCCACCGGGTGGTGCGCTCCGACGGGTCCCCGTCGGGTTATCGCTGGGGAGCGGGTCGCAAGAGCGCGCTGTTGGAGCGTGAGAAGACGTCGAAGGAGTCCGAAGGGGGGCGGTGAATCCGGAGGGTGATACCCACGCCGGTCGCCGTCGCGACCCTGGAGGTGCCCCTTCCTCCGCTGCTGGAGTAGGGGTGGCACCTTCGCGGAGGGGATCGCACCGGATTTCGGTGGCGTTCGGGCGCCGTCGGCGACGACCCGGGAGCGTGTCGCTCGGCGGGGACCTGCCGGATGGCTCGCTCACCCGAGGACCACCTGTGCGCAGAGGACTCGACGAGGGTCAGAACAGCGTGGTCGACTCGGGCTCGATAAGCCCGGGTCCGTCGTTGCGCACCGAGCCGACGGCCTTGGTGACGGCGTGGTGGGTGAGCGTGCCCGCCGGGGCCGGGCGCAGGAGCCCCTGGCGCTCGGCGGGCTCGTGGTCGGTGACGCCGAGCCACCCCTCGAGCTCGTCGGGGTCGAGCACGACGGGCATGCGGTCGTGGATCTGCTCGAGGTCGGCGCTCGGCTCGGTCGTGATGACGGTGCAGGTCGCGAGGGTCTGGTCGGTCGCCGGGTCACGCCAGTGCTCGTAGAGCCCGGCCAGGACGAGCGGGTCGCCGTCGACGCGGGTGAAGTAGTGCGGCTGGCGGTTCCCGCCCGGGCGGTGGTCCCACTCGTAGAAGCCGTCGACGGGGATCGCACAGGTCCGTGACCGGAAGGCCGCGCGGAAGGAGGGCTTCTCGGCGACGGTCTCGCCGCGGGCGTTGAAGAGGCGGTTGCCGACGTCGGGACTCTTCGCCCAGGAGGGGACGAGGCCCCAGCGGTAGCGGTCGAGGACCCGGCCCTCGGGCCCCTCGACGGCGGCGAAGAGCGAGCGCTGGGGGCCGACGTTCCAGCTCGGCGCGCCCTCCGGATCGAGCCCGACCGCGAGGGCGGCCGAGAGGAATCGGGCCAGGTGAGCCGGGGGGGTGAAGAGGGCGACGCGGCCGCACATGGCCCCAGTCTGCCCGTCCCGGCCCGGGTTGGCGGCCGTGACGCGGCCTCGCTACTGTTGCGAACATATGTTCGCCTCCGACCTCTTCCGGCCCCCGATCCCCAAGGAGTTACGGGCGACGCTACGCCCGGTCGCCCTGGCCTCGACCCGTCTCCTGCCGCTCGGTGAGCCGTGGCGCCACTGGGTCCCGGGCGGGGGGCTGCGACGCGGCTCGACGGTCGTCGTCGAGGCCCCGGCCGGCCGGGGCGGGCTGAGCCTCGCCCTCGCCCTCGTCGCCGAGTCGAGCGCGCAAGGACACTGGGCGGGGGTCGTCGGGGTCGACGACCCCGGGGTCGTCGCGATGCTCGAGCTCGGCCTCGACCTGCGCCGCGTGCTCTTCGTGCCCCGTCCGCGCGGGGCGTGGGCCGAGTCGACGGCCGACCTGCTCGACGGGGTCGACCTCGTCGTGGTGCGCCCGCCGGGCCGGGCGGCCCACGGGGCGGCCCGGCGCCTCGTCGACCGTGTGCGCGAGAGCGGCGCGGTCTTGATCGCCCTCAGCGAGCCGCGCACCCCGTGGCCGCTCCCGGCCGACCTGCTCTTCAGCGTGGTCGACGCGCGGTGGGCCACGACGAGCCGTCTCGACGCGCGTCGACTGACCGTGCGGGTCGGTGGGCGCGGGGCCGCCGGTCCCGTGCGCGAATACCTCGTCGTCCTGCCCAACCGGGACGGGCGGGCCGAGGCGCCCTAGTGGAGCGCCTCCTCGCCGTCTGGGTCGAGTCGCTCAGCGACGAGGCGTCCGACGGGTCGACACTGCGGGCGACCCTCGAGCTGCTCGACGCCCTCGACGCCCTCTGCCCCTTCACCGAGGCGGTACGCCTGGGCCTGTTCGCGCTACCGCTACGCGGGCCGAGCCGCTTCTTCGGCGGTGACGACGCGGTGCTGGGTCGCGTGCGCCGGTGCGTGCTCGAGATCGTCGGCGTCGAGCCCGACCTCGGCGTGGCCGAGGGCCTCTTCAGCGCCGAGCTGGCGGCGCACCAGCGCGTGGTGGTGCCGGTCGGCCGCGGTGACGCCTTCCGACGCGTCCAGCCCCTCGCCGCGCTCGGCCGGCGAGACCTCGCCACGACGGGCGAGCGGCTGGGGCTGCGCACGGTGGGGGCTTTCGCCGACCTCGACCCGGCGCGCGTCGCTGAGCGCTTCGACCGCCGGGTCCTCGATGCGCACCGCGTGGCCCGCGGGGAGCTCGCCGAGCTCGAGGGCCAGCGCGATCCCCGCCTCGAGACGCGCTTGGCGGCGCTGCGCGGGGTCGTCGGGGTGTCGGGCGAGCAGCGGGGCTTCTTCGGCCAGCGCAGCGCCGGCGACGACCGGGCCGAGATCGCGGCCCACCGGGTCCGTCGCCGTCTCGGGGCTGAGGCGGTGTGCGTGGCGCGTCTGCGCGGCGGGCGGGGGCCCGAGGACCGGGCGACCCTCGTGCCCTGGGGCGCGCCCGAGGGCGACGTCGCCGACGTCGCCCCCTGGCCGGGGCGGCTCGTGGCCCCCTCGCCGGCGACGACGCTGGCCCGCCCGGTGCCCTTGCAGGTGCGCGACGAGGGGGACCGGCCGGTCGTGCTCGGTGCGCGCGGGACGCTCAGCGCTCCGCCGGCGTCGGTCGTCTTCGCCACGCCGCTGCGCCGGGAGGTCGTCTGGCACGCCGGGCCGTGGCCGCTGGTGGAGCGGTGGTGGTCGCGTCGGCGCCGTCGCGCCCACCTCCAGATCGTCCTCGCCGGGGGCGAGGCGCTGCTCGTCGCGACCGAGGCCGGCCGGTGGTGGCTGGTGGGGATCTACGACTGATGGCGCTCTACGGCGAGCTCCACGCCCACTCGGGCTTCAGCTTCCTCGACGGCGCGAGCGACCCCGAGGAGCTCGTCGTCGAGGCGGTGCGCCTCGGCCTCTCGGGCCTGGCCCTCACCGACCACCACGGTCTCTACGGCGTGGTGCGCTTCGCCGAGGCGGCCCGGGCGCTCGGCCTCCCTACCGTCTTCGGCGCCGAGCTGACCCTGGGCGGGGGCGACGACCGCACGGGGGTCCCCGACCCCTCGGGCGAGCACGTGGTGGTGCTCGCGCGCACGCCCGCGGGCTACGCGCGCCTCTCGCGCACGCTCGGCCTGGCGCACCTCGCGCGGGGCGAGAAGGGGGCACCACGCCTCTCCCTCGACGACGTCGCGGCGGTCGCGCACGACTGGCTCGTCCTCACCGGGTGCCGCAAGGGGCCGCTCGCCCGCGCCCTCGAGGTCGAGGGGCCGCGCGCGGCGGCCCGCGCCCTCGAGCGTCTGGTCGCGCGCTTTGGGCGCGACCACGTGGCCGTCGAGCTCTGGGACCACGGCGAGCCCCTCGACGTCGCGCGTAACGACGCGCTCGCCGAGATCGCGGTGCGCGCGGGCGTCGAGCTGGTCGCGACGAACAACGTGCACTACGCCACACCCCGCGACCTGCCCCGGGCCCACGTGCTCTCGGCGATCCGCGCGCGGCGGAGCCTCGAGGAGATGGAGGGGTGGCTGAGCGCCTCGCCGCTCGCGCACCTGCGCAGCGACGCCGAGCAGCGCCGGCGCTTCGCGCGCTGGCCGGGCGTCGTCGACCGGGCCGGTGAGCTCACGGCCGCGCTGGCTTTCGACCTGCGCCTGGTGGCGCCGCGCCTGCCGACCTTCGCCACGCCGCCGGGCCTCGACGAGCAGGCCTACCTCGAGCGCCTCGTCGCCGAGGGGGCGACGAGGCGCTACGGGACCCGCGAGGCCGAGCGGGTCGCCGGGGCGTGGCGCCAGATCGACCACGAGCTGGCCGTGATCGCCCAGCTGGGCTTCGCCGGCTACTTCCTCACCGTCTGGGACATCACCGAGTTCTGCCGGGCGCGGGACATCTTCTGCCAGGGCCGGGGATCGGCCGCGAACTCGGCCGTCTGTTACGCGCTGGGGATCACCAACGCCGACGCCGTCGCCCTCAACCTCTTCTTCGAGCGGTTCCTCTCGCCGGCGCGCGACGGCCCCCCCGACATCGACGTGGACATCGAGTCGGGCCGGCGCGAGGAGGTCATCCAGTACGTCTACGAGCGCTACGGTCGGCACAACGCGGCCCAGGTGGCGGCCGTCATCACCTACCGCTCGCGCTCGGCGCTGCGCGACGTGGCGCGCGCGTTCGGCGCGAGCGAGGAGGAGGCCAACCACGTGCGTGACCACGTGGACCGCGACACGATGACGCCCCTCGACGACTCGGTGGACGAACTCGTGACGACCCTCGCCGCCGAGCTACGTGACCGGCCCCGCCACCTCGGGCTGCACTCGGCCGGCATGGTGATCTGCGACCGGCCGGTCCTCGACGTCTGCCCGGTCGAGTGGGCCCGCACCGAGGGGCGCAGCGTGCTGCAGTGGGACAAGGACGACTGCGCGGCGATCGGCCTGGTGAAGTTCGACCTGCTGGGCCTGGGGATGCTCGAGGCGTTGCACCGCTGCGTCGACCTGGTGCGGACCCACCACGGCGTCGCGCTCGACCTCGGAGCGCTGGCCCAGGAGTCGGCCGTCTACGACCTGCTCTGCGAGGCCGACACCGTCGGGGTCTTCCAGGTCGAGTCGCGGGCCCAGATGGCGACCCTGCCGCGGGTCCGGCCCCGGTGCTTCTACGACCTGGTGATCGAGGTCGCCCTCATCCGGCCCGGTCCGATCCAGGGCCGGGCCGTCAACCCCTACCTGCGCCGGCGCCGGGGCGAGGAGCCGGTCGCCTACCTCCACGCGCGCCTCGAGCCGATCCTCTCGCGCACCCTCGGCGTGCCCCTCTTCCAAGAGCAGCTGATGGAGATGGCCGTCGCCGTCGCCGGCTTCTCGCCGGCCGAGGCCGACGAGCTGCGCCAGGCCATGGCCGCCAAGCGCTCGGAGCTGCGCATGATGCGCCTGAAGGGCCGCTTCTACGCCGGCATGGCCGAGAACGGGATCACCGGCGCGCCGGCCGACCAGCTCTTCGACGCGCTGGCGGCCTTCGCCAACTTCGGCTTCCCCGAGTCCCACGCCGTCTCCTTCGCCCACCTCGTCTACTGCTCGGCCTGGCTGAAGCTCCACTACCCGGCGGC
Source organism: Actinomycetes bacterium (assembly GCA_021838005.1). Classification (GTDB taxonomy): domain Bacteria; phylum Actinomycetota; class Acidimicrobiia; order Acidimicrobiales; family RAAP-2; genus RAAP-2. The sequence continues at coordinate 5,333 of JAKCEK010000072.1, forward strand.
CTTCCTCGCCTCGCTGCTGAACGCCCAGCCGATGGGCTTCTGGTCGCCCCAGAGCCTCGTGGCCGACGCCCGCCGCCACGGGGTCGTCGTCGCCCGGCCCCACGTGGACCACTCGGCGGCGCTCGCCACCTTGGAGGGTGACCCGGCCGCGCCGGTCGTGCGCTTAGGGCTCGGGGGCGTGCGTGCGCTCGGGGCCGAGGCGGCCGCCCGGGTCGCCGCCGGTGCGCCGTACCGCGACGTCGCCGACCTCGCCCGGCGCGCGGGTCTCTCCACGGCCGCCCTCGAGGCGTTGGCCGCCGCCGGGGCGCTCGACGGGATGGGCGGGGACCGCCGGGCCCTCGCCTGGGCCGCCGGCGCGGCCAGCCAGGCCCGCCCCGACCGGCTCGAGGGCGTCGTCACCGGCCTCGTCGCACCGCCCCTCGCACCGGCGACCGCCCTCGAGCGGGTGGCCGACGACCTGTGGGCGATGGGGCTCACGACCGAGGCGAGCGCGCTCGAGATCGTGCGCCCCGCCCTCGACGCGCGCGGGGTGGCCCGGGCGGCGACCCTGGCCGCGGTCGAGGGGTCCCGGGTGACCGTCGCGGGGGTGGTCACGCACCGCCAACGGCCCGAGACCGCCAACGGGGCGGTGTTCGTGAACCTCGAGGACGAGACCGGCCACGTGAACGTGATCTTCTCGCGCGGGGCGTGGACGCGTTGGCGGGCCGTCGCCGACCACTCGGCCGCCCTGCTCGTGCGCGGGACCCTCGAGCGGGGCCCGGGGACGCTCGCGCTCTCGGCCGAGCACGTCGAGCCTCTTGCGCTGGGTGCGACGGCGCCCTCACGAGACTGGCACTAATTGAAAGTGTCTACCGCCGGTCAGCCAGCGACTTCATCCAAACTGTTCGGCCGTGGGAGGGGTTGAGCACACGCAGTCCACGGCCTGGCCACGAGGATCACGGCGCAAAGTGGCGTCATCGTTCATTCGACGCGAAGCGTACTCGGCGGACTCAACCCCTCGTCGGCGTGACGGCGCAGTTGTCGCCTGTTGACGCTCGGGGCCGAACCGAGCCTTGCCCGCTCGCGAGTCGCCCCGCAACGTCGCCGTTGAGCGCGAGACGATGCATTCATCGGTCCAGGCAATCGCCGTATCGCCGTTGATGTCGAGCACGGCGTCCACCCCAAAGGGTGCCTCCGGCAGTTACGCGTCGCCGGTCGCGCTCCAGCAGCTCAGGGTCGCCGCGTAGTACACCTCGTCACCGTACGAGGCCCAGAGGCTCAGGCTCCAGGTCGCCGAGCTGATCGAGAAGCTCGCGGCGTTGACCTGCCCGGCCGAGCCGTTGGAGTTCTGAACGATGGAGGAGGTCTGGGTGAGACCGGCGCCGACCTGGGCGACGCCCCCGTGCTCAACCTCGGTGTCGGAGACCGCGAACTGGACGTCGATGGACCGGCAGCTCGAGTTCTGCGCCGTGATCGAGGGGTTCTGACCCGGTCCGTCGTTGCCGGTCGTGTTCGAATGCCAAGTGAAGGGCGAGCCGCCCACCTGGATTGTGCCCGTACCCCAGCCCGCGACCTGGGTCTCCTGGGACCGTCGGGCCAGCTGGGTCAGGCTCACCGTGCCGTAGGCGAAGACGGTGACGAGGCTGCTCCGGGCGACGACGCGGTTGCCCGCCATCGCCAGGGCCCGGTAGACGTAGCGGCCCATGCTCAGCGCGGAGGTGGACACCTGGAGGTTGCCGCCCGCCCTCACGCGCGCCACGGGTCGCCACTCGTGGGTCGAACCGAACTGACGTTCAACGACGACGGCGTCGAGGCGGCTGATCCCGGTCGCCGACACGTCGAAGAGGATGGCGGTCCGGGCGTCGACCCGGCTGCTCGCGGTGCTCAGCGTTAGCCGCCCGGCCGCCGCCGCCGGGGCGCCGTGGAGGACGAGGACGACCCCCGTGACGAGAAGCGCCGCCATCGCGTGTCGTGCGTACCTAGTCATGTCCCCCCCTCGACTGTCCCCGCGGTTGTCCTAGCAGAGGCCCCGCAGAGAGCGCAACCATTCTCGTCGCCACGGGCCCGGCGGGTGTCCGGGCCGGAGGGTCGAGGGTGGGCAGCGAGCGCGGCGCGGTCCTAGCGGGCGAAGGCTGTCGGAGGGCGCTCGCCGGCCTCGATCTCTTCGACCACGAGGCGCTGGGCGAGAGGGAGGTCGTCGGCGTGGGTCACCCCGATGCACCGCGACTCGGTCATCGTCACGTCAAAGCGCAGTGGCGTGCGGTGCAGGATCTGGCCGACGAAGGTCGAGAGCTGGATCTCCTTCTCGCGCTCGAAGTCGTGGGCCTCGACGGCGGCGCGCATGAGGGGCAGGATCGAGGGCCGAAAGCCCCAGAGGTTCATCGAGACGACCGTCTGGGGGTGCAGCACGTGGGGCTCGAGGCCGTCGTCGGCCTCGTAACCGTTCAAGGTGGCGTGCACGTTGCGGCGTTCGACGATCTCGGTGAGGTGACCGTTGACCACGGTGCACGTGCCGCGCGAGACCGGCAACTCGCCCACCAGGGCCCGCTCGAGGCGGAAGCCCACGAGGCCGCTGTTCGGGGAGGTCTGAAGGTGGCGGCCCAGGCGCATGAAGGACTCTCGCCCGTAGAGGTCGTCGGCGTTGGAGACGCCAAAGGGCCTCGAGGTGTCGAGGGCCGGTTCGGCCGCGAGCACGGCGTCGACCGTCCCGCGCAGGTGGTGCTGGTGGGTGAAGCTGACTTTTCGGCCCTTGGGCCAGTTCGCCGCGACGTGGGCCTCGATCTCGGGCCCGGTGTCGGGGTTGACGACGATCACGATGTCCTCGAAGCCCGCGGCGTACGCGTCGGAGGCCAGAAGGTCGATCACGCCCTCGCCGTGGGGTCCGACCGGGGCGATCTGCTTGAGCCCGCCGTAGCGGCGGGCCCGGCCCGCCGCCAGGATGACGAGCGAGGGGCCCGTCACCGCGACCACCTCACCACGGCCGAGGCCCAGGTCATCCCGGCCCCGAAGCCCGTGAGCAGGGCGTAGTCGCCCTTGTGGATCCGGTCGTTCGCCCGGGCGTCGGCGACCGCGAGGGGGATCGAGGCGCTCGAGGTGTTGCCGTAGCGGTCGAGGACGACGACGGCGCGCTCCATCTCAACGTTCAACCTCTGGCAGGCGGCCTGGATGATCCGGATGTTCGCCTGGTGCGGGACGACCAGGCTCAGCTGGTCGGCCGAGACGCCGGCCGCGACGAGGGCCTTCTCCGCGGAGTCGACGACCACGCGCACCGCGCGACGGAAGACCTCCTTGCCGTCCATCTGGATGAAGCCGCCGTGCTCGCAGGTGAGCAGGTCGGCGTCGGCGCCCTCGGCCCCGAGGGAGAACGAGAGGAGGTCATTCTCGGTGGGGTCGTACTCGAGCACCGCGGCGCCGGCCCCGTCGGCGAGCAGCACCGCGGTGTTCCGGTCGTTCCAGTCGGTCCAGCGCGACAGGTTCTCCGCGCCCATGACCAGGACCCGGCGGGTACCGGTCTCGATGAGGCCGTAGGCCGTGCGCACCGCGTACATGAAGCCACTGCAGGCGGCGTTGAGGTCCATCGCCGGGCAGCTCAGCCCGAGGTCGTGGGCGACGAGGGTGGCCGTCGCCGGGGTGATTCGGTCGGGGGTGGTCGTCGCCAGGATCAAGAAGTCGACGTCACCCGGTTCGAGCCCGGCGTCGGCCAGGGCCCGGCGTCCGGCCTCGGCGCCCAGGGTGCGGGCGCTCCCCCCGACCCGGCGCTCTTTGATGCCGCTGCGCTCGGTGATCCACTCGTCGGAGGTGTCGAGGGTCTGGGAGAGCTCGTCGTTGGTGATCACCCGGTCGGGCACCGCCGTACCCCAGCCGATAAAGCGC
>JAKCEK010000073.1 GCA_021838005.1 Actinomycetes bacterium
GTCGTAGCGCAGCCCGGCCGCGAAGAGGATCTCGTCGGAGTAGATGTTCCCGATGCCGCAGAGGATGTCCTGGTCGGTGAGGACGGCCTTCAGGGCCGTCGTGCGGCTGCGCAGCACGGCCGCGAAGCGGTCCCAGCCGTACTGGTCCTCGAAGGGGTCGAGGCCGAGGTGGGCGAGCTCGGGCACCCGGGCGCGCCGGGCGAGGCCGTCGCCGCCGACCGAGAGGCGCGCGAACTTCGACACCTCGACCGTCTCGCCCGCCGCCGGCGGAAGGGAGACGAACATCTCGCCGAAGGTCCGCGGGTCGACGAAGCGCAGCTCGCCGTTCGGGCTGAGCGTGAAGACCACGTGGGTGTGCTTGGGCTTGAGGTCCTTGGGGCCCTTCGCGCGCACCAGCCGGCCGCTCATGCCCAGGTGCACCACGAGGTTCGTCTGGTTGTCGAGCGCGAAGACGAGGTACTTGCCGAGGCGCTCGGCGCTGCGCACGCTGCGGCCCTCGACGAGGGCCCGGAACTCCTTGGCCGACTTGTGACGGCGCACGACCCGACCGTTGGTCACGCTGACCGACTTGATCTTCTTGCCCACGAGGTCGCGCGCGAGCGCCGCGCGGACCGTCTCGACCTCGGGGAGTTCAGGCATCGAGGGCCTCGAGCGCGGTGCGAGCCGCGGCCACCTCGGCGGCCTTCTTCGAGCGCCCCTCGCCGCGGGCGAGCTCGCGCCCGGCGACCTCGACGCGCGCGACGAATCGCGCGTCGTGGGCCGGGCCCTGCGCGTCGACCTCGTAGCGCGGCGTCCCCAGGCCGCTCGACTCGGCCCACTGGCGCAGCAGCGTCTTGGGGTCGACGACCCCGGCCGGCTCGCTCGCCGCCTCGGCGAGGGCCCCGCCGAGCGCCTCGGCGACGAAGGCCCGCGCGGTGTCGAAGCCGCGCTCGAGGTAGAGGGCCGCGACGAGGGCCTCGAAGGCGTCGGCGAGCAGGCTCGGGCGCTCGGGGCCGCGCTCTTTGGCGACCCCTCGCCCCACGCGTAGCGCCGGGCCGAGCCCGAGCTCGCGCGCGGCGCGCGCGAGCGCCGCCTCGTTCACCACGCGGCTGCGCACCAAAGAGCCCGTCCCCTCGTTGAGGGCCGGGAAGCCGGTGACGATGAGGTCGGCCACCACGAGATCGACCACGGCGTCGCCGAGGAACTCGAGGAGCTCGTTGGACTCCACGCCGTTCTCCGCGGCGTAGCTCGAGTGGGTGAGGGCCGTGGTGAGCCCGGGGCTAGACGGGTCCAGCCCCACCCGTGCAGCGAGAGCGTCGATCCCTCGAGCCAACCGGTGGCCCTAGGCCAGGTGGAGCTTGTGGGCCACGTAGTCGACGGCGTCGTTGACCGTGCGCAGGCCCTCGAGGTCGGCGTCGTCGATGTGGAAGCCGGCGACGTAGTCGTCCAGTCGCTCCTCGAGCGCCTCGACCAGCTCGATCAGGGCCAGCGAGTCGGCGCCCAGGTCGGCGAAGGGCACCACGTCGCTGATGTCGGCCGGGCTCTTCTCCAGGATCTCGGCCAACTGGTCTCGCACCAGCGTGGCGACGGCGGCCCGGTCCAACGGGGTGGCGGGATCAGCGCTCATCGGGCCTCCTTGACCGGCCCCACACTAGCCACGGCGAGGGCGGCGACGCGGCTTTACCCTCCGTCACCAGGTCGGACGATCGACCGTAGGGCCTCGACGACCCGCGCGCGCACCATCTCGTCGGCCACCCGCAGGGCGTTCATCACGGCCGTGGCGTTGCTCGAGCCGTGGCTGATCACGCAGACCCCCTTCAACCCCAGCAGCGGGGCGCCCCCCTGGTTCTCGGGGGTGAACAGGCCGACGAAGGGGCCGAGGTGAGGCGCGAGCACGCGCCCTGCTTCGCGGGTCTCGTCGTCGGTGTCGACGACGCCGAGCAGCGAGCCCAGCACGAAGCGCAGCGTCCCCTCCATGGTCTTGAGGGCCACGTTGCCGGTGAAACCGTCGGTCACCACGACCTCGACCGGTGAGGGGACGAGGTCGCGACCCTCGACGTTGCCCACGAAGGCGAGCCCCGGGGTCGCCGCGAGCAGCTGGTGGGCCGCCTTGACGAGCGGCGACCCCTTGGTCGGCTCCTCGCCGATCGAGAGCAGGCCCACGCGCGGCGCGGGGGTCTTTAAGTACGCCGAGTGGAAGGCCGAGGCCATCTGGGCGAACTGGACGAGCATCTCGGGGGTGCACTCGGAGTTGGCGCCGGAGTCGACGAGCACCATCGGAGTCGTCCCCGGGCGCGGGATGGGCGTGGCGATGCACGGGCGCACGACGCCCGGGACCCGACCCATGCGCAGCAGCGCCGCCGCCATCGTGGCCCCGGTGTTGCCGGCCGAGACCATCGCCGAGGCCGCGCCGTCGCGCACCAACTCGGCGGCGCGCACCAGCGAGGAGTCCTTCTTCGTGCGCACGGCGGCGCCCGGATCCTCGTCCATCGCGATGACCTCGGTGCAGGCGACGACCGGCAGTCCCCGCGGGTCGCCGAGCAGCTCGGGCACGCCCACGAGCGTGACCTCGATCCCCAGCTCGTCGACGGCGCGGCGCGCGCCCGCGACGATCTCCCCGGGGGCGAAGTCCCCGCCCATCGCGTCAAGGGCGATGGGCAGGCTCAACTCAGTCGACCTCGACCGCGACGCGCCCCTTGTACCAGCCGCAGTTCGGGCAGACCACGTGGGGGGTCTTGGCGGTGGCGCACTGCGGGCAGACGCTGCGGGCCGGACGCCCCAGGCGCCAGTTGGCGGCGCGGCGCGAACGCGAGCGGGCTTTGCTGGTCTTTCGCTTGGGGACGGCCATGATCGGTCTCTTTCACCTGACGAGCCGCCCGGGCCTAGCCGGGGTCGGCGAAACGGAGTCCGTCTAGTGTAGCCCACCTCGGGTCGCGCGGCGCCGAGCAGTCACAGGTCGCCTCGTTGCGGTCGATCCCGCACTGGGGGCAGAGCCCCCGGCAGTCCTCGCGGCACAGCGGCGCGAGCGGCAGGTCGAGCAGGATCGCGTCGTGAGCGAGCGGCGCCAGGTCGACCACGTCACCCTCGATGAGGTAGGTCTCCTCGTCGCCCGGGTCGCGCCGCTCGACGAAGCGCTCGTCGACCGCCACGCTCGTGCGCCCGAGGACCGGGGCCGAGCACCGCCGGCAGATCCCGTGCCAGGGGGCCTCGACCCGCCCGTGCGCGCGCAGCCCCCCGACGTAGCTCCGCAGGGCCACCTCGACGCGCACCAGGGCCTCGGGGAAGACGTCGGTCTCGGCCGGCGCGCGCGGGGCGAACTCGTGGGGCTCGTCGAAGGGGGCCTCGAAGGCCACGCGGCGCACCGAGGGGACGTCGCGCAGCAGGGTCGCGACGGGGACGAGGTAGGGCGAGGCCACTAGAAGGCGTCCTGGTCGAAGAAGAAGTCGTCACCCCCGCCCTGGGGCGCGGGCGGCTCGGGGGCCGGGGCGAGGAAGTCGTCGATCGGCGCGTCGGCGCCGGTGACCTTCGGCGGCGCGACCTGGGCGCTCAGGCGCTCGCGTCCCGAGTGGGCCGTCTTCATGAGCCGCTCGAGCACGATCTCGAACCCGCCGAGCTTGGCGTCGATGAAGTCCTCCGCCTGGTTGATGAGCTGGCGGGCCTCCGCGCGGGCGTCGGCCACAATCTGGTCGGCCTTGAGCCGGCTCTGGCGCACGATCTCGGTGCGGTCGACCATGCGCGCGGCCTCGGCCCGGACCTGGTCCATGAGCTGTTGAGCCTTGGCCATCTCGGCGGCCATGAGCTCCTCGCGGTCGCGCAGGGCCCAGCGGGCCTCGCGGATCTCCTCGGGCAGGACGCGCAGGGCGTCCTCGAGTCGCCCGAGCACCTCGTCGCGCGGGATGAGGGCCGAGTTGGACAGGGGCATCTGCTTCGCGCTCGCGATCAGCTCGATCACCTCGCGCAACTCGGACTCGAGGTCGCGCGGCGCGAGGGCGTGGGGGTCCTCGGCGAAGGGGACCTCCTCGGTGTAGGGATCGTAGGTCACGGGGTCTCCGGGTAGCGTTCGCGCAGCCGCTTGGCGACGGGCTCGGGCACGAAGGCGGTGACGTCGCCGCCGAAGCGCGCCACCTCGCGCAAGAGACGTGAGGCGATGAACGACGAGTGCGAGCTCGAGGGCAAAAACAGGGTCTCCACCCCCGAGAGGGAGCGGTTCATCTGGGCCATCTGCAGCTCGTTCTCGAAGTCCGACACGGCCCGCAGGCCCTTGACGATCGCCGTCGCGTTGACGTCGCGCGCCACCTTCACGAGCAGGGTCGAGATCGAGACGATGCGCACGTTCTCCAGGTGCGCCACCGACTCGGCGATCATGTCGCGGCGCTCCTCGAGGGAGAACATCGGCTCGGACTTCTGAGGGTTGCGGATCGCCGCAACGACGACCTCGTCGAAGATCGGCGACGCGCGCTCGACGATCTCGAGGTGGCCGTTGTGGAAGGGGTCGAACGACCCGGGGATCAGCCCGACGGTCACGGGAGGTCCCCCGAAGTGGGTTCGAGCATCGTCACGAGCGTAGTGCCGTAGCGCTTCTCTTTCGTGACCCTCCAGCCCGACGGCGGGACCATGAACCGGTCGTTCTCGACCACCACGCGACCGGCCACGACCCCCTCGAGCAGGGCCGACAGGTCGAGCGGCCCGTACGGGGGGTCCGCGAGCACCAGGTCGAGCCCGGCCGGAGGGCTCCAGCGCGGCAAGAGGGCCTGGACGAAGACGGCCCGGCCCCCCAGGCCGAGCGGGGCGAGGTTCTCCTCGGCCGCGGCGAGACAGACCCGGTCCACGTCGACGAAGTAGACGAGGTCGGCGCCGCGGCTGAGGGCCTCGATGCCCATCGCGCCCGACCCGCAGAAGAGGTCGGCGACGACCAGGCCGTGCAGGCCCCCGCGGCTCTCGAGCATCGAGAAGATCGCCTCGCGGGCGTAGTCGGTCGTCGGGCGGACCGAGGGGGGCAGCTTCGCCCGTAACGGGCGGCCGCGGGCCGTACCGCCGATCACCCGCACGGGCCCAGGCTACGTGCTAGGAGCGGTGCAGGTACGACTCGTCGTCGGCCTCGACGAAGAGCCGAACCTCGGCCAGGGCCGACGCGAGGGCCTCGCCGCCGGCCCCCACGAGGTCGGCCGCCACCGCCCGGGCGGCCTCGACGAGGTCGGCGTCGCGCACGAGGCTCGCCAGGCGCAGGTCGCTGCGCCCGCGCTGGCGGCCCCCGAGCAGGGTCCCCTCCCCGCGCAGCTCGAGGTCGCGCGCCGCGAGGGCGAAGCCGTCGTTCGAGGCGACGAGGGCCTCGAGGCGGGCGGCGGCGTCCTCGCTCGGGGGCTCACCCAGGAGGTAGCACCAGCTCGGCCGGTCCGAGCGGCCCACCCGCCCGCGCAGCTGGTGGAGCTGGGCCAGCCCGAAGCGCCACGCGTCTTCGATCACGACGACCGTCGCCTCGGGCACGTCGACCCCCACCTCGATCACCACCGTCGCCACCAAGACGTCGAGCTCGCCCGCGCGCAGCGCCGCCATGGCCCCCTCTTTCTCGGCACCGGGCATCTGGCCGTGCACCAGCCCGACGCGCAGCCCCGCGAACTCGCCCGCGGCCAGCCGGTCGCGCTCGGCGACGGCACTCGCGGCCTCGAGCTTCTCGGACTCCTCGACGAGCGCACAGACCACGAAGGCGCGCCGCCCGGCCGCCACCTCCTCGCGCACCCGGGCCCAGGCGGCGGCGGGCTCGCGGGGCAGCCAGTGGGTCTCGACCGGGCGACGCCCGGCCGGCAGCTCGTCGAGAACCGACTGGTCGAGGTCGCCGAAGAGCGTGAGGGCGGCGGTGCGCGGGATGGGGGTGGCCGTCATCACGAGCAGGTCCGGGTCGCGCCCCTCGCCGGAGCGCTCGCGGGCCGCCTCGACGAGGACGGCCCGCTGGGTCACCCCGAAGCGGTGCTGCTCGTCGACCACGACGAGCCCGAGGGCGCAGAAGCGCACGGCCGGCTCGAAGAGGGCGTGGGTGCCCACCACGACGTCGATCCCGCCGCTCGCGAGGGCATCGAGCACCTCGCGACGCTCGCGCGCGCCGGCGCGACCGGTGAGCAGGCCGACCCGCAGGGCGCGTCGCCCCCCGAGGACGGCGCCGTCGTCCACCTCGAGTCCGGCGAGGTCCGCGCGCAGGGACGCCGCGTGCTGCTCGGCCAGCACCTCGGTCGGGGCCACGAGCGCGCTCTGGCGCCCGCCCTCGCGCACGGCGAGCATCGCCACCAGCGCCACCGTGGTCTTGCCCGCGCCGACGTCGCCCTGGAGGAGCCGGTGCATCGGCCCGAGGGCCGCGAGGTCCGCGAGGACCTCGCCCGCGGCGCGGCGCTGGGCGCCGGTGAGGGCGAAGCGGTGCCCGGTGACAAAGCGCCCGACGAGGGTCGTCCCGCCCCCGAGCTCGCCCGTGAGGTCGGGGTGGGCGATCCCGAGCGCGTCGCGCGCGAGGCGCGCGCGGCGCTCGAGGCTCGCGACCTGGAGCCGCCACAGCTCGTCGAAGGCGAGGCGCCGTCGCGCCGGCGACTCGTCGAGCGCCGTCTCGGGCCGGTGGATGCCCCAGTAGGCGGCGGTGCGCTCGATGAGGTCGTGTTGCTCACGCCTGGCCGGCCCCAGGGGGTCGGCGAGGGGTCCGGCGCGGCGCAGCGACTGGTCCACCAAGTCGGCGATCTCCCAACTGGCCAGTCCCTCGGCGCCCGAGGGGTAGACCGCCACCACCCGGCCGATCCGCTCGGGGTCGCGCTCTTTGCCCGTGGGGTCGAGGACGACCTCTACGGTGGGGTTGGTCATCTGGCGGCGCCCCCGGTACTCGCCGAGCGCCCCGAAAAAGAGGGCCCCCACGCCTCGGGAGAGCTGGCGCTCGCGCCAGGGCTGGTTGAAGAAGACGACCTCGAGGGCGCTCGCGCCGTCGCCCACGGTCACCTCGACCATCGAGCGGCCCTGGCGGGTGCGCCGCGCGCGGGTACGCACCACCTCGCCGTAGACGGCGGCCGTCTCACCGACGGCCAGCTCGGCGAGGTCCACCCGTCGAGACCGGTCGACGTAGCGGCGTGGGAACCACGAGAGCAGGTCGAGCACCGAGTCGATCCCCATCTCGGCGAGCGCCGCCCGCCGGCGCTCGCCCACCCCGACGAGCCGCTCCACCGAGACTGCGGCGAGCTCGACCAGCGTGCGCCCGGGCGCGTCGCTCACTCGAGGCCGACGTAGTACGGGTAGAGCGGCTGGCCCCCGTGATGGACCTCGACCGCGAGGTGGGGGAACTCCTCGGCCAGGTAGTCGGTGATGCGCCGGGTGTTGGCCGGCGACGAGCCGTCGCCCTCGATGAGGGTGACGAGCTCGTGCTCGGGACGCGCGAGGGCCGCGATCAGCTCGCGCGCCGCCTCCGACACCGAATCGGCCACGGCGCGCACGCCCCCCGAGCCGAGCCCGATCCAGTCGCCGCGGTGGATGGGCCCGAGGTCGCACTCCGAGTCGCGCACCGCCTGGGTCACCTCCCCGGCCGTGACCTTCGCCGCCGAGGCGGTCATCGCCACCGCGTTCTCCTCGGCCGAGGCGTCCGGGTCGTAGGCGAGCAGGGCGGCGAAGCCCTCGATCACCGAGTCGGTCGGCACCACGCGCACCACCTGGTCGACGAGGTCGCCGACGCGTTCGGCCACCAGGCGCACGTTCTTGTTGTTGGGCAGGATCACCACCTCGCGCGAGCCGGTGGCCGCGACGGCCTTGACGAGGTCGGCCGTCGCCGGGTTCATCGACTGGCCCCCGGCCACGAGCTCGCGCGCGCCGAGCGAGAAGAAGATCCGTCCCACGCCCTCGCCCACCACGACCGCCAGGACCGCGGTCGTCGGCGCCGGGGGGCGCGCCACCTCGGGCAGCGGTTCGCTGGTGGCCTCGCGGACCCAGCGCTCCTCGAGGACCTGATCCGAGAGGTTGGTGACGCGGATCTCGCTCGGACGGCCCGCGTCGAGGGAGGCCTCGATGGCCCCGCCGATGTCGTCGGTGTGGATGTGGCAGTTGTAGAGGCCCCCGCCCCCGACGATGACGATCGACTCGCCGAGGCCCGTCCAGACCTCGCGCAGGGCCGGGATCCGCGCGTCGTCCCCCTCGAGCAGGAACATCACCTCGTAGGTCGGTCCGATCGGTCCGGCGCCGACCGCCTCGTGCACGCGCGAGGGCACCGACTCGAGTGGCGGCGCCTCGGGCAGGGGGTCGTCGGCCACCTCGTGGCAGAGCGCGTCGAACAAGAGCACGAGCCCCGAGCCGCCGGCGTCGACGACGCCGGCCTGGGCGAGGGCCGGGAGCTGCTCGGGGGTGTGGGCGAGCGCCTCGGTGGCCCCGTCGCGCGCCGCGCGCACGAGCTCGACGAGGTCATCTTCGTGGGGGGCCGCGGCCCGCGCGGCCGCGCGGGCGATCGTGAGGATCGTGCCCTCGACCGGGTGGACCACCGCCTGGCGGGCCAGCTCGTCGGCGCGCGCCAGCGCCGCCGCGAGCGTCTTGGCGTCGACGGCGTCGGCGTGGCCGACCTCCTCGACCACCCCGCGCAGGATCTGGCTGAGGATGACCCCGGAGTTGCCCCGGGCCCCCATGAGCGACCCGTGGGAGATCGCCTGGCCGACGGCCTCGAGGGTGGCGTCCTCGCCGAGCGCCGCCAGGCCGATCGAGACCGACTCGACCGTGAGGGTCATGTTCGTCCCGGTGTCCCCGTCGGGGACCGGATAGACGTTGAGGCGGTTCAGGACCTCGCGGTGCGAGCGCAGCAGCTCGAGGTAGGTGGCGACGACCCTGCGCAGGTCGCTCGCGCCGAGCGAGGTGGCAACCACGCCGCCGATGCTACAATGGACACCCTGTCGATCCGCCCCCGAAGGGGGCCCAAGGAGAACTCTCACCATGGCGTCCGTCTGCGACCTCTGCGGCAAGAAGCCCTCGTTCGGGATGAACGTGTCGTTCTCGCACCGTCGCACCAAGCGCCGGTGGAACCCGAACATCCAGCGCGTGCGGGCCCTGGTCGGGCGGACCCCGACGCACCTCAACGTGTGCACCGGCTGCCTGCGCTCGGGCAAGGTCGTCAAGCCCTCGCGCAGCACCCTCTAGTCAGAGTCGGTGCTCGAAGCCTCGTCGCTCGAGGGG
>JAKCEK010000074.1 GCA_021838005.1 Actinomycetes bacterium
TCGAGACGGGCTCGTCGGCGATGACGAGCGGCGGGCGCAGGACCATCGCCGAGGCGATGGCCACGCGCTGGCGCTGGCCACCGGAGAGCTCGTGGGGGTAGCTCGCGGCGAGCCGCTCGGGCGGGGTGAGGTGCGCGAGGGTGAGCGCCTCGTTCACCCGGGCGCGCCGCTCCTGCTTGGTGGGGGCGATGCCGTGGATGACGAGCGGCTCGACGACCGTGTCGTAGACGCTGCGCCGGGCGTTCAGCGAGCCGAAGGGGTCCTGGAAGATCATCTGGACCCGCTGGCGGGCCCGGCGCAGGCGGCGGCCCCGGAGGCGCGCCAGGTCCTCGCCGCCCGAGAGGATCGTCCCCGCGGTCGGCTCGATGAGGCGCATCACCGAGAGTGCGATCGTCGACTTGCCGCACCCCGACTCGCCGACCAGGGCCAGGATCTCGGCGGGGGCGATGTCGAAAGAGACCCCGTCGACGGCCCGCACGGTCGACTTGCGCCGTCCGGCGAAGTGCACGACGAGGTCGCGCACCGAGAGGACCGGACCGGTTGCCTCGGTCACGCCGGGCGACCTCACGCCGATCTCGCTCACGGGCGCACCTCGAGCAGATGGCAGCGGGCGACGTGTCCGGGGGCGACCTCGATGGTCGGGGGGGCCCCACGCCGACAGACCTCCATCACCGAGGGGCAGCGATCGGCGAAGCGACAGCCGACGATCTCCGTGGAGAGGTCCGGCGGGTGGCCCCCGAGGCCCTCGGCGAGGGTCCGTTCGCCGTCGAGGTCGGGGTGGGTGCGGATGAGGGCCTGGGTGTAGGGGTGGGCGGCCGCGGCGGGACGGCCGCGGCGTCCGAGCACCTCGTCGGTCGTGCCGTACTCGACGACCTGACCGGCGTACATGACGGCGATGGTGTCACAGACCCGCTTGATCGCCGAGAGGTCGTGGGAGATCATCATCAGGCTGAGGTTGTTGGTCCGGCGCAGCGAGGCGAGCAGCGCCAGGATCTGGGCCTGGCTGATCACGTCGAGGGCCGTCGTGGGCTCGTCGGCGATGAGCAGGGCCGGCCGGCACGCCAGGGCCATGGCGATCATCGCGCGCTGGCGCATGCCGCCCGAGAACTCGTGGGGGTAGCTGCGCGCCCGGCTCGGCGAGATGCCCACCACCTCGAGCAGCTCGAGGACGCGCCTCTCGGCCTCGGCGCGCGAGGTCTCGGGCTCGTGGGCGGTGATCGCCTCGCGGATCTGCTTGTCGACGCGCTGGACGGGGTTGAGCGCATTCATCGCGCCCTGGAAGACGAACGCCACCGAGGTCCAGCGCAGCGCGTTGAGCTCGCGCTCGGAGAGCCCGGTGAGGGTGCGCCCCTCGAGGGCGACCGAGCCGGTCGCGACGCGCGCGTTCGCGGGCAAGAGAGCGGGGATCGCGAGGCCGAGGGAGGTCTTGCCGCACCCGGACTCGCCGACGATGCCGAGCGCGCCGCCCGGGGCGAGGGCGAGGCTCACCGTGTCGACCGCGCGCACGACGGTGGCGCCCACGCGGTACTCGACCGAGAGGTCGGTGATCTCGAGCAGGCTCACGAGCGGTCTCCGTGCAGGGGGTTGAGGACCCGGTCCAGGCTGTGGCCGATGAGCGAGAACGCGAGCACCATCGCCACGATCCCCACGCCCGGGGTGAGGACGTACCACCAGGCGCCCGAGCTCATCGCGCCCGAGTCGAAGGCGTTGTGCAGCGTCGTGCCCCACGACACCTGGACCGGGTCGCCCAGGCCCAAGAAGGCGAGGGCCGCCTGGGCGAGGATGGCGCCGGAGAGCACGAGGGCCAGGTTCGCGAAGATGAGGGGCGCCACGTTGGGCAGGATGTGCACCCGCATGATGCGCAGGTCCCCCGCCCCGAGCGAGCGGACCCGCTGGACGAGGGGCCGCTCGCGCAGGCTGAGGACCTGGGAGCGGATGATCCGGGCCGTCTGGGGCCAGCTGGTGAGCCCGATGACGAGGCTCGTGATGAGCACGCTCTGGCCGAAGAGGGCGGCGAGCACGATGATGAGCGGCAGCGTCGGCAGGACCAAGAAGAAGTCGGTGATGCGCATGAGCACGGTGTCGCGCCAGCCGGCGTAGTAGCCCGAGACGAGGCCGAGCCCGGCCCCGAGCACCATGGCGATGAACGTCGCCGAGAGCCCCACGTAGAGCGAGATCCGTCCGCCGGCGAGAAACTCCCGGAAGACGTCCTGGCCGAGCTCGGTGGTGCCCATCCAGTGGGCGGCCGAGGGCGGCTGGAGGATCGAGGCCGCTGAGGTGCCGAAGTCCTGGGCGTGGAAGGGGAAGACCAGGGGCCCCACGAGCACCACGAGGAGGACGACGGCGAGCAGGTAGACCCCGGCGCGACCCATCGGGTCGCGCCAGAGCCGCCGCCACAGCCCCGTGCGCGCCGGGGCCGTCTCGAGGGCGACCGGTGTGCCCGGGGTGCCGGCGAGGGACTCGTCGCTCACGTGCGGCGCACCCGGGCGTCAAGGAGGTGGTACAGGAGGTCGCTGATGAAGTTCGTCGCGATGACCGCGATGGCGAAGAGGAAGAAGCAGCCCTCCAAGACGGGGTAGTCGCGCTGCTCGACCGAGTTGTAGATGAGAAGCCCCATCCCCGGCCAGGAGAAGACCGTCTCGACCTGGATCGCGCCGCCGAGGATCATCCCCACGTAGAGTCCGGTTGCGGTCATGACCGGGAGCATGGCGTTGCGCAGGGCGTGGCCCCAGACGACGCGTCGGCGCGAGAGGCCCTTCGCGCGGGCGGTGACGACGTAGTCCTCGACCAGCACGTCGACCAGGGTGTTGCGGGTGATGAGGGAGAACTCGGCCGCGTTCACGAGCACCAGGGTGAGGGCCGGCAGGATCAGGTGGCGCCCGACGTCGAGGGTGTGGGCCCAGAGGCCCTCGGTCACCCCCGAGGTGACGATCCCCGAGACGGGTAGCGCGTGGGTCCACACTCCGAAGAGGAAGATGAGGATCATCCCGGTGAAGAAGTCCGGCATCGACCACAGCCCGAGGCTGCCCACGGTGATGGTGGCGTCGGTGAGCGAGTGGGCCCGCGAGGCCGCGATCACCCCGAAGAAGACGCCCACGACGATGGTGACGAGGGTGGCGGTGCCTACGAGCACGAGGGTGTTGCCGATCGCCCCGCCCATGACGGTGGTGACCGGCTCGCGGTAGACGTAGGAGAAGCCCAGGTTCCCGTGGAGCATGTTCCCCAGGTAGATGAGGTACTGGACGGCGAGGGGGTGATTGAGCCCGAAGAGCCGCACGAGCTGGGCCCGTGCGGCGGGGCTGAAGTGGCCCGAGCGGGCCAGCATCTGCACCGGGTTGCCCGGCAGGACGTGGAAGAGCAGGAAGTTGAACGAGACGGTGACGTAGAGGGTCAGCGCGAGGGTCGCGACCTTGCGGCCCAGGTACCGAGCGGTCATGGTCGTCGGCGCGGGGGGAGCACGGCGACGGGCTAGGCCGGCGTGATCTTCAGGTAGTTGTCCCGGGTGAAGTTGTAGATCATGCCACCTCGCGTCGGCGTCCAGCCCTTCCAGGTGTCGGTGCGGTAGGCCTGGAGCTTGCTCTGGTACCACATGATGAGGTACGCGCAGTCATCGTAGAAGAGCTTCTGGGTCGCGTGGACGAGTGGGATCCGCTTGGCGGGGTTGGGCTGGGTGGCCTGCTCGTTGTAGAGCCGGTCGTAGGCCGGGTTCGCGTAGTAGACGTCGTTGTTGTTGCCGATCTGGTCCGTCAGGTCCACGCTCAGCAGGTAGTTCGGGTCGGGGGTGCCCGAGTCCCAGCCCCAGATGAAGATGTCCCAGTTGGGGGCCTTGGAGTTGTAGACGACGTTGTTGAGGGTATTGGCGTCGAGGGTGTTGAAGGTCAGCTTGATGCCGACGGCCTCGGCGGCCTTGACGAAGATCTGGCCCGCGAGGACGTCCTCGGTCGTGGTGGCGATGGCGATCAGCCGAAAGCTCAGCGGCTCGCCCTTCTTGTTCTGGCGCACCCCGCTGGGCCCCATCGTGTAGCCGGCCGCGTCGAGCATCTTTCTCGCCTTGGCGGGGTCGTTGTTGTACTGCTGGGCCGGGGGGATCTTCGCCTGCCAGACCCCGAAGGAGGGCGGCAGCTGGACGCTGCCCGGCTTGCCGCGCCCGGCGAGGGCGAGGGCGACGAGCTGGGCGCGGTCGAGGGAGAGCCCGAGCGCCCGACGCACGACCTGGTCCTTCAACAGCGGGTTGCCGCCGGACTTGGGGTTCTTCGAGACGTTGATCCCGATGTGGTGGAAGGAGAAGGACTCCATCTCGACCGGCTTCACGCTCGGGGCGCCCGACAGGCCGTTGAAGAGGACCGGCGGGACCTCGGTCAGGACGTCGAGCTGGCCGGACTTGAGGCTCTGGACCATGACGTCGCTGTTCTCGTACTGGTTCCAGATGACGGTCTTCACCGCCGGGGCCTTGCCCCACCAGGTCGGGTTGCGGTCGACCTGGACGTACTGGCCCGAGACCCACTTGGTGAAGCGGAAGGGCCCGGTGCCGATCGGCTGCTTGTTGGCGTAGGTCAGGATCTTCGAGGGGGACATCGAGCCCCAGACGTGCTGGGGCACGATGGGAACGACCGTCGCCGGGTCGAAGGCCTGGGGCTTGCGATAGGTCATGACGACCGTGTGGGGGTTCACGACGCTCGTCGACTCGAGGTCGACGAGGCTCCAGGCGGCCTGGCCCAGGTTGTGCTTGGCCATGACGTCGAAGGTGTACTTCACGTCGTCGGCGGTGAAGGGCTTGCCGTCGTGCCAGGTGACCCCGGGGCGCAGCGTGTAGGTGAAGACGGTGCCCGTCGCGTTCGTCGACTTCTTCAGGGCGAGGGAGGGCTCGGGCCGGAGGTCGAGGTCGTACTCGAGCAGGGTGTCGTAGAGCAGCCAGAGGATCTCGTTCGAGGCGGTCGTGGCGAAGGTGAAGGGGTTCATCACGTCGGGTGGCGAGGTCCAGCCCACCCGCAGCGTGTCCTTGGCGGCGGCGGCGCCGGCCGTCCCCGGCATCGCCGCGGCGGTCCCGATCGCCCCCGCGGTCGCCGCGCTGAGGGCGAGGACCCTCCGGCGGCTCAGCAAGGTCCCCGCGCCCTGGTCGTTCTCCTCGGACATGTCCGCCCCCCTGACCTAGCGATTCACGCTCGAGACGCAGTCCCGACACGGAATCTCTGAGACAATATAAGGATAGTATCTTTCACCTCCACCCCTGTCAACCCAGGGGCGCCGGGCCGCGGCGAGACTCGAGAGGAGCTCCGGTGAACCTGTTCGACCTCGACACCCCGGCCCTCGTCGTCGACCTCGACCGGCTCGAGGCGAACGTCGAGTCGATGGCTGCGCGCGCCCGCGCGGCCGGCGTGCGGCTACGCCCCCACACGAAGACCCACAAGACCCCCGAGATCGCCCGGCTCCAGGTCGCGGCGGGCGCCTCGGGGATCACGGTCGCGAAGCTCGGGGAGGCCGAGGTCATGGCCGCCGCCGGCTTTATCGACATCCTCGTCGCCTACCCGCTCCTCGGCGCGGCGAAGCTCGCGCGCCTGGCGCGGCTGCGCGAGACGGCCCGAGTGATCGTGAGCCTCGACTCGCTCGAGGTCGCCCGGGGCCTCGGCGCGCTCGGGGTCGCGAGCGGCGAGCCGATCGAGTTCTACGTCGAGGTGGATACCGGTCTGCACCGCCTGGGCCGCCCGTCCGGCGAGGCGACGGCCGAGCTCGTCGAGCGCGTCGCCGAGGTGCCCGGCCTCAAGGTCCTCGGGCTCATGACCCACGCGGGGCACGCCTACGGGGTGGGGCCCGGCGACCTCGGGGCGCTCGTCGAGGACGAGGTCGCGGGCCTTCGCGCGACGATGGGTCTCTGTGCGCAGAGGGGCGTGGAGCTCACCGAGCTCTCCGTCGGCTCGACCCCGACGGCGCGCGCCGAGCTCGCCGCGGCGGGGGTCACCGAGGTACGGCCCGGCACGTACGTCTTCAACGACACCACCATGATCGGGCTCGGCGCGGCGAGCGAGGAGACCTGCGCGGCCCACGTGCTCGCGACCGTCGTCAGCCGGCCGAGCGAGGACCGCTTCGTCATCGACGCCGGCACCAAGTGCCTCACCTCCGACGGCGACGACCGGCCGGGGTGGCTGCGGGTCGCCGGCCGCGACGACCTCGCCTTCGAGTTCCTCAACGAGGAGCACGGCGTGGGGGTGATCGACCTCGAGCGGGGACGACCCCTCGCCGTGGGTGACAAGTTGCTCGTGATCCCGGCCCACGTCTGTCCCGTCGTGAACCTTTTCGACTCGATGACCCTGGTGCGCGCCGAGCGTGTCGAGGGCGAGTGGGCGGTCGCCGCCCGCGGCCGGGTCCGTTGAGAGAGGGAGAGAGCGTGACGACGAGCCCGGGTCCCGAGCCCACGCCGCTGGAGCTGTTCGCCCCGGGTACGACGCTCGAGGGCGACGAGCTCGTCCTTGGGGGGTGCCGGGCGAGTGACCTCGCCCGGGCCGTCGGCACGCCCGCCCTGGTCATGGACGAGGCGGCGCTGCGCGCCCGGGCCCGCCGCTACCGCGACGGGCTCGCCGCGCGCTGGGCCGACTCCCAAGTGGTCTGGGCCTCGAAGTCGCTGCCGTGCACGGCCATCTACCGCGCCCTCGCCGAGGAGGGGCTGGGGGTCGACGTCGCGGGCGGGGGCGAGCTCGTGATGGCGCTGCGCGCCGGGGTCGACCCCGCGACGATCGTGGTGCACGGCAACGCGAAGACCGACGCCGAGCTCGACCTGGCGCTCGACGCGGGGGTCGGGCTCGTCGTGATCGACAACCGCGACGACCTCGCGCGCCTCGAGGCCCGCGCGCCGCGCGGCCAGCGGGTGCTCGTGCGGGTCCGGCCCGACGTCGCCGCCCCGACTCACGACGCCATGGCGACCGGCGGGGCCACCTCGAAGTTCGGCCTCTCCCCCGAGGCCGCCGAGGCCGTCGTCGCTGAACTGCGCGCGAGCCGCGCGCTCGTCCTGGAGGGCCTCCACGTCCACGTGGGCAGCCAGATCACCGAGACCGCGCCGTTCGTCGCCGCCGTCGAGGCGATCGGGCGCCTGGGCGAGTTCTCGACCTACGATCTCGGCGGCGGGCTCGGGGCGCGCTACACCCTCGACACCGACGTCCCGAGCGTCGAGGCGTACCTCGACGCGCTGACGGCCGCGGCCCGGGCGGCGCTGCCGGCGGGCGCGCGCCTCCTCATCGAGCCGGGGCGCTCCATCGTCGCCGAGGCCGCCTGCACGCTCTATCGCGTCGTCACGGTGAAAGACGGTGCGCGTCGCCCGATCGTGGCGGTCGACGGCGGGATGGGGGACAACCTCGAGGTCTCCCTCTACGGCCAGGCCTTCGACGCGACTCTGGCCAACCGGGTGGGCCGGGGCGAGTCGGTCACCCTCGTGGGACGTCACTGCGAGTCGGGTGACGAGCTCATCGCCTCGGTCGGACTGCGCGACCCGCGCGTCGGCGACCTCGTCGCGGTGCCCGTCACCGGGGCGTACTGCCTCACGATGGCGAACAACTACAACGGGGCCCTGCGCCCTCCGATCGTCCTGGTGCTCGACGGCCACGCCCGGGTCGTCCAGCGCCGCGAGTCCTACGAGGACCTCCTTCGCCGCGACGTTGACGAGTCCGTGCTCTAGGCACGGGCGACGGCGCCGGGCGTCTTCTCGACGCTCGGGGCTCTCTCGGCGGTCCGGTGACGACCCCAAGGTGGCCACGCGAGGGGGAGCGCGGGGCGGTACCTCGCTCGACTGGTTCCACCTCACCCCCTCGCCCGCCTCGGCGCCGGCACCGTCAGGGTCAGACGCACCGTCGGGCGCGCCGCGGGCGGGGAGTCACTCTCTGGGGAATCGAGGGGCGGCCCGGGCGGCGCTCGGCGCACGCTCGGCGTCCCGGTGAGAGGCCGTGGCCGAGACAAGGCCCCGCTCAAACGCCAGCGGACTAGTCAATATGATGACATAATGACCTAACGACGGCACGACAAGCCGTAGGACCCGGGGGGAGTTACATGTCTGAGGCGAGCAGCACGAGTCCGCAACCCACTTCATCGCACACGCTCAAGGCTGACGCGCTGGGGCTCGGGGACACCATCGTCCTCGCGATGGCAAGCTCCGGGCCGACACAGAGCATCGCGGCGAGCCTCGCCGCGTTGCTCATCGCTGTCAACTACGCCGGATTCCTCCCCATCCTGATCTGCTTCGTACCGATGATCGGGATCGCGATCGGATACCAGCGGCTCAACGCGTGGCAGCCCTCGGCGGGCGCAACCTACTCGTGGGTGGGGCGGGCGCTGAACCCTCACGCGGGGTTCTTCGCGGGCTGGATCATGCTGATGTACTACACGATTGGGACGGTCAGTCTGACCCCGATTCTCGGCTCGTACACGCTGTCGTTCTTCTCCAACGCGGCCGCGAACAACAAGTACGACGTCGCCCTCATCGGCTCGATCCTCAACATCGTCGTCCTGGTGGTCGCGGCGGTGGGCATCAAGTTCTCGGCGCGATTCCAGTGGGCGTGGGCCGCGTTCGAGTACGCCGTCCTCGCGGCCTTCTCCGTCGCCGCCATCTGGCTCATCTACTCGGGCCACCTGCACCACGTGGTGAAGTTCTCCACGTCGTGGTTGTCGCTCTCGGGGGCGGGTGGTTTCCACGCCCTCATCGGGGGGATGCTCATCGCGATCTTCCTCTTCTCGGGGTGGGACACGGCCGCGTACGTGGGTGAGGAGGTGAAGGGCCGCCGGGCCGGTGCCGCCGCCTTGATGAGTGTCGTGTTGCTCTTCGTCGTCTACGAGGTGGGGGTCGTCGCGCTCCAAGGCGTCGCGCCCAACGGGGCGATGCAGGCCCACGCGGGCAACGTCCTCGCCTTCATCGGCGCGAAGATTGGCGGGGGCTTCTGGAAAGACGTGATGATCCTCGTGGTGCTCGGTGGGACCCTCGCCTCACTGCAGGCGGCGATCGTCTCCGCGGCCCGGATCTCCTTCGCGATGGGCCGAGACCGGGTGTTCCCGACGTGGTTCGCCCAGGTGTCTCAGAAGTACCGCACGCCAATGAACGCGACCGTGCTCCTGGGACTTCTGAACATTTTGTTCTTGTGGGGATCGACCCTCGTGGGCTCGGTC
>JAKCEK010000075.1 GCA_021838005.1 Actinomycetes bacterium
TCTATGGATCTACGGTACCGTCGACAACTTCGACTACTTCGGCGGGATCACCACCTCGCGATGGCTGGTCCTCCTGTGGTCGACTCACGACGGCGGCACCGCGTGGACGAGACTGCACCCTCCAGGCCTCGGGTCCCAGGGCCCCGTCTACGACCTCGAGGTCTCGAAGGATGAGGCCTACCTGCTCGGGGGTGGACCGTCGGCCTCCGCGGTGCTCGTGGCGTCCCCCGCTCATCGTGATCGCTGGCGGGTCGTGGCGACTCCGCCCCTGCCGCCCTCCACCGGGGGCAGTAATACCACCGGCAACATCGTGGTGAGTGGACGCGCGGGCTGGCTCGTGGAGGGCGGTGATCGCGGGATCACGGGCAGTCTGCGCCTGGGACCGGGGGGTCGGTGGACCGCGTGGTCGCCACCGTGCGCGTCCGTCGGCAACAGCTACGTCGTGCCCGTGGCGAGCGACGTCCACCATCTCGTTGTCGTCTGTGAGATAGGGGGCGTGTTCGCCCAGCCGTCTCCGACGGCGCCCCCGGGGGCGTCACCGGGCTCGTGGTGGCTCTACGCGTCGAACGACGCGGGGACCCACTTTCACCCGGTGCGCGAGTTGCACGGCGTCAACGGCTACGTCGCGGCGTTGGCCTCGCCCACTCCGGGCGTCACCTTCTTCCAGTACGACCGTGGTTCTGGCCTGGAGTTGGTGATGAGCCGCGATGAGGGGAAGATCGCGCGGGTTGTCTTTCGGGGCGCCGTTACCTCCTTGAGCTTCGCCGATGCGAACGACGGGTTTGGGATCGCCACGTCACCGTCCAACACCCCTGAGATGATCGTGACGCACGACGGAGGAAGGTCCTGGCGTGTCCAGCGATTCCCCTCCTGAGCTCCGGAGAGGGAAGGCGCCGGTAAGGAAAGCCCCCGGGTCATCACGGGGCTTGGGGGTGGATGGTTTCTCCTCGGGCCAACATCTCGACGAAGTGGTCGATGCGCCGGGCGCGGGTTTCGGGTCTCTTGGCGTTACCGATCCGGTAGAGAATGGCGTAGCGGTTCGCACGGGTGAGCGTCTCGAACGTCGCGGCCGCGCGGGGGTTGACACTCAGGGCCGAGAGAAGGTCCCCCGGCACCTCAACGCGGGCTTGACCGGCGTAGGCGGCCTCCCACCGGCCGTCCTCCTTGGCCCGGCGCACCTCGGCTTCACCGGAGCGATGCATTCGCCCGGTCGCGATCAGACGTTCCGCGATAGCGGCGTTTCTCTGAGACCACGCGCTACGAGCCTGACGGGGCGAGAAACGTCGTCGAAACGTAGCGGTGTCACGACGCCCTAGCTGACCATCAATCCAGCCGAAGCAAATCGCCTCGTCGAGCGCATCGTCGTACGAGAGGCGTGTCGGATCTACGGTCCCCTTCCGGGCCAGTACCAGCCAGACACCGGGGGAGTCGGCGTGATGGGCGCTGAGCCATCCTCGCCACTCACCGGCCCCCTCGACGAGGAGTTCTGGAAGGTCCACGGCGACTACCGTATGCCCCGGATGCCGTTGAGGAAAGGGCCACGTTCCGCGCGTTCGGTTCGCGGGCGGACCCGCCACCCCCGGAGGACCCGACGAACGGCCTCGCCTCATCGACCGTCCCCACGGGGGTCACCCTTGTGAGATGGGCACGATGGGCACGACAATGACGCCATCGTCGCAGCGACCGTGACCTCGGCGGGGGTGGATGGCCCGAATGCGACCTTCTGGCGCTCGCGGATGTAGAGCGCGTCGACGTCGTCGACGGTAACCGGGCGCGTCTGGCTGCAGGTGGAGTCCTTGGCCGGGCCCGCAAGAACTCGATCTCGCGCCCGGCGTGACCAAGAGGCTCTCCGTGGCGGCGTCATCGAAGCAGTCGCCGGTCGAGGCGAACAGGGCCGCCAGCCTCTCGCCCCCGAGCCGGCTGGTGCACTCCACACTCGCTTGGATCGAGACCCTATCGCCGTGGTGGCGAGATCACCCTCCGGTCAGTGCGCCACCCCCAACGGGATCCGAACCCGTGCCGCCAGCTTGAGAGGGTGGATGGGGAATCCGGGATCTCGCCGCGACATACCTGATCAAGAGCGCGATAACTCCGCGAGTTGCTGTACGTCGTTCAACCGGGGCGCTCAACGGGCGCTTTCTCAGATTGGTATTGCTGGGTGTGGGCATGGCGGGAAACTCCGTGAACTGATCACGGCTGGCTCACTTTGTCAAGCGAGCGCTGGCAATCCCCTTCGACCGCTTCCTGACATGCGAAGCGGGCCAGATTCTGGGGGCCGGACAACCCGGCTAGGGCACCGCGTAGGCCAGGACTTTCGAGACCTTGCTCTGTCCGGGAGCCTTGGGACCGCCGGCCGGGATGATCACGGTGTTGCCCGCGATCGCGATCGGCGAATTCGTGGTGTCGGGAAGCCTCTGGTTGAAGACGATGGCGCCGGTGTCTCGGTTGAAGCCGAGCAGCCTGCTCTGGACTAGGTGCGAGTTGCCGTAGAGGAGGGTCGTAAAGACCAGGTTGTTCGACACCGTGGCGGCTCCGCAGGGCAATCCCTTCACCCTCGTGTCCCACTCGACCTTGCCCGTCGTGAGGTTGAGCGCCTCGACGTCCCCGCCTTGCTTACCGGACTTATTGCCCAAAGGCTCATTCAGGGATGTCGCAGTGACGGAGACATTGATAGTGGCTACGTAGACGCTGTTGTCGGCGGCGGCCATGTTGGTGAGGATCCCGCCGATCGCCCCAGGGAGGATCGTGTAGGGCGCGGTCAACGTGAGCTCGTGATGGAGCGCCTTGAGCGAGTCGCCGTCGTGCCCATTGTGTTTGCCGACGGGCGTCTTCCAGAGCAACTTGCCGGTCGCGGCGTTCATCTCGTAGACGTAGCCCATCTTGCCGCCCCCGATGACGACCGCGACACCGTTCGCACTCGCCGCGATCGGCGACGCCTGCATGTCGTAGTCCTTGAAGTCGTTGGGGACCCCCTGGTAGTACCAGTTCAATCTCCCGGTCGCCGAGTTGAGATTCACGTCGCTGTCGGTGTAGAGCTGCTGGGACGGGTGGGCTATGGCGTTCGCGGCTGTTTGGTAGGGATTCCCAATCCCGTACGTCACCGAACCGTTGGGGCTCACGAGAGGCGTTTCCCACGCCCCGCCCGAGCCGATACCGACCGCTACGACACCCCTGTCGGCGTGAGTGAGGGTGTTGAAGCGCCACAGCAGTGCGCCGCTGGTCGCGCTGAGCGCCAGCAAGACGCCTCCGCCGGGGCCGGTGCCGTACTGGCTCGCGAGATAGAGCCGTCCGTTGGCCACCTGGGGCTGGATGCCGAAGGTGCCCTGTCCCTTCTCGAGTAAGTGTTTGTCGATCCAGATTCTCTTGCCGGTGGTGGCGTGGAGCGCGAAGACCGCCGTGGGCGACGCGCCGTAGACCGTGCCGTCAGCGACCGCCACGCCGTTGGGTCCGGGCCCACTCACCTCGGGCCTGTTCACGGCGTACTCCCAAATGAGCTTCCCCGTCGCGAGCGAGAGGGCAAAGACGTCGCACCGCAGGTCCTGGATGTAGACGACACCCTTGACCACGATCGGATTGGCGGCCAGTGTGCCGGTGCCGTGGTCGCTCTTCGCCGCATTTCCCTTCAATGTGTAGGACCAGATCTCCTTCAATTGCGAGACGTTCGAGAGCGAGATGGTCGATCCCGTCGCGACTCTCGTGTTCGCCAGATTGCCGTTGGAGTACGGCCACGATGCCTGGGCGGCGGGTGAAGCACCGGTGGCGCTCGCGGGTGCCGCGTCTGTCGCCACGATCAGGCTTCCTAGAACCAGGCAGACCGCGCCGAGAAGGGTCGGTCCCGTCAATGTCGCCTTCATTTCACCCCCCCTGCGATTCAGTGGCTTCGTCTCTCAACTCTTGATCATCTCTCGCACGCTCCTTTCGGGCGGACACACCTTGTCCATGATGTCGCCACGCATCGAGGGCAGTGCTGCGCGCGTGGGTGAAGGTCTCACGATGCCTGTTCGGCCCCAGGCTGCGGACCGGGGCCAACGCCGGGCTCACTTTCCGACCAGTAGGTCCTTGAGGGCCGCCGCGTAGGAGACGAAGGCGGCTCGACCGCGAGGCGTCAACTCCACCATCGTGCGCGACGAGACTCCGCCCCCCGTCTTCTCGAGGGCGATGTATCCAGCATCCTCAAGCTTTCGCAGGTGAGTGATGAGATTCCCGGGTGTCAGGCCGATTATGTCTTGTAGGCGGGTAAAGGAGAGCGTGTCACTGCTGGGAAGCGCTGCGAGCGTCGCGACGATTCGCAGCCTCGCCGGTACGTGAATGAGCGGGTCGAGGTCCTCGGTAGTCATGGGGTGGAAGGTACGCGAAGTTGCCTCAGCTGCACCACAGCCAGGCCAAGGAGTACAACGCCGAGCCCCGCGCCTACGACCAACCAGGACACCACCGGGCCGGTGAAAGCAGCGACCAGAGCCGCCACGACAATGGGAGCTGCGACGTAGACCTTGCGCCAGTCGTCTCGGGCGGCGCAGTTGAGAGCGAAGGCCGAGCCAACAAAGATGAACGGCGCCGTCACCGGGTAAACGCCGTACACAATCGCGTGGCTCACGTGGGCGTGGAGAAGCGCTCCTTGGAACACGTACACCGCGATCAACACGCCGGCGAGACCGAATGCTTCGACCCTTCGCTGCCGGACCGTGCGACCGCCGATACCGCTAAGAGCTCGACGAAGAGCGACGCTTACCGAGATGATCCAGACGGCGACGATTGAGTACATCACCGCCAGCGCACCACCGGTCGGGCCGACGTAGGGGTGCTGCCCGCGAACCGACCACCACACCGCTCCAAAGGCAAACGGGAACAAGACCGTTCCGATCAACAAGAGAAAAGGTGGCCACACATTGAATTGGCGTTGGGCCATCGCGGTTGACTGGCCGAGCAGCGCCGCGGCCGCCCTCGGATCGAGTTCAGCGTCGACGTCGTCCGCGGAGGTTTCGTCCCTACCACTCATTTCGCTCATCTAAGTGCCTTCCAGATAACTTTGCGTCACAAAGTTACGCTACTTTGCCACACAAAGTCAAGTCAATTTTCGTCGGGGTCGTGGAGGGTCTCGTGCCAGCGCCCGGCCCGGAAACCACAAGCCAAGAGTGATGCCGACTATCACCTTCAGTAGTGAGGCTCGTCCAAGAGCCTCCACGGGGACAGGGCAATGCGCAGTTTTCGATGGCGTCAGTGTCATGGTTCAGTCAGACTTTGCCATCCAATCCTTGGGGAAGGGCCGCTATCGATCGGGTCAACGCGTCCGCGAGGGCTGTTCCAGCTTCTCGCGACCGATCAGGGTTCATTTCGGAGATGGGAAGGAAGAGTTCTCCCATGATTCAAATGAAATCTGCGGTCGAGACGGACAAGTGACCGAGCACACACCTCCCGAGAAGGGCGGTGGCCAGGATGCGTCACTATTCGTGCAGGTGCCGCCACCGGGGTGGCGGGTAGCGACGACGTCTACCGGTTTTCCGCGTTGGCGGATTTCATGCCTAGGAATCCGATGAGCTTTCCAGGGTTCGCGAGTCTCCCCGTGAAGCGGGCTTTTGGGCGCTCAGTAGGCGCTTAGGCGGTCGTTTCCTCCGTCAAAACGGGGCCTTTAGCTCTATTTCGAGCTTTCAGAAATAACTCTCTATCAGGAATTATATCGCACCCCCAACGGGATTCGAACCCGTGCCGCCACCTTGAAAGGGTGGTGTCCTAGGCCGCTAGACGATGGGGGCCAGGGTGAGACGACGCTACTCCGAAGTGGTCGGGCTGCCGGGATTTGAACCCGGGACCTCTGCGTCCCGAACGCAGCGCGCTACCAAGCTGCGCTACAGCCCGCAGCGAGTCTCCCCGCAGCCCGTCCATCCTAACGCCTGTCCGAGGGGTTCTCCGCCGTCACTCCACGACGTCGTCGGCCTCGGCCTCGGGGTGACGCTCGATGACCAGCTGGCTGATGCGGCGTCGCTCCACGGTCTGGACCCGGAAAGTCCAGCGCCCGTGGCGGTACGTCGAGCCCGGCGCCGGGATCTCTCCGGCCAGGTCGAGGACGAACCCGGCGATCGTGACGTACTGCCCCTCGGGGATGGTGATCCCCAGTTCCTCCTCCACCCGGTCGACGTGGGTCTGGCCGTCGACGAGCCACCGTCCCTCGCGGATGCGCACGATGGTGGGTTCTTCGCCCTCGTCGAACTCGTCGTTGAGGTCGCCCACCAACTGCTCCAGGATGTCGCGGATCGAGACGACCCCGGCGACCCCGCCGTGTTCGTCGAGCACCAGGGCGAAGGTGCGCCGCTGGGCGCGCATCTCGTGAAGGCTCTCGAGAAGATCGCGGGTCTCGGGCAGCATGAGGGGGCGGCGGATCTTGCGGGAGATCTCGTCGGCGTCGGGCAAGGCGACGCCGGGGGCCCGCTTGAGGGTCGAGGAGCGGAAGAGGTCGTTGACGTAGAGGATGCCGATGACGTCGTCGAGCTCGTCGTCGCTCACGACCGGGAAGCACGAGTGCCCGGTGTCGCGCACGGCGTCGGCCACCGCCTCGGGGGTCACGGGGAAAGTCAGGTAGGCGACGTCGACCCGGGGGGTCATGACGTCACGCAGCTCGAGCTCGCTCAACTGGTCGACGCGAGCGTGGATGGCGGCGGCCTCGGGGGTGACGGACCCGTGGTGCTCCCGGGTACTGAAGCGCCGCCGGAGCCGGGCGATGCCCGACGGGGGGTCGTCGCTACTCATCCAGCGCTGAACCCGCCCGCACCGTCGCCGGCCGCCACGCGTCGTCCTCGAAGGCCTCGCCCGCGAGGAGGGCACGAGCGGCCCGACGCAGCACCAGCGGGTCGAGGGGCTTGACGACAAAGCCGTCGGCGGTGGCGCGGCGCGCGAGAAAGACGTCGGGACGCCGGTCCACGAGCACGAGCACCGGCACCGAGTCGATCGCCCCGTAGGACTCGAGGTTGCGAAGCTCGTGGGTGATGGCAATCCCGCCCATGTTCCCGACCTGCATGTCGGTCACCACGAGGTCGACGTCGCCCTCTCGCACCAGTTCGACGGCCTCGGGGCCCGAAGCCGCCTCGACGACCTCGAGGTCCGGTCCGGCCAGGGCCGCCCCGACCTCTCGGCGCAGGGCCTCGACGTCGCTCACCACCAGGATGGTCGCCACGGCCCCACTGTAATTGAGCGCTCGGAGGCCCTCTGTGGAAGTGACCCCGACCCCTTGCCTGGGCGTCGGGGTGTCGTTAGTGTCGTCTCGGGGGAGGGGGAACGGTGTCGACCATTGTCTGGGCCAGGGAGGCCGCCTGCCGGGGCGCCGAGGCCGCTCTCTTCTACCCGGCCGACCCGTCTGAGCGCAAGGAGGACCGGGTCGACCGCGAGGCGCTGGCCAAGCGGATCTGCGCGGGCTGCGCGGTGCGCGAGGAGTGCCTCCAGGCGGCCCTCGAGCGCCACGAGTCCTACGGGATCTGGGGCGGGCTCAACGAGGTGGAGCGCCGGGCGCTAACGCGCGCGTGAGGCCCAGCCGAGCTGGTACGGGCTGACCCGGGTCAGCACGAGGAGCAGCGCGAAGGTCGTGAGGTGCACCAGGGTGCAGTACTCGCAGATGTTGCCGATGAGGATGACCTCGGCGTAGACCAACCAGAGCACGAAGCCCATCGCGAGCACGACGAGCACGAAGCGCGCGACGTGGAGCCAGCGCCAGGGCGAGCGCCACGCCAGGGGTGAGTTGATCGCCGTCATGACGACGTAGTTCGCGACGCCCAGGTAGGCGACGGGGATCCCCAGCACGTGGGATTCCGCCGACGTCGTGACCTTCGCGCAGTTGATCACGCCGCTCGACGAGCACACCAGCGCGCCGGGGTGCAGGTGGGTGTAGGAGAGGTAGATCGACAGGCCCAGCCCCACCAGGCTGAGGGCGAAGGTCGTGTACTCGGCCCAGCGCGGGACGCGCAGGTCCGAATCGGTCACTTAAGGCCCATCTTCTTCGCGGCCGCCTTCACCCCCGCGCTGGTGCAGACGCTCGTGGGCTGGCCGCCGTCGATCGAGCAGATCGACGCGGTCTGGTAGTTGGCCGTGGCAATGATCGCCTCGGTGATTTGATCCGAGGCGTTGGAGAGGCCGGCCGCGATCTGGTCGCGTGAGTTGCCGTCGAGGGCGGCGGGGATGTAACTCGAGCCCACGATCATCACCTGGTTGGCGAAGTTGACGAAGGGGAACGACTCGTTGTTCTGACAGGTGAGTCCGGTGATGTACTTGCAGTTGTCGTACGTCTTGAAGTTCGCGTTCTGTGCCGAGGTCAACTTCTGGAGGGGCTGGTAGTAGGTCTTGGCGGCGTTGAGGTAGTTGGTGTACATCTCGACGCTGCGGAAGGCGACGTACTTGGAGTGGTAGTGGGCTCGCACGAAGGTGAACGTCGGCGTGTTGGGATAGACGTCACCGGAGTAACTCGCCATGTCGCCCAGGCCCGACCAGGTGCCGAACCGGCTGAGCGCGATGATCGTCGCCCACCGCTCGGCCGCGCAGTACGGGCAGTACTCGGCGCCCACGTAGAGGATCTCGGGCACCCTCTTGCCGTTCTGGGTCACCGAGAGCAAGGGCAGCTTCTTCATCACCTGGGGTGGTGCGACCCCGAACGCCGAGGAGGTCACCCCGACCGTGTTGAAGACCGAGCCGGGGACCGACGTGAGCTGGCTCACGACCGCCGGGTTGGCCGGCTCGAAGGCCTGGGCGCCCGAGCCCGATGACCCGCCGCTGGTCACCTTGATGATCACCAGGGTGGCGACCACCATCACGACCAGTCCGACGGCGATCCACGTGAAGAGGCCGGCCGGCCGGCCGGCGCGCGCGCGCCCCGCAGAGCCCGGGCGAGGGCCGGGGCGGCGAGGCGCGGGCTTCTTGTTCGCCTGATTCGTGGCCACGGTGCTCCTTTGCGACTTGGGCCTTAAGGTTAGTGGACCCGTGCGCGGGCCCCCAAAGCGCGGATCCGTCGGTAAGTTGATTCTTATGGACCTTCCGGTAGTGCGCCCGGCCTCGACGGTCCTGCCGCTGCGCGACGCGGGAGGCCTCTACGAGGTCCTGATGCTTCGGCGCAGTCCGCGCAGTGAATTCGTCGCGGGGGCCTACGTCTTCC
>JAKCEK010000076.1 GCA_021838005.1 Actinomycetes bacterium
CGGGGCCTGGAACCCTCCCCCGGGGCGGGCACCCTCTAGGTCAGGTCACGGCCGACCGCAGGGCGAATCGCTCGTCGCGGTGGGCGCCGCTCTCGATGACGTGCACGAGCCGATCGACCGCGTCGAAGACGTCGACGTAGCGCAAGTAGAGCGGCGCGAAGCCGAAGCGCGCGACGTCAGGGGCACGGAAGTCACCGACGACGCCGGCTCCGCCGACCGCCTGGACGACCCCGTAGGCGTCGGGGTGGCGCAGGGCCACCTGCGAGCCTCGCCGCGCGTGCTCGCGTGGTGTGATGACCTCGAAGACTCCGGGTAAGCGCCCCTCGACCAACTCGATGAACAAGTCCGTGAGCGCGAGGCTCTTCGCGCGCACCTCGTCGATCGTGGTCCGCTCAAAGACCGAGAGCGCGCCGTCGAGGGCGGATAGGGCCACGATCGACGGCGACGACGTCACGAAGGCCCGCATGCCCGGCGCCGGCTCGTAGTCGGGCTCGAAGGCGAAGGGGCGAGCGTGGCCGAGCCACCCCGGGAAGGGGTTGGCCAACACGCCCTGCCAGCGCCCGCGCACGTAGCAGAAGGCCGGCGCGCCCGGCCCGCCGTTGAGGTACTTGTAGCCGCAGCCCGCGGCGAAGTCGACGTCGGCCCCCTCGACGTCGAGGGGCACCGCGCCGGCCGAGTGCGCGAAGTCCCACAGCATGAGGGCGCCGACGTCGTGGACGGCGCGGGTCACCCCGGCGAGGTCGAGCATCTCCCCGGTACGAAAGTCCACGTGGGTGAGCACGACGAGGGCGACGTCGCCGTCGAGGTGCTCGGCGAGCCGCGCGCGGTCGATCGCCCTCACCTCCACGGGGCGCCCCGCCCGCTCGGCCATCGCGCGCACGATGTAGAGGTCGCTGTGGAAGTTGGCGACGTCGGTGAGGACGACGTGACGATCGGGCCGCTGCTCGAGGGCCCCGCCGATGAGCTTGGCCAGCAGCACGGTGAGGGTGTCGGCGACCAGCACCTCGTGGGGATGCGCCCCGATGAGGGGCGCGAGCCGCGCCCCGAGTCGTAGGGGCTGGTCCATCCACCCCTGGTTCCATCCCCGCACGAGCTCCGTCGACCACTCCCGGTCCAGGACGTCGCGGACCCGAGCGGCGGCCGGCTCGCAGACGGGTCCGAGGGAGTTCCCGTCGAGGTAGATCTCCCCCTCGTTGAGCCGGAACTCGCCGCGCAGCGCGGCCAGGGGGTCGGCCCGGTCGAGGGCCTCGCACTCCTCACGGTTCCTCATCACGCGCTCCTCAGTCCCGCGGCGCGGCGGAGGCGGCGCCGATCACGGTTTCAGGGTAGGCCAGGCCGGCGCTCGCGGGTGCCGGGTCGACGAGCGATCGCGCCTCGCCGGGGGCCGACGGCCGCGAGGTTCTCGTCGTCGGCGTCGGCCGTGGGGAGCCCCGGAGGGTCAACGGTCGTCGTGGCTCAGGCCCTCGAGTAACGCGGCCGCGATCCGCGGGCACCTTAGGCCCCGGCTAAGAGCGTGTGAGGGGCTTGTAGCGCAACCGGTGAGGCTGGTCGGCCTCAGCGCCCAAGCGGGCGTGGCGGTCGTCCTCGTAGTCCGTGAAGTTCCCCTCGAACCAGCGCACCACGGCACCGCCCTCGAAGGCGAGCACGTGGGTCGCGACCCGGTCGAGGAACCACCGGTCGTGGCTGATCACGACGGCGCAGCCCGGGAACGCCAGCAGGCCGTCTTCGAGAGCGCGCAGCGTGTCGACGTCGAGGTCGTTCGTGGGCTCGTCGAGCAACAGCACGTTCCCACCGCTGCGCAGCACCTTGGCCAACTGGACGCGGTTGCGCTCCCCTCCGGAGATCTCTCCCACCTTCTTCTGCTGGTCCGACCCCTTGAACCCGAAGCTCGCCACGTAGGCGCGCGCGTGGATCTCGCGCGAGCCCACGACGATCCTCTCCGCACCTCCGGCGACCTCGTCGAAGACCGTCCGGTCGGGGTTGAGCGACTCGCGCGACTGATCGACGTAGGCGAACCGGACGGTCGGACCCACCTCGAAGGAGCCGCCGTCGGGAGCCTCGAGCCCGACGATCATCTTGATGAGGGACGTCTTGCCCGCACCGTTGGCGCCGATGACTCCGACGATCCCCCCCGGCGGCAGGAGGAAGTCCAGGTTCTCTATGAGCAGACGGTCCC
This sequence comes from Actinomycetes bacterium, assembly GCA_021838005.1. Lineage (GTDB taxonomy): Bacteria > Actinomycetota > Acidimicrobiia > Acidimicrobiales > RAAP-2 > RAAP-2. The sequence continues at coordinate 2,177 of JAKCEK010000076.1, forward strand.
CGTAGCCCTTGGTGACCTGGTGCGCGTTGACCACGAGGTCGCCGAGGCGCGGTCCCGGCGGGATCGAGATCTCGAGGGCGTCGGGGAGCCGGTCGGCCGACTCGGACTCGGCGACTAACTCGTTGAAGGCGTTGACGCGAGCCTTACCCTTGGAGTGGCGGGCCCGGGGCGAGAGGCGGATCCACTCGAGCTCGCGCTGCAGCGAGGCCTGGCGGGCCCGGTCGACCCGCTCCTCGGCCTCGAGTCGGGCCCGCTTCTGCTCGAGCCACGACGAGTAGTTGCCGTGCCAGGGGATGCCGCGACCCCGGTCGAGCTCGAGGATCCACTCGGCGACGTTGTCGAGGAAGTAGCGGTCGTGGGTGACGGCCACGACGGTCCCGGCGTACTCCTGGAGGGCGCGCTCGAGCCACGCCACCGACTCGGCGTCGAGGTGGTTGGTCGGCTCGTCGAGGAGCAAGAGGTCGGGCTTGGCCAGCAGGAGCCGGCACAGTGCGACTCGACGGCGCTCGCCACCCGAGAGCGTCGCGACGGCGGCGTCGGGAGGAGGGAGGCGCAGCGCGTCCATCGCGATCTCGAGGGTTCGCTCGAGGTCCCACGCGCCGAGGGCGTCGATGCGGGTCTGGAGCAGGGCCTGCTCCTCCAGCAAGGCGTCAACGTCGGCGTCGGGGGTGGCGAAGGCCGCGCACACGTCGTTGAATCGCGCGAGCAGGTCGCGTTGCTCGGCGACCCCGTCGGACACGTTGCCCACGACGTCCTTCGCGTCGTCGAGCTGGGGCTCCTGGGGCAGGTAGCCGACGCTAAAGCCGGGGGTCAGGCGGGCCTCGCCGGAGAAGCCGTCGTCGAGGCCGGCCATGATGCGTAGCAGCGACGACTTGCCCGAGCCGTTCGACCCGATGACGCCGATCTTGGCCCCCGGGTAGAACGAGAGGTTGATCCCACGCAGGACCTCGCGATCCGGCGGGTGGAACCGACGCAGGTCGTGCATGGTGTAGATGAACTGGGCGGGCACCCCTCCAGTCTGTCCGAAGTCGCGCCCGTCCCGAGCGGGTCGGCGAGCGACGGGCGCCCCGTACACTCGGGCGGTGCCCACCACAACCCTCGCTCGGATCCGCCACGCCCCGGACTGGCTGATCCTCTCGATCGCGTGCCTCGCGCAGTTCATGGTGGTGCTCGACGTGTCGATCGTCAACGTGGCGCTGCCCCGCATGAGCCACGACCTCCACTTCACGATCACCAGCGCTCAGTGGGTCGTAAACGCCTACGTCCTCACCTTCGCCGGCTTCTTGCTCCTCGGTGGCCGCGCGGCCGACTACTTCGGCCGCCGCCACGTGTACCTGGCCGGCATCGCCCTGTTCACGCTGGCGAGCGTCGGCGCCGGTTTCGCCGCCTCCGGAACCCAGATGGTGGCCGTGCGGGCCGTCCAGGGCCTCGGGGGCGCCGTCGTGTCGCCGGCGACGCTCACCATCATCGTCACGACGTTCCACGGACCGCGCCTCCCCCGAGCGATCGGGGTCTGGAGCGCGGTGGCGGGCGCCGGCGGCGCCGTCGGTGGCCTTCTCGGGGGGATCCTCACGGGGCTCGCCTCGTGGCGTTGGGTGTTCTTCATCAACGTTCCCCTGGGGATAGTGGCCGGCGTCGCGGCCGCGATGTACCTGCGCGAGATGCGCAACAAGGACGCCACCGCCAAGCTCGACGTGACCGGCGCCGTCCTCGTGACGGGGGGCCTCGCGGCGGTGATCTACGCCGTGGTCAACACCACGACCCACCCCTGGGGATCGAGCGCGATCCTCGACTGGCTCTTCGGCGGGCTCCTCGTGCTCAGCGCCTTCGTCTTCTGGGAGGCGCGGGTGGCCTCGCACCCCCTGATGCCGTTCCGGATCTTCCGATCTCGACCACTCTCGAGTGCCAACGGGGTGATGATGCTCGTCGGCGGCGCGTTCTTTTCGATGTGGTACTTCCTCACGTTCTACTTCCAGTTCGCCGAGGGCTACGGCCCGGTGCGGGCCGGCTTCGCCTTCATGCCGATGGCCGTGGGCATCATCGCCGGGGCCCAGATATCGTCGCGGCTCATCGCGAAGACAGGGGTCCGCCCGCTGCTCATCGTGGGCAGTCTGCTGGCCACCACCGGCTTCTACTGGCTGTCGTTCATCCACACCACCAGCGGCTACTGGACCGACGTGGCCCCCCCGTCGTTCTGCTGCGCCTTCGCCATGGGTGTCCTCTTCTCGCCCCTCGCGACCGCCGCGACCGCCGGGGTGGACCGGGCCGACGCGGGTCTCGCGTCGGGGGTCCTCAACACCGCGCGCCAGGTCGGCGGATCAATCGCCCTGGCGGCCCTCGGCACGGTGGCGGCCGATCGGACGGCCGCGCTCGTGCGCACGGGCCTCGTGACGCGCGGCGCCGCCCTGGTCGCCGGCTACGACCGCGTCTTCCAGGTCTCGGCGGTCCTCACCCTGGCCGCCTTCGCCGTCGGCCTCGCCCTGCCCCGCCACGTGGGACGCCACCACCACGAGCCCCGGCCGCACCGCCTGGGGCAAGCGGGCTAGTGTCACCACGACGGATAGGCATATCCGCCCGCTCGTCGCCCGGTCGGGGGCGCGAGTCGTTCAGCGGTCTTCACGGCGATGACCGCGCGTCAGACATGGGGAGACACACATGCGGAGGATTAATCGGCTCGGCGCACTGCTCGGAGCCGGAGCTCTCGTCCTCGGGACGGTGACGATCGGGGTCGCCACGACCGTGTCGGTCGCCTCGGCCGCCGGCAAGTTCAAGGCCTGCGTCGTGACCGACACCGGTGGCATCAACGACCACTCGTTCAACGCCTCGGCGTGGGCCGGTCTGCAGAACGCGACCAAGCAGGACAAGAACATCACGGCGTCGTACCTCTCGTCGACCTCGTCGGCGTCGTACACGCCCAACATCAACAAGTTCATCTCCCAGGGCTGCGGCATCATCGTGACCGTCGGGTTCTTGATGGACGGCGCGACGGCGACCGCGGCGAACGCCCACCCGAACCAGAAGTTCGCCATCGTCGACGACGTCCCGAACGCCCCCAAGTCCAAGGGCCTGCTCGCCCTGACCTACGACACCAACCAGGACGCGTTCCTCGGGGGCTACGTGGCCGCGGCCATGAGCAAGACGGGCGTCGTCGCCACGTACGGCGGGGCCGACATCCCACCGGTGACCATCTACATGGACGGATTCGTCGCGGGCGTTCGCTACTACGACCAGCACATGCACAAGCACGTGAAGGTCCTGGGCTGGACCCCGTCGAAGGGCAACCGCGCGAAGGGCCAGTACAACGGCAAGGGCACCTTCGTGGGCAACTTCACGGACCAGACGGCCGGCAAGACCATCACCTCGGGCTTCTTCGCCGACGGCGCGGACATCGTCTTCCCGGTGGCCGGTGGCGTGGGCCTCGGCTCGGTGGCCGCCGCCCAGCAGGCGGGCAAGAAGCACTCGATCATGTGGGTCGACTCCGACGGCTGCTTCGCCGAGAAGGCGGACTGCTCCTACTTCATCGGCTCGGTGACCAAGGGAGTCACGACGTCGGTGGAGAACGCGGTCCTGGCCGCGGCCAAGGGCACGTTCAAGCCGGGCAGCTACGTCGGCACCCTGGCCAACGGGGGCGTCCAGTTCTACTTCGACTCCCCGACGGTCCCCGCGTCGCTCAAGGCCACCGTCCAGCAGCTGACCAAGGGCATCGAGTCCGGCACGATCTCCGTCGACCCGACCAAGTACCCCGTCGGCTGATCTCCGTCTCACGACGAGGGCCCGGGCTACTGGCCCGGGCCCTCGTCGTGAGTACTATGACCTTCCATGCGTCTCGAACTTCGAGGCATCACTAAGAAGTTCGGTTCGCTCACCGCGAACGACCACATCGACCTGGTCGTTGAGCCCGGGCAGATTCACTGCCTCCTCGGGGAGAACGGCGCGGGCAAGTCGACGCTGATGAACGTCCTCTTCGGCCTGCTCCAGGCCGACGAGGGCGAGATCCTCATCGACGGAGAACCGGTTCGCCTAGCGAACTCCGGTGACGCGGTGCGTCGGGGCATCGGCATGGTCCACCAGCACTTCATGCTGGTGCCGGTGTTCTCGGTGGCTGAGAACGTCGTGCTGGGCTTCGAGCCGACGCGGTCGCTGGACCGTCTGGACTACGCGCGGGCCCGTGAGGACATCCGCTCGGTGTCCCGGGAGTTCGGGCTGGAGGTCGATCCGGACGCGACCGTCGAGAGTCTCCCCATCGGACTCCAGCAGCGCGTCGAGATCATCAAGGCCCTGGGCCACGACGCGCGACTGCTGATCTTGGACGAGCCCACCGCGGTCCTCACCCCCCAAGAGGCTGACGCCCTCATGGCGATCATGCGCTCGCTGGCGGCCTCGGGCAAGTCCATCCTCTTCATCTCCCACAAGCTCAAGGAGGTTCGCCAGGTCTCCGACGTCGTCACGGTCATCCGCGCCGGGAAGGTCATCGGATCGGTCCCGCCCACCGCCTCGGAGAGCGAGCTGGCCGCGATGATGGTGGGCCGGGAGGTGTCGCTCGTCGTCGAGAAGACCGTGGCGGTCCCCGCCGAGCCCGTCCTCGAGGTGCGCGACCTGGTCGTGCGCGACGACCGCGGTCTCGCGGTCGTCAACGGCGTCTCGCTCGAGGTGCGCGCCGGGGAGATCGTGGCGCTCGCCGGCGTCCAGGGCAACGGCCAGACCGAGTTCGTCGAGGCCGTCACGGGGCTGCGACACGTCGAGTCGGGGTCGGTGCTCCTGGCCGGTCGGGACATCACGAACCGCCCGCCGCGCGAGATCCTCGACGCCGGCCTCGGCCACATCCCCGAGGACCGACAGCACGACGGCGTCGTGCTGTCGATGTCGGTCGCCGACAACATGGTCCTTAACACCCCACGGCGGGCGCCCTTCGCCCGACACGGGACGCGCAACCTGCGTGCGGTGCGCGACCACGCCGAGACCCTCGTCGAGTCCTTCGACGTGCGCACCTCCTCGGTGGAGGCGCCGCTGAGCTCTCTCTCGGGTGGCAACCAGCAGAAGGTCATCGTCGCGCGCGAGCTCTCCCGACCCCTCGAGGCCCTGGTCGCCTCGCAGCCCACCCGCGGGCTGGACGTGGGCTCCATCGAGTACGTGCACCGCGAGATCGTGCGCGTGCGCGACGAGGGCCACGCCGTCCTCATCGTCTCGTCCGAGCTCGACGAGGTCATGGCGCTCGGCGACCGCGTCGCCGTGATGTTCCAGGGGCGCATCACCGGCGTCGTGGACCCCTCGACCTCGCGCGAGGACGTCGGGCTCCTCATGACCGGCTCGACCCCCGCGGAGAGCCGGTGATGGCGCGCGTGCGCGGCCTCTGGGACCGCTACCGCAGTGCGAGCCCGGTCACCATCGCGCTGCTCGCCCTCGTACTCGGCCTCGTGGTCGGGGCCGTGATCATCATCGCCACCACCCCCGAGATCCTCAACGCCTGGCGGGGCGCTTTCCACTCCTGGGGCGCGCCCGGTCACGCCCTCAAGGTGACCTTCGACAACGTCGGGGCCGCCTACCGATCGATCGTCACCGGCTCGATCGTCGACCCGCCCCAGTTCTGGCACTCGGTCACGACCGGACGGGGCTGGACGGCCTCGCTCACGCCGCTCTCGGAGACCCTCACCTACGCGATCCCCCTCGTGATCGCCAGCATCGCGGTCGGCATCACCTTCCAGACGGGTCTGTTCAACATCGGGGCGAACGGCCAGGCGATCTTGGGCGGCGTCGCCGGTGTGGCCGTGGCGACACTGGTCCACCTCCCGATGGTCCTGCACCTCCCCCTGACGCTCCTGGCCGGGATCGCCGGGGGCGTCGTCGGCGGGGCCATCCCCGGGCTGCTCAAGGCCTATACGGGGGCCCACGAGGTGATCGTGACCCTCATGTTCAACTACGTGGCGTCCTACTTCATGCTCTTCTGCCTGCTCTCGACGCCGCTGCAGCTGCCGAACCAGACCAACGCCATCTCGCGCACGATGCCCGGCGGGACCCAGCTCGCGCCGCTCTTCGGCACCGCCTCGGGCCTGCGGGTGAACTACGGGATCGTGGTCGCCCTCGCGGTCACCGTCTTCGCGATCTGGCTGCTCGACCGCTCCTCGATCGGCTTCGAGTTCCGGGTCACCGGGGCCAACCCCCACGCCGCGCGGGCCTCGGGGATCAACGCGCGGCGGACCCTGGTCACGTCGTTCCTCATCTCCGGCGGCCTCGCCGGCCTGGCCGGGGTGACCTGGGTCGCGGGAACCACCCACTACATCGACCAGAACTTCCTCCAGGGCAGCGCGGGCATCGGCTTCACGGCGATCACGGTCTCGCTGCTGGGACGCAACCGCCCGATCGGCATCGTCTGGGGCTCCCTGCTGTTCGCGGCCCTCGAGGTCGGCGGCTCGAACATGCAGGCCAACACCGGCATCCCCTACGACCTGGCGACCGTGATCCAGTCGGCCATCGTCATCTTCGTGGCGACGCCGGTCCTCGTGAAGGAGATATTCCGGCTGCGCACCCTGCGCGCCGAGTCGATCAAGGTCGCCACCGCGGGGTGGGGATCGTGACGACCGTCGCCGCCGACGTCACGGTGCGCCCACCCCTGGGACGGACCCAGGCGATCGGCTGGTTCGTGGTCGTGGTGGGCCTCTTCACGGTGTTCGGGATGGGTGTGGGCACGGGCTCGGCGCCGCACTCGACGCTCACCTTCACCCCGATCGACGTCAGCCACGGCGCGCCCTGGCACCTGGGCAACCTCACCCTGCCCACGGAGTGGACCCTCGTCCTGCTCGGC
>JAKCEK010000077.1 GCA_021838005.1 Actinomycetes bacterium
CTTGACGAGCCGGTTCGACTTGGCCCCGACGACCGCGACGACGAGCACCGTCGCCGGCGTGGGTGACGCCATCCACTCGAGCAGCGGCGCCGCCTCGCCGGCCCCCAGCGCCTGGGCGTCGCGCACCACCACCACGCGGTGCTCGACGAGCAGGGCTGGGGTGTAGAGGGCCTCGACCACCGCGGGCACCACCGACTCGCCCGATGACCCGGCCGCGTCGCGCACCGTGAAGTCCTCGAGGGCGACGGCCGCGTCGAGCCCGCCGAGGGCCCCCTCGATGACCCGGTGCAGCGCGTCGTAGACCATCGTGGCGTCGGTGCCCACCACGCAGACGCTCGAGGTCACCGGGCGGTCCCCTCTAGGGCCGCGAGCGTGTCGCGCACCCGCACCGTCCCCTCGACGTCATGGACCCGCAGGATACGACACCCCCCGAGCACCCCGAGGGCGACCGCCGCCATCGAAGCCTCGCGCCGCCCGGTCACCGGGAGGCCGAAGAGGTCCCCGAGGAAGGTCTTGTTCGACGCCGAGAGCAACAGGGGCGAGCCGAGCGCGGCGAGGGTCGGCGAGTCGCGCAAGAGGGTGAGCGAGTGGGCGGTCGTCTTGCCGAGGTCGAGGCCCGCGTCGAGGACGATCCGCTCGGGGGCGATGCCCGCCGCGAGGGCCCGCGCGCGCCGCTCGACGAGGAAGTCCGCCACGCTCGCGGTCACGTCGTCGTAGTGGGGGTCGGGGTCGGGCACGCGCGGGGCGAGCCGGATGTGGGTCGCCACCACCGAGGCCCCGGCCGACGCCGCCACCTCGAGGTAGCGCGGGTCGGCGAACCCGCTGATGTCGTTGCCGAGCCGGGCCCCGGCCGAAAAGGCCGCCCCGGCGACCCCGGAGCGCCAGGTATCGACCGAGACCGGGAGGTCGAAGCGCGCGACGAGCGCCTCGATCGCCGGCACGACGCGCTCGAGTTCCTCGGCCTCGGTGACCTCCTCGCCGGGGCCGGCCTTCACCCCGCCGACGTCGAGGAGGTCGGCGCCGGCCTCGACGAGGACCTCGGCCCGGGCGAGGAAGTCGTCGAGCTCGTAGGTGGCGGCCGGGGGGTAGAACGAGTCGCGCGTGCGATTCAAGATCCCCATCACCAGCGCGCGCGTCGCGAGGTCGTAGGTGCGCGAGCCCAGGGCGAAGGGGAGGGGGCCCTCGACGACGTGGTGACGCACTAGTACAGGCGACTCGCGAGGCGGCGCCGGAAGGCCACGAAGCGCGGGTCCTGCGGCCCGAGCGCGTCGAGGACCTCGAGGAGCTGGGCCCTCGCCTCCTCGCTCGAGCCCGCCTGTTCGAGCAGGTGCTCGAGCAGCAAGTCGAGGTCGCCCTCGAGGCTGACCCCCTGGCGCTGCAGGCGCAGGCGCGCGAGCACCGTCCTCGCCTCGAGCGTGTGGGCGAAGGGCTCGAGCACGCCCTCGGCCTCTTCGAGCCGGTCGCTCCGGCGCAGCAGGTCCCCGAGGGCGACGGCCGCCGCCTGGTTCGCCGGGTCGAGGGTGAGCGCCTCGCGCAGGCTCGCCTCGTCGCCTTGTTCGACGAGCCGCTCGGTCGCGGTCGCTCCGGGGGCGAGTCCGCCCACGAACTCGCGCACGGCCGCCTCGGGCAGGGCGCCCACGAAGGTGTCGACGACCCGTCCGTCGCGCAGCGCGAAGACCGCCGGGATCGACTGGACCTGGAAGGCCTGGGCGACCATGGGGTTGGCGTCGACGTCGACCTTGGCGAGCTCGACCGCCCCGTCGGTCTCGGCGACCACCTTCTCGAGGATCGGCCCGAGGACCCGACACGGTCCGCACCAGGCGGCCCAGAGGTCGACCACGACCGGCACGCTGTTGGAGCGCTCGATGACGTCGGTCGCGAAAGTGGCGTCGGTCACGTCCTTCACGCGAGGCAGCCTAACGGGAGGGCCGCGCGGCGAGGGGGTCCGGCGGCGCTGTTAGCCTCCGACCATGGGGGGTCCGACGGGTCTCGACGAGGGCCGCGTCGCCCGGTGGCTCGAGGACACGATCGGGCTGCGCGCCCCGATCGCCGCGACCCTCATCACCGGCGGACGCTCGAACCTCACCTACCGGGTCGAGGACGCCACGGGCCGCGCGGTGGCCCTGCGCCGTCCGCCGGCGAGCCACGTCCTGCCGACCGCCCACGACGTGGCGCGCGAATTTCGGATCCTCGCGGGGCTATCCCCCCTCGGGGTCCCGGTCGCCCGACCGCTCGCGCTCTGTGAGGACACGACCGTCACCGGCGCGCCCTTTTACGTCATGGAGTTCGTCGAGGGGGTCATCCTGCGCGACCGAGCGGGGGCCACGGCGGCCTTCGACGAGCCCGGCCGCCACGCCGTCGGGGGGCACCTGGCGGCGACCCTCGCCGAACTGCACGAGGTGACCCCCGAGGCGGCCGGCCTGTCCGACCTCGCCCGCCACGACGGCTACGTCGAGCGCCAGCTGCGGCGCTGGCGCACCCAGTTCGAGCAGACCCGCGTCCCCGAGGCCGACGTCGAGAACCGCGTGCTCGAGGTCGCCGACCGCCTGGGGACCGACGTGCCGCCGGCCCAACGGGTCTCGATCGTGCACGGCGACTACCGGCTCGACAACACGGTGCTCGCCCCCGACGGCACCGTGCGGGCGATCCTCGACTGGGAGATCGGCACCCTGGGCGATCCCCTCGCCGACCTCGGGACGCTGCTGTGCTACTGGGCCGAGCCGGGCGACCCCGCGGCCGCCCTGCTCGGGGTGGCCCCGACGACGGCCCCCGGGTTCATGACCCGCGACGAGGTGACCGCGGCCTACGCGAGCCACAGCGACCTCGACCTCGGCCGCGTCGCCTACTATCAGGCGTTCGCCTACTGGAGGCTGGCCTGCATCCTCCAGGGGGTCTTCGCCCGCTACCGCGCGGGCGCGACCGCGGGCGACGCCGGCAGCGTGGAGGGCTTCCCCGCCCACGTGGCCCTCCTCGCCGACCTGGCGCTAGCGACCCTGGAGAGATGATGGACGACGAGATCTACGACCGGGTGATCTTCCTCGCCGATCCCGACCTCGACCAGCCCGTGCTCGTCGTGGGCCTCGACGGCTGGATCGACGCCGGGGCGGCCGCCGCCACGGCGAGCGCCACCCTGCTCGAGTCGGTGCCGACCGAGGTCATCGCCACCTTCGACACCGAGCACTTCATCGACCAGCGGGCCCGCCGGCCGGTCGTGCGGATCGTCGACGGGGTCACGACCCAGCTGACCTGGCCCGAGATCCACCTGCGCTACGGCACCGACCGGGACGGCGCCGACGTGCTCTTCCTCGTCGGGCCCGAGCCCGACTTCCACTGGAGCGACTTCGTCGACACCGTGGTGGACGTGGCCGGGCGCTTCGACTGCCGGCTCGTGGTGGGGCTCGGCGCCTTCCCGGCCCCGGCCCCTCACACCCGACCGGTCAAGGTGATCGGCACCGCCCCCGCGCCGAGCGCGGCCCTGCTCGCCTCGGTCGGCACCGTTGAGGGCGAGATCGAGGTGCCGGCCGGCATCGGAGCGGCCCTGGAGCTCGCCTTCGCCGAGGCCGACATCGAGGTGGTCACGCTCTGGGCCCGGGTGCCCCACTACGTCTCGACCCTCCCCTACCCCCAGGCCTCGGCGGCCCTGATCGACGCGCTGGCCAAGGTGAGCGGACTCAGCTTCGACAGCTCGGCCCTGCGGGCCCTGGGCGAGGACGCGCGCCGTCGGGTGGACGAGCTCATCGCGAACAACCCCGAGCACGCCACGATGGTCGAGCGCCTCGAGGCCGCGGCCGACCAGACCGAGGGGACCTCCCTCGGCGAGGAGTTGCCGAGCGGCGAGGAGCTCGCGGCCGAGCTCGAGCGGTTCCTGCGCGGCGAGCAGGGCTAGAGGACGTCGCCCTCTTCCACGCGCAGCCCCAGCCCGAGGGCGTAGCCCTCGAGGTAGAAGGCACTGTCGGCCTGGCGGGGGTGGCGCTCGGCGATCGCGTAGAAGTCGGGCGAGTGCTCGACCACCTGGAGGTGGGCGAGCTCGTGGACCAAGACGGCGTCGATCACCCACTCGGGGCACTGGCGCAGCCGTGACGAGACCCGGATCTCGCGGGTGTCGGGCGAGCACGAGGCCCACCGGCTGCGCTGGTTGGCCACCCAGCGCACCGCGCTCGCGCGCACGCCGTCGTTGTAGAGGTCGGCGAGCACCCGGCAGCGCTCCTCGAGGGCCGCGTCGCCCGCGGCGTTCTGGGGCCGCTGGGTCATGAGCCGCTCGACCAGCGCGTCGACGAAGGCGCGCCGCTCGCGCCCGCGGATCCGCGCGGGGATCTGCACGACGATCCGGCTGCCCGCCCAGTGGGCCGTGCCGGTCTTGGTGCGCCGCGCGGACGCGCGGATCTCCACCTCGGGCCGGTCGAAGCGCGGCGGCTCGACGACGACCTCGAGGGGGGCGCGCTTGCCGCCCGCGCCCATCAGGGGATGACGTTGACGAGCCGGGGCGCCCGGGCGACCACCCGGGTCGGCTCGCGACCCTCGAGCAACGCCGCGACGCTCGGGGCGCCCAGCGCCGCGGCGATCGCCTCGGTCTCGTCGATCGTCGGAGCCACCTCCAGTCGGGCGCGGACCTTGCCGTTCACCTGGACGACCATGGTCACGGTCGGCTCGACGAGCAGCGCCGGGTCGGCGACCGGCCAGCGCTGGGCGTGCACGCTCGCGCGCTCGGGGTGACGCTCCTCCCACAGCTCGGCCGTGACGTGGGGCGCGATCGGCGCGAGCAGCAGGACCATCGCCTCGAGCCCCTCGTCCAGGGTGGCCCGGTCGATCCCCTCGGCGGAGCGCCCCCGGCGCGACAGGGCGTTGTAGAGCTCCATGAGGGCCGCCACGGCGGTGTTGTAGCTCCACCGCTCGAAGTCTCGGGTGACCCGGTCGATGGTGCGGTGCACGAGCCGGCGCAGTTCGCGGTCGACCTCGTCGACGCCGTCGTGGAAGGTGACGTCCTCGTAGTGCCACAGCCGCCAGACTCGGTCGAGGAAGCGGGCGCAGCCCTCGATGACCTCCTCGGTCTGGGCGTCCCAGTCGAAGTCGTCGGCCGGCGGACCGACGAAGAGGTGGAAGAGGCGCAGCCCGTCCGCGCCCACGGTCGGGAAGTAGGGCTCGGGGGTGACGAGGTTGCCCTTGGACTTGGACATCTTGGTCCCGCCCAGGCGGATCATCCCCTGGGTGAACAGGCGCTGGAAGGGCTCGCGCGCGACGCCTTCGGCCCAGCCCAGGTCGATCAGGGCCTTGGTGTAGAAGCGCGCGTACATGAGGTGCAAGATCGCGTGCTCGATCCCCCCGATGTAAAAGTCGACCGGCATCCACTTCGCCACGGCCGCCGGGTCGAAGGCCCGCTCGGGGGTGAAGGGGTCGGCGAAGCGCAAGAAGTACCACGAGGAGTCGGTGAAGGTGTCCATCGTGTCGGTCTCGCGCCGCGCCGGGCGCCCGCAGACGGGACACGTCGTGTGCAGGAACCCGGGGTGGGTCGCCAGGGGGCTCTGGCCGGAGCGGTCCATCACGACGTCGTCGGGGGCGAGGACGGGCAGCTGGTCGAGCGGCACCGGGACGACGCCGTCGCGCTCGCAGTAGACGATCGGGATCGGGCAGCCCCAGAAACGCTGGCGCGAGACCAGCCAGTCGCGCAGGCGGTACTTCACGGTGCGCACTCCGTTCGCCTCGCGCTCGAGGAAGTCGGCGGCGCGCTCCTTCGCCGCCGCCGTGTCGAGGCCGTCGAGGAACCCCGAGTTGACGTGCGGGCCGTCCCCGGTGTAGGGACCCTCCCCGAAGCCCTCGGGCGGGGCGACCGTGCGCACCACCGGCAGGTCGTGGACCCGGGCGAAGTCGAAGTCGCGCTGGTCCTCCCCGGGCACGGCCATGATCGCCCCGGTGCCGTAGTTGACGAGCACGTAGTCCGCGACGTAGAGGGGCACGGCCGCGCCGGTGAAGGGGTTGACGACGTGGCTCCCGGTGAAGGCGCCGCGCTTGGCGAGCCCGACGCCCTCGTCGGAGGAGGAGGTGCGCTCGATTTCGTTGGTCACCGCCGCCCGCTCGACGACCTCGGCGACGGCCGCGCGCTGGGCCCCCGAGGTGAGCTCCTCGACGAGGGGGTGCTCGGGGGCGAGGACGGCGTAGGTGACCCCGAAGCCCGTGTCGGGCCGGGTCGTGAAGACCCGGATCGCGAGGCCCTCATGCCCCACGACCGGCAGGTCGAACTCGACGCCCTCGCTGCGCCCGATCCAGTTGCGCTGCATGGTCTTCACCCGCTCGGGCCAGCCGAGACCCTCGAGATCGTCGAGGAGCTCCTCGGCGTAATCGGTGATCTTGAAGTACCACTGCTCGAGCAGGCGACGCACGACGACGTCACCCGAGCGCTCGCAGGTGCCGTCGGCGAGGACCTGCTCGTTCGCCAGCACCGTCAGGCACCCGGGGCACCAGTTGACCGGGCCGTCGGCCCGGTAGGCGAGGCCGGCCTCGAAGAGCGCGAGGAAGATGGCCTGGCTCCAGCGCATGTACTCGGGGTCGTGGCTACGCACCTCGCGGCGCCAGTCGTAGACGGCGCCCATGCGCACGACCGAACTCTTCAGCTCAGCGATGCGCGCCTCGGTGAAGACCCGGGGGTGGCTGCCGTCTTTGATCGCGGCGTTCTCGGCCGGCAGGCCGAAGGAGTCGAAGCCGAAGGGCGACAGGACCGCCTTGCCCAACATCGTCTGGTAGCGGACCAGGACGTCGCCGAAGGTGTAGTTGCGGATGTGGCCCTGGTGGGCGGCCCCCGAGGGGTAGGGGTACATGCACAAGGCGTAGTAGCGCTCGCGGGGGTCGTCGTTGTCGACCTCGTAGGTCCCCTCGTCGAGCCACCGGGCCTGCCACTTGGTCTCGACGGCGGTAACGTCGAAGGGCCTGTTCATTGGAACAGTCTAAGTAGCCGCCCACCGTCGCCGCGACGAGGAGGACCATGCCCGACGCGACCTACGTCCTCGTGCCCGGCGCGTACCACGGCGCGTGGTGCTGGCGGCTCGTCGGTGAAGAGCTCGAGCGCCGGGGCGTCGCCTGGGCCGCGATCGACCTGCCGAGCGCGACGACCGGGGCCCACCCCGAGACCTACCTGCGCGACGACGCGGCCGAGGTCGTGGCCTCGGCGAGCGACCTCGGCCCGGTCGTCCTCGTCGGGCACAGCTACGCCGGGGCCGTCATCGCCGAGGCCGCGCCCGACCTCGCGGACCTGGTGGGCCTCGTCTACGTCGCGGCCCTCCTGCCCGAGCCCGGGGAGAGCGCCTACGAGTGCGTGCGCCGGGTCCCGGCGCGCACCCGGCTCGACGAGGCGACCCGCCACGAGGACGGCATCCTCTCGCTCGATCCCGCCCTCGCGCGCGAGGCCCTCTACGCCGACTGCGACGACGCGGTCGCCGAGTGGGCCCTCGCCAACCTCTCCACCCAGACCCTCGCGAGCTTGCGCAGTCCGCGCACCGCCCCGGCGGTCGAGGTGCCCTCGACCTACGTGGTCTGCACCCTCGACGCGGCGGTCGACCCCCTCCTCCAAGAGCTCCTGGCGTCGCGCTGTGACGAGACGATCGTCCTCGAGAGCGGCCACTGCCCCATGCTCTCGCGCGTCGCCACCCTCGTCGAGGCGATCCTCGCCGCCCCGAGGCGCGACGCCCCGTCGTGACGCGAGGTCCGCTCGACGAGCAACGCCTCGCCGCCTTCCTCCTCGGCTTTCCCGAGACGACCCAGGAGAACCCCTTCGGCCCCGGGGTCGACGTCTACAAGGTCGCGGGCCGGATGTTCGCCCTCCTCGCGGGCGACCCCGGGGCGCCGACGATCTCTCTCAAGTGCGAACCCGGACGCGCCCTCGCGCTGCGCGCCGAGTACCCGGCCGTGACGGCGGGCTACCACCTCAACAAGGCCCACTGGAACTCAGTGCGACTCGACGGCTCCGTGCCCGACGACGAGCTGCTCGCCATGGTCGAGCACTCCTTCGACCGGGTGGTGGCCGGGATGACCCGGGCCGTCCGGACGCGTCTCGAGGGCGAGCCCCGCCCGTCGCCCTCGCGACGCGGCGACGGGCGGGGTCCCCGGCGCGGGGGCCGACGGTAAGGTGGCCGATGATGGCCGGCCCGGACGAATCGTACGACCTCGCCCTGGCCGCCGCGACGCTGCGCTCGAACGCCCCCGACGTCCACGCCCTCGTGAAGGCGCTGTGCGCCCAGTTGGGCGACACGCTCGGCGAGCGGCTGCGCACCGAGCGCGCGGGGGGGCGCCTGCGCCGCTCCGAGGAGATCACCGCGCTGCACATCACCCTCGGCGCCGACGCCTTCGACGCGGTCGTCGAGGGGTCGACGCTGCGCTGTGGCGTCGCGCACACCTCGGGCGGGATCCGCATCCGCACCGAGACCCTCGACACCGACGCCTGGCTCGTCCGGCTGCTCGGCGCCCTCAATGACGAGGCCGCCCACAGCGAGAGCACGCGCCGAGCCCTGGAGAACATCGTCATCGGAGGACCCTCGTGAGCGACGCACCCAACGACCTGCCCGAAGCGACCGGGCACCGCCTCGAAGAGCTGGAGAAGGGGCTGTTCACCTCGGACCTCTCGGTGAACGAGTTCCTCTTGATAAAAGAGATCGGCTTCCATCCGGTCGGCTTCGTGATGGGCTCGTCGATCTACCACACCGGGATCCAGACCCGTAAGTGGAGCCAGAGCCAGGAGCTCACCAAGCTCACCGAGGCGATGTACAACGCGCGCGAGCTCGCCATGACCCGGATGGAGGAGGAGGCCGCCGAGCTCGGCGCGGACGGGGTGGTCGGCGTGCGCCTCGACGTCAACTACTACGAGTGGGGCAAGGACGCCGCCGAGTTCATCGCGGTGGGCACCGCCGTCAAGGCCGAGGACGGGGTCTCCCGGCGCAACGCGCTGGGCAAGCCCTTCACCTCGGAC
>JAKCEK010000078.1 GCA_021838005.1 Actinomycetes bacterium
GGGCTGCGCGGGCCCGAGGCGGCGGGGCCGGCGGGGATGAACCGGGCGACGGTGCGCCGCGCCACCCAGGGGGTGGCCGCCTGGCTCGCCGAGCGCGGCGTCGCCGACCCGCTCGTGGTCGTCGGCCGCGACGCCCGACGCGGCTCGGAGCGCTTCAACGACGAGGTCGTGGCCACCCTCCTCGGCGCCGGGGTGAGGGTCCTCGAGCTGCCCCGACCGCTGCCCACGCCGTTCGTGCCCTACGGCGTGAAGGCGGTCGGGGCGAGCGCCGGTGTCGTCGTCACCGCGAGCCACAACCCGCCCCAGGACAACGGCTACAAGGTCTACGCCGCCGACGGCGCCCAGATCGCCCCGCCCGACGACGAAGCCGTCGAGCGCTCCATGGCCGCCGCGGGTCCGGCCCGCCGGGGTTCGCGCGGGACGCCGGGTCACGCGCTCGCCGACGACCACCTCCTCGGGCGCTACCGCGACCACCTCCTCGGGCGCTTCGGGGTGGGCGAGAGCGACCTCGCGATCACCTACACCCCCCTGCACGGCGTGGGCGGGGCCACGGCGACCGACCTGCTCGCGCGCGCCGGCTACCGCCGCCTCGACGTGGTGGCCGCCCAGTTCGAGCCGGACCCGGCCTTCCCGACCCTGCCCTTTCCCAACCCCGAGGAGCCGGGCGCCCTCGACCTCGCGATCGAGAGCGCGCGGGCCGCCGGCTCGTCCCTGGTGCTCGCCAACGACCCCGACGCCGACCGGCTCGGTGCGGCGGTGCGCACGCCCGAGGGGTGGCGGATCCTGCGCGGCGACGAGATCGGGGCGCTCCTCGCCTCCGCGCTCCTCGAGGACGCCCGCCTCGAGGGGCGGACGGTGGCCGCCTCGCTCGTCTCGTCCTCGCTCCTCGCGGCGATGGCCGAGGCGGCGGGCGTGGCGTGCGCGACGACGCTCACCGGCTTCAAGTGGATCGCCCGGGCCGGGGGTCCCGCGGGCCTCGCCTTCGGCTACGAAGAGGCGCTCGGCTTCGCCGTCGACCCCTTCGTGGCCGACAAGGACGGCCTCTCGGCGGCGCTGTGCCTCGCCCGGCTCGCCCACGAGCTCGCCGCCACCGGCCAGACCCTCCTCGACCGCCTCGACGAGCTCGAGACGACCTTCGGAGTCCACGCGACGTCGGCCCTATCGGTGCGGGTTTCGGGGGCCGACGCGTCGACGCGGATCGCCGACGCCGTCGCCGCCCTCGTGGCCGAGCCCCCGACCCGCCTGGGCGAGCTCACGGTGACCGGCGTCGAGGACCTCGCCCGGGGCTGGCGCTCACTGGCGCCGACGGCGGGGGTGCGCCTCGCCCTGGGCGAGCTCGGCCGGGTGGTCGTGCGCCCCTCAGGGACCGAGCCCAAGCTCAAGGCCTACCTCGAGCTCACCCCGCCCCGCACGGGGAGCCTGGACGCCCAGCGGGCCCGCGCGACCGCCTGGGCCGAGGGGGTCCTCTCAGACCTCTCGGCCCGGCTCGAGCTCGGCTCGTAGGGCGCCGTAGCCGGGCTTGATGACCCCGTCGATGAGGGCGAGCCGCTCGGTGAAGCCGTAGAAGGCGCTCTTGGCGGCGTTGATGGTCAGCCACTGGACGTCCTCGAGGGTCCAGGCGAACGCCGCGGCGCAGTCGGCGAACTCGCTCGACAGGGTGATGCCGCTCATGAGCCGGTTGTCGGTGTTGACCGTGACCCTGAAGCGCAGCCGGCGCAGGCGCTCGATCGGGTGCTCGGCGATCGAGGCCGCCGCCCCGGTGTGCACGTTCGAGGTGGGGCAGACCTCGAGGGGGATGCGTCGGTCCCGCACGTAGGACGAGAGCCGCCCCAGCCGGGTTCCGCCGTGCCCCTCGGTGAGGTCGTCGACAATGCGCACCCCGTGGCCGAGGCGCTCGGCGTTGCAGAACTGCACCGCCTCCCAGATCGAGGGCAGGCCGAAGGCCTCCCCGGCGTGGATGGTCAGGTGAAAGTCCTCGCGCTGGATGAGGTGGAAGGCCCGCAGGTGCCGGGTCGGCGGGAAGCCGTCCTCGGGTCCGGCGATGTCGAACCCGCAGACCCCCTCGTCGCGCAGGTCCACCGCGACCTGGGCGATCGTCTCGGAGAGCTCGGCCTGGCGCATCGCCGAGAGGAGGGCGCGCACGACGACGGGGTGGCCTTCGCTCTCGGCCTGCTTGGCGCCCGAGGCGAAGCCGTCGAGGACCGCCCGCACGACCTCGTGCAGCGTGAGGCCGCGCTCGAGGTGCTGCTCGGGGGCGAAGCGGACCTCGGCGTAGACCACGCCGTCTCGGGCGAGGTCGAGGGCGCACTCGTGGGCGACCCGCTCGAGCTCGTCGCGCGTCTGCATGACCGCGATGGTGTGGACGAAGCCCTGAAGGTAGCGCACAAGGTCGGCGCCGGGCTCGTCGACGACGAACCAGCGCGCCAGCTCGGCGACGTCGTAGGTCGGCAGCTTCGCGTAGCCCGACTCGCGGGCCAGCTCGGCGACCGTCGCCGGGCGCAGGCCCCCGTCGAGGTGGTCGTGCAGGAGGACCTTCGGAGCTCGGCGGATGGTCTCGAGGGTGAGCGCTCCCATCGGTCCAGGCTACCGAGCCCGGCCCTCGACCACCTCGTAGAGCAGGCGGCGCGGCGCCACCGGCCCCTCACCGATCCGGACCGCTCGCCGCGCGACCTCCCGGCCGCTCCTCAGGTGGTCGGGGTCGTCGGCGTGCAGCTCGAAGAGCGGCTGACCGGCCTCGACGAGGTCGCCCGGGCGCACGAGGCAGCGCACCCCCGCGGTCTTCGACACCGGGTCCTCCTTGCGCGCCCGGCCCGCGCCGAGGCGCCAGGCGGCGACGCCCACGCCGAGTGCGTCGACCGACTCGACGACGCCCCCGCGGGGAGCGAGGACCGGCTCGACGAGGGGAGCGAGGGGCATCGGGGCGTCGGGGTCGCCGCCCTGGGCCGCCACGAGCTGGCGGTAGGCGGCGTAGGCGGAGCCGTCGTCGAGGCGGGCGGCGGGCTCGTCGTCGATCCCGACGAGTTCGAGCATGTGTCGCGCGAGCGCCACGGTGAGCTCACGCACGTCGGGCGGCCCGCCGCCGCGGAGCACGTCCACGGACTCGGTGACCTCGAGGGCGTTGCCGACGGCCACCCCGAGCGGCGTCGACATGTCGGTCAGCTGGGCGCGGGTGCGCACGCCGTGGGCGTCGCCCAGGGCGGTCATCGTGGTCGCGAGGGTGTGCGCCCGGTGGCGGTCCTTGATGAACGCGCCCGAGCCCACCTTGACGTCGAGCAGGAGGGCCGAGGTCCCCTCGGCGATCTTCTTCGCCATGATCGACGAGGCGATGAGCGCGATGGACTCGACCGTGCCCGTCACGTCGCGCAGGGCGTAGAGGCGCCGGTCGACCGGCGCCAGCCCCTCGCCGGCCGCGCAGATGACGGCGCCCACACGCTCGAGCTGGTCGACGACCTCGGCGTTGGTGAGCCGGGCCCGCCAGCCGGGGATCGACTCGAGCTTGTCGAGGGTCCCGCCGGTGTGGCCGAGGCCGCGACCCGAGAGCTGGGGGACGGCGGCCCCGCAGGCCGCCACCAGCGGGCAGAGGATCAGGCTGACCTTGTCGCCGACCCCACCGGTCGAGTGCTTGTCGACGGTCGGCCGCGAGAGTCCCGAGAGGTCGAGGCGCTCGCCCGAGGCGATCATCTGCGCCGTCCAGGTCGCGAGCTCGCGGCCGTCGAGCCCGTTGAAGTAGATCGCCATGAGCAGCGCCGACATCTGCTCGTCGGCGACCGCGCCCTCGAGGTAGGCCCGCAGGACCCAGTCGATCGCCCCGTCGTCGAGGGCGTGGCCGTCGCGCTTGGCGGTGATGACCTCGACGGCCGAGTAGGTCATCGGCGGGAGCGGTCCGCGAGGTCCTCGGGGCCGAACGCGTCGGGCAGGAGGGCCGCGAGCGCGCGGGGCGGCGCGCCCTCGCCCCCGTCGAGCCACAGGTCGGGGCCGCCGTGCTCGTAGAGCAGCTGGCGGCACCGCCCGCACGGGGCGAGGGGCTCGCCGTCCCCGGCAACCACGCTCACCGCCACGAGGCGGCCCCCACCGCTGCGCACGAGGTCCGAGACGAGCGAGCACTCGGCGCACAGGGTGAGCCCGTAGCTGGCGTTCTCGACGTTCGAGCCGGTGACGACGTGCCCGTCCTCGGTCAGACCGCAGGCGCCCACGCGCACCGCGGAGTAGGGCGCGTAAGCGCGCTCGCTCGCCGCGCGTGCGCCGGCGCGCAAGTCGGCCCAGGGGATCTCGCGGGGCGTCACCACGGAGCCACACAGTACACTTCGCTCTCCGTGGACTCCCTCGCCCCACTGCCCGTCGCCGTCACGAAGGAGGTGGCCGACGCTCGGGCCGCGGGTCGCGGGGTGGTGGCGCTCGAGTCGACCATCGTGGCCCACGGACTACCCCATCCGATCAACCTCGAGGTGGCCGCGGCCTGCGAGGCCGCCGTGCGGGCGGCCGGCGCGGTGCCGGCGACCATCGCCGTCAGGGACGGCGTCGTGCGCGTCGGGCTGGGCGCCGAGGAGCTCGCCACCCTCGCCGATCCCGCCCGAGGGGTCGCCAAGCTCTCGGCGCGCGACGTTGGGGTGTGCGTGGCCCGAGGCGGCGACGGCGCGACCACCGTCGCGGGCACGATCGCCGTGGCGGCGGCCCTGGGGATCGCCGTCATGGCGACGGGGGGACTGGGCGGCGTGCACCGCGGCGCGCGCGAGACCTACGACGAGTCGGCCGACCTCGTCGCGCTCTCGCGCTACCCGGTCTGCGTGGTCGCCTCCGGGGTGAAGTCCATCCTTGACGTCGGGGCGACCCTCGAGCGCCTGGACACGCTCGGGGTGCCGGTCGTCGGCTTTCGCACCGAGCGCTTCCCCGGCTTCTACCGCCGCGACTCCGGCTTCGCCCTCGAGTGGTCGCTCGGGGACGCGGCCGAGGTGGCGCGGGCGTTCGGGGCGCACCGGGTGGTCTCACCGACCGGGCTACTCCTCGCCCACCCGATCGCCGAGGCCGACGAGCTCGACGACGACCTCCACCGCGCCGGACTGGCCGCCGCTGAGGCCGCCGTCGCGCGTGAGGCGACGACCGGCAAGGCCGTCACGCCGGTGATGCTGGCCGCCTTCGCCGCGGCCACGGGGGGCGCCAGCGTGGCCGCGAACCGCGCCCTCGTGGTCGCCAATGCCCTCCTGGCGGGCGAGGTCGCGCGCGCGGTGGCCGAGTCCCGGTGACGGCGGTCGCGGTCGTCGGCGACGTGGTGCTCGACGTCGTGGCGCGTGCGCGCGCCCCGCGCGCCGCCACCAGTGACACCCCGGCCGACATCACCCTCGGGCGCGGCGGGTCGGCGGCCAACCTCGCCGTCGCCCTGGCCGGCGCGGGGTGCGCGGTGACCTTCGTGGGCGCCGCCGGCCGCGACGACGCGGCCCGGCTCGTCGAGGACGACCTCGCGCGCCACGGGGTACGGGCGCACCTGCTGCGTTCGGGCGCGACGACCGGGACGGTCGTGGCCCTGGTGGACGAACGCGGGCAACGGGCCATGCTCACGGACCGCGGAGCCAACGGCGCGCTGCGCGCCGACGCGGTCGCGGCGGTGCTGTCGGACGACGTGACGCACCTTCACGTCTCGGGCTACACCGTCCTCGACGAGCGGACCCGTGACGCCGCGTCGACGCTCCTCGATTGGGCCCGCCACGCGGGGTGGTCGACCTCGGTCGACGTCTGCTCGGTGGCCCCTCTGCGCGCGATCGGGCGAGAGGCCTTCGCCGCGGCCACGCGCTCGGCCTCGATGCTCTTCGCCAACGCCGAGGAGGCGGCGGCCCTCTCGGGGTGCGACGACCTCGACGAGGTCCTCGAGGCGCTCGCCGGCGCCTACGGCGAGGTCCTCGTGACCCGGGGCGCCGACGGCGCGGTAGCGGCGCGCGGGTCCGCGCGGGCCCGGGCCGCCGCGCGGGCCACGACCGTCGTGGACACGACGGGGGCGGGGGACGCGGCCTCGGGGGCCTACCTCGCGGCACGGCTCTCGGGCGACACCCTGGCCGACGCCCTGGGCAGGGCGATGGCGGCCGCGGCGCGCGTCGTCGGGGGGCTGGGGGCGGTGCCCTACTCGCGCGAGTAGGGGATGCCGTCGGCCGCCGGCGGGCGGACCCGGCCGACGAGACCGGCGCTCACCGCGATGGTGATGAGGTAGGGGAACATCAAGAGGATCTCGGTCGAGATGGGCACCTGGTACGACTGGAGGTTGTAGGCGAGGTAGGCCGACACCCCGAAGAGGGTGCACGCGGCGACCGCGCCCGAGGGCCGCCAGCGCCCGAAGATCATCGCGGCCAGCGCGATGTAACCGAAGCCCGAGGTGATCGAGGGGGTGAACTGGCCCTGGATGGCCGCGAAGGCGACCCCGCCCACCCCGGCGACCGCGCCCCCGAGGATGACGTTGACGTAGCGGGTCCGCGCCACGCTGATCCCCACCGAGGCCGCCGCCTGGGGGTGCTCGCCTACGGCCCGCACCCGCAGGCCCCAGCGGGTCTTGAACAGGGCGAAGCTCACCAGGCCGACGAGCACCATCATGAGGTAGAAGTACCCCGTCTCGTCGAAGAAGGTCGGCCCGATGATGGGGATCTTCATCAGCCCCGGGATCGCCAGGTTCGAGGCAATGTTGCCGTTGTTCAAGTTGGGGTACGGGGTGAGCACCCAGGAGTTGAAGTAGCTGGCGAGACCGGTGAACATCGTGACGATCACGACGCCCACGATGATCTGGTCCGAGAGGTAGCGGATGGCGAGGAACGCGAGGAGCCAGCCCATCAACGCGCCGATGACGACGCCCCCGACGGTGGCGAGCAGCCAGTTGTTGGTCGCCGAGTCGATCATCTCGCCCACGAGGTAGCCGCCGAGGAACTGCCCCTCGATCGCGATGTTGACGACCCCGGCGCGCTCGCACAACACGCCCGAGAGCGAGCCGTAGATCAGGATCATCGTGATGGCCGCGCTGCCGACCAGGATGGCCGTGACGTTGATGAAGGGTACCTGGGAGGGCCCCGGCTGGCGGCTCGCCCACACGAGGACCGCGAGCAGGAAGACGATCGCCATCAACCCGACTCGGACCATCGCGCCCTTGGTCCGGCGACGCACGAGCACCTCGGCGCCCAGGGCGACGATGACCGCCCCGAGCAGGACCAGGGTCCACTCGGTCGGCAGGGTCAGGTTGCCCAGGTGCCAGGGCGCGCCGTGGCTGACGTCGATCGGGGTGAAGGTGAGCGTCGAGCGCGGCGTCGAGCCCGTCCCGACGCCCATCCCGAACACCGTGAAGAGGCCCACCACGACGACGAACCACCCGATGGCCTGGGTCCGACCGAGGGGCTGGCGGACCGTGGCCAAAGCGTCCGAGGCGACGGCCGTCACGATCCCCACCCCGCGGTGGCGACCTTGACCGACCCGGCGCGCAGGGCGCGCAGCCGGAAGATCTCCTTCACCAGGACCGGCGTGGCCACGAAGATGACGATGGCCGACTGGATCACGGTCGCCAGGTCGTAGGGGATGCCGGTGTTGGCCTGCATGTTCGACCCGCCAACCTCGAGCGCCGCGAACAGGAGCGACCCCCACACGATGCCGATCGGGCGGTTGCGCCCGAGCAGCGAGACGGTGATCGCCGTGAAGCCGATGCCGGCGCTGCCCTGGAGGAAGTTCTGGTCGATGTAGTGGGTGGTGCCCGCGACCCAGGTCACCCCGGCGAGCCCGGCGAGGCCGCCCGAGATGAGAAACGACGTGACCAGGGTACGCCGGGCGTTGATCCCCGAGGCCCGCGCCGCGTGGGGGTTGGCCCCGGTCACCCGGAACTCGAAGCCGATCGAGGAGCGGTCGAGCAGCCAGAGCGCGAAGACGGTCACCGCGAGGGCGACCACGATCCCGTAGTTCACCCGCAAGCCCGAGGCGGTCCCGAAGAGCGGGGCCAGCTGGGTCCCGCCCGGCATCGTGCGCGAGATGGCGTTCGTCTGGTTGGGCAGCTGCAGCGGCGTGGAGAGCAGGCAGAAGAGCATGAAGTAGGACGCGACGTAGTTGAACATCAGGGTCACGATGACTTCGTGGGCGCCCGTGTACGCCTTGAGGAGCCCCGGGATGGCCCCGCCGACGACGCCCCCGGCGATCCCCGCCAGGAGTGTCAGGGGGAGGTGGACGACGGTGGGGAGGTGGACCAGGGTCGCCACCGCCACGCCGGCGACGCCGCCCAGGATGGCCTGGCCGTTCGCCCCGATGTTGAACAGGCCCGTCTGGAAGGTGATGCCGACCGCGGTGCTGGCGATGACGAGGGGGATGGCGTAGGTGAGCGTCTCCGAGAGCGGCGTGAGCGACGCCGTCCAGCCCCGCCCGGTCGTCACCGAGTGCCAGAACTGGGGCGGGTCGACGATCGATCCGGTGACGATCGACCGGTAGGCGGCCCCGACGTTGTCGACGGTCACTTTGAGGGCGTGGCCCGGTGCGCCCCAGGAGTGGAAGGCGCCCCGCCAGGCGTTGAGGATGGCCGGGGTCGTGGCGATGATGATCACCGCCCCGACCACCAGTCCGAGGACGAGGGCGAGCAGCGCGATGGTGACCGGGCTGGCGCTGCGGTAGCGGTCCCAGAGGCCGCGGACCCTCAACATCACCGACTCCCCGACGGGGTCGAGCCCGCCATGAGGAGCCCGACGTCCTCGCGCGAGGTCGAGGGATCCACGACGCCGGTGATGCGCCCCTGGAACATCACGGCGACGCGGTCGCCCAGCGCCATGACCTCGTCGAGCTCGGACGAGACGATGAGGACGGCGTGGCCCTCGTCGCGCACGCGCACGATCTCGCGGTG
>JAKCEK010000079.1 GCA_021838005.1 Actinomycetes bacterium
CCCCCGGAAGAACCAGGTATAGGTCCAGGCCGAGCCCGACAGGACCCGGTTCGGCGAGAGCCGCATGACCGCGAGGATCATCCCCAGTACGATCCCGACCGCCATCGCGATCACCGTCAGCTCCAAGGTGATGAGGAGCCCATGGAGGATCTCGCTGGTCGTGAAGTAGTGGAAGACGACATCCCAGGAGAAGCGCCACTCGGTGACGGCGTGGCAGACCCGGGTGGCCCCCGATCCCTGACACGTCTTCTGGCCGGTCGGCAGTCGCGACAGCAGGGTGTGGACGATCATCGCGACGACGATCAACGCCGCCGCGACCCCGACCCACCGCCCGACGTGACGGACGGGGACGACCTTTATCGAGCCGTCCCCGTCCGTGCGCACGTCCGTCGCTGGCTGTTCAGCTCAGTGTGTCTCAGCCCGCCGCGCCGTTGATGACGACCTTGCTCGCGGGCAGCCCGCCCTGGGTGACCCCCCAGTGCGCGAGGATCGCGTGGTACACGCCGCTGGCGATAAGGGTCTTGATCGCGGCCTGGGTGGCCAGGGCCATCTTGTGGCCGGTCGCGGTCTTCGGGAAGGCGATGCCGTAGGGGGCGACGTTGATGGCGCTCCCCACGTTCTCGAACTTGCCCTTGTTCGTGGCGACGATAAAGGTCGCGATCTGGCTGTCGGCGAAACCGACGTTCGCCTGCCCCGACAGCACGGCGAGGTTCGCCCCCGTCTGGGTCGGGAAGGTGAGCACGACCGCCTTCTTCGAGGCGGGGCACGACTTCGCGGCCGTCTGGGCGTCGGTCTGCTCGACGGTGCCCGTCTCCACGGCGATCTTCAGCCCACAGAAGCTCTTCAGCCCAGTGAAGTTCACCTTCTCGCCCTTCTTCGCGTAGACGCCCTCGCCGGCCTGGAAGTAGTCGACGAAGTAGACCTGCTTCTCGCGCGCGGTGTTGTCGGTGAACGACGAGTTGCCGATCTGGTAGCGGCCGCCCTTGATGCCCGCGAGGATGCTGTCGAAGGTGACGTTGTTCTCCTTGATCTTCACCCCAAGGGTCGAGGCGATGGCGTTCATCAGGTCCACGTCGAAGCCGATCATCGTCGTGCCCTGCATCGACTCGTCGGGCGGATACGTCGCGTCGGTGGCGACCTGGAGGACCGCCGTCTTATAGGGCGCGGGGACCAACTTCGCGTCGGCCGCGTTGTACTTCGCCCCGAAGGTTGACGCGCCCGCCACGACGCCGGTGGACAGGACCAGCGCCCCGGCGCCGACGACCACCGCCACGTGACGGAATAGTGACTTTCGCTGCATGACTCTCCTCACAAGCGTGCGACGCCCCCCGGGCGTCCGGACCTCATTGATACCAGATACCTCCAGGGCGCGAGGGTGCAACCGGGAGAACCAACGTCGCGGCGCAGCCGCGAGGGACACTGGAGCGGACGACCGGGCTCGAACCGGCGACCTCGACCTTGGCAAGGTCGCGCTCTACCAACTGAGCTACGTCCGCGAGGCGACCCCAGTGTAGCCGACGGCTCCACAGCTCCACGGCGCCCGCACGACTAGCGCCCCGTGCTGCCGAAGCCCCCGGGGCCTCGCGCCGAGGTGGGCAGCTCCTCACGGGCGACGAAGTCGAGCGTCGCGCAGGCCACCACCACCAGCTGGGCGATGCGATCCCCCGCGCGGACCTCGTAGTCGTTCTCGGGGTCGAGGTTCACTAGGGCCACCTCGACCTCGCCCCGGTAGCCGGCGTCGATGAGCCCGGGGGCGTTAGCGCAGGTGACGCCGTGACGCGAGGCCAGCCCGCTGCGGGGCAGGACGAGTCCCCCGTACCCCTCGGGGATCGCCACCGCGATGCCCGTGGGCACCAGGGCGCGCCCGCCCCCGCGCGCGAGGCGCCGACCCTCCACGGCCACGAGGTCGACCCCCGCGTCGCCGGGGTGAGCGGTCCGGGGCACCACGGCGTCGGGGCGCAGGACGCGCACGGGGATCTCCACCCCCGGGAGGCTACTCAGCCGGGCGCCGCGTTTCGGTAGTGTCGCACTCGTGCTCGTGTGGATGGACCTCGAGATGACCGGTTTGGAGCCCGAGCGCCACGTCATCGTCGAGATCGCCACCCTCGTGACCGACGACCACCTGACGGTCGTCGCCGAGGGCCCCGACCTCGTGATCCACGCCACCCCCGAGCAGCTCGCCGAGATGCCGACGGTCGTGCGTGAGATGCACGAGCGCTCCGGACTGCTCGCGGCCGTCGCCGGCTCAACGGTCGACGTGACCGAGGCCGAGCGTCGCACCCTAGAGTTCATCACGGCCCACGTCCCCGACGCCGGGGCGGTACCGCTGTGCGGTAACTCCATCGGGACCGACCGTCGCTTCCTCCAGGAGTACATGCCGACCCTCGAGAGGCACTTCCACTACCGCAACGTCGACGTCTCGACGATCAAGGAGCTCGCGAAGCGGTGGCGCCCCGACGTCCTCGCGAGCCTCGGGGAGAAGGAAACGGCGCACCGCGCGCTCGACGACATCCGCGAGTCCGTGCGCGAGCTGGCCCACTACCGAGACGTCCTCTTCCAGCTGTCGCCGCCCGACGCCTCATGACCGACGCGGTCCCCTCCGTCGCCGAGGTGACGGCCCGGCTCACCGCCGCGGGCCAGCCCTTCGAGATGGAGCCGACCGTCGTGAACGGGGTCACGATGCGGACCTGGAAGAACGCGCCGCACGACCTCCGGCGGGTCCTCGACGCGTCCCTCGCCCACTCCGAGCGCGACTTCCTCGTCTACGAGGACCACCGGCTCACCTTCGACCAGCACTACCGGGCGGCCGCCACCTTCGCCCACCAACTCGTCGCCGAGGGGGTCGCCCCCGGGGACCGGGTGGCCATCGCGGCGCGCAACCTGCCCGAGTGGGTGGTGGCGTTCTGGGGGATCGTCGCCGCCGGGGCGATCGCGGTGCCGCTCAACGCCTGGTGGTCGGGTGAGGAGCTCCTCTACGGCCTCACGGACTCGGGGGCCCGCGTGGCGATCGTGGACGAGGAGCGTCTAGAACGGCTTCGTCCCCACCTCGGGCCCGACGACGCACTCCGAACGGTGGTCGTGGTGAGCGAGGAGCCCGGTCGCCCGGCCCGTCTGGGCGACGTAACGGGGTCGGTGCAGGTGCGGGACTACCGGGACTTCGTCGGCCCGATCTCGCCGGACGCGATCCCACCGACGGTCGACTTCGAACCCGACGACCCCGTGACGATGTTCTACACCTCGGGCACCACCGGTCGGCCCAAGGGGGCGGTCGGGACCCATCGCAACGCCGCCACGAACCTCATGAACCTCTTCTTCCGGGCCCAAGTCGTCGCCGCCCGCACCCCCGCCGCACCGGCCCCCACCCCGTACCCCAGCGCGAACCTGCTCAGCGTGCCCCTCTTCCACGCGACCGGGTGCCTGGTGACGATGATGTCGAGCCTGCTCACCGGCTCGAAGATCGTGATGATGCACCACTTCGACGCCCGACGGGCACTCAAGCTCATCGAGTCCGAGCGGATCACGTCCTTTGGCGGGGTGCCCACCATCGCCATGCAGGTCCTCGACCACCCGGATTTCGACCAGTTCGACACCTCGAGCGTCACCAGCGTCTCCTACGGCGGAGCCCCGGCCCCGCCCGACCTCGTGCGTCGGATCCGCGAGGCCTTCCCCACCGGCCAGCCCGGCAACGGGTACGGGCTCACCGAGACCTCGGCCGGCGTCTGCTTCAACCTCGGGGCCGACTACGTCGCCAATCCCGAGAGTTGCGGCCCGATCGTGCCGGTCTGCGAGGCCGCCGTGGTGCCCGAGGATTTCGGGGGAGCCGAGCCCGACCCCGACCGGCCCCAGGGCCCCGACGTGGTGGGCGAGCTCTGGATCAGGGGCCCGAGCGTGGTGAGCGGCTACTGGAACAAGCCCGAGGCGACCGCGGAGTCCTTCACCTGCGGGTGGCTGCACACCGGCGACGTCGCGCGCATCGACGAAGAGGGCTACATCTACATCGTCGACCGGGCCAAGGACATGATCATCCGCGGCGGGGAGAACGTCTACTCGGTGCTCGTCGAGGCCGCCCTCCACGAGCACCCGGCCGTCGCCGACTGCGCCGTGGTCGGCGTCCCCCACCCGACCCTGGGCGAGGAGGTCGTCGCCGTCGTGGTGACCCGTCCGGGAAGCGACGTGACGGCCGATGAACTGACGAGGCACGCCACGGCCCGTCTCGCCCGGTTCGAGGTCCCCACCCGCTTCGTGATTCGCCTGACGGCCCTCCCGCGCAACCCCCAGGGGAAGGTCCTCAAGCGCGAGCTGCGCGACTGGCTCGCCCACGGGGCGACCGCGTAGGCCCCGGTGCGCCCGACGGGGGTCGCCCCGGGGCCGCGGCGGCCTACTGGTTCGGCTGAGGCGTGTAGCGCAGGTACGGCTTGACCGTCGTGAAGCCCTTGGGGAACCTCTCGGTCGCCTCGGCGTCGGTCAGTTTCGCCCCCACGATCACGTCCTCCCCGGGGCGCCAGTCGAGCGGCGTCGCCACCGGGTAGGCCGCCGAGAGCTGCAGCGAGTCGAGGACGCGCAGAATCTCGTCGACGTTGCGCCCGGTCGACGCCGGGTAGGTCAAGGTGAGCTTCACCTTCTTGTCCGGGCCGATGATAAAGACGCTGCGCACCGTCGTCGTGTCCGAGGCGTTCGGGTGGATCATGTCGTAGAGGCCCGCGACGGTGCGGCCCTCGTCGCCGATGATCGGGAAGTTGAGGGCGCTGCCCGAGACGTCCGCGATGTCACCCTTCCAGCGATCGTGCGACTCCACCGGGTCGACCGACACGGCGATCAGCTTGGTGTTGCGCTGGTCGAACTCGGCCTTGCGCTTGGCGAACCCGCCCAGCTCGGTCGTGCACACCGGGGTGAAGTCGGCCGGGTGGGAGAAGAGAATCCCCCAGCTGTCGCCCAGCCACTGGTGGAAGTCGATCGGACCGTCGGTCGTGTCCGCCGTAAAGTTCGGTGCCTCGTCGCCCAGTCGGATCGCCATATCTGCTCCTCGTCCCGCTCGCCGCCCGCGGCGACGTCGCGACACCTTAGCGGGAGGGAGCCGATTCTCACAATAATTCCACCGGGATTATGGAGATCTTTCCGCGGCCGTGGGTGTGAGACTGGGCGGGTGCTGGAGCCCTCGCGCGAGGTCGTCGCCGCCTTCGACCTCGACGGGACGCTGACCGACGGCGGCAGCGTCTTTCGGTGGCTGGGCCACGTCGCGGGCGCGGCCCGCGCGTACCGGGCGGCGGCCGAACTCGTGGTGCCCCTCACACTCGGGGCGCTGCGCTCGGGCCCGGCGGCCGATGGATCCAAGGAGCGGCTGTTCGCCCGACTGCTCGAGGGGCGCGACGCCGAGGAGGTGGCCGCGATCTCGCGGGCGTTCATCGTCGAGCACCTCGAGCACCACGCCCGGCCCGACGTCGTCGCTCGCCTGCGCTGGCACCAGCACCAGGGCCACCCCACGGTCATCGTCTCGGCGTCCCCGGAGCTCTACGTGTCCGTCGCCGCGCAGCGCCTCGGAGTCGACGGGGCGATCGGGACCCGGCTCGCGACCGACCCGACCGGTCGACTGACCGGCCACTACGACGGGGCCAACTGCCGCGGCGCCGAAAAGGCCCGACGCCTTGAGGAGTGGCTGGCCACACGCGGCGGCGACCCCGCGCTCTACGCCTACGGGAACTCCCGGGGCGACCGCCGGATGCTCGAGCGGGCCGACTACCCGTTCAACGTGGGCCGGCTCGGACGCCTCGGGCGGCTGCG
Source organism: Actinomycetes bacterium (assembly GCA_021838005.1). Classification (GTDB taxonomy): domain Bacteria; phylum Actinomycetota; class Acidimicrobiia; order Acidimicrobiales; family RAAP-2; genus RAAP-2. The sequence goes on from JAKCEK010000079.1 coordinate 5,779, forward strand.
GCGCTACCCCCGCCTGCCCCGCGCCTAGAGCTGGGTGACGGCCGCCCCGAGGGCGACGATCCCGCTCTCGCGCCCGTCGTAGATGACCTGGAGCGACGCCGCCCCCTCGCGCCAGGCCACGACGGTGTGGCCGAGGGCGTCGACGACCCCGAGGTTGACGTCGTACACCCCATCGAGCAGGGGCAGGCGGGGCAGGTCGACGGCGACCCGGTTCGCGCCGGGCACGAGGTTCACCGGCGCGCCCTGGGCGTCGCTGCGGCTCACGAGCAGACCGGCCCGGGTGAACACCTCCACGACGAAATTGCCGCTGAAGGCGCCCCGGGAGCTGACCGTGACCTCCAGCTGGGCGCCGGCGCCACTTCGCACCTCGAACGAGCCCGAGGGGGTGGTGACCGACTCGATCTGGATCGTCCCGAGCAGCTTCTCGGGGTCGTGCTCGGCGGCGTCGTCGAGGAGCCGCTCACGAAACACGCGCAGCGACTCGTGAGTCGGGCCGTCGGCCACGAGGTCCCCCCCGTCGAGAACGATGGCCCGGTCGCACAGGGCTCGGACCTGGTCGGCGTTGTGGGTGACGAGCAGGATGGTCCGGCCCTCGCGCTGGAAGTGCTGGATCCGGTCGACGCACTTAGCCTGGAACCGCTCGTCGCCCACGGCGAGGACCTCGTCGACGACGAGGATGTCGGGGTCGACGTTCACCGCGACGGCGAAGGCCAGCCGGACGTACATCCCGCTCGAGTAGAACTTCACCTGGGTGTCGATGAACGGGGCGATCTCGCTGAACTCGACGATCTCGTCGAAGACGGCGTCGACGGTGCGTCGCGACAGCCCGAGCATCGCGCCGTAGAGGTAGACGTTGTCGCGCCCGGAGAGCTCGGGCTGAAAACCGGCCCCGAGCTCCAAGAGGGCGGCCAGCGAGCCCCGCAGACGGATCTGGCCCTCGGTCGGCTTGAGCACGCCGCAGATGCACTTGAGCAGGGTCGACTTTCCGGACCCGTTGTGCCCGACGATTCCCACCGTCTCGCCCACGCCCACGTCGAAGGACACCTTGCGCAGGGCGTTGAAGAGCTCCGTGGAGCCCGAACGCGGGTGCAGCACCCGCTCTTTGAGCGACTGGTGGCGCTCGTGGTGGATCGTGAACTGCTTGGTGACCCCGCGGACCTCGATGACGGTGGTCACCTAGAGCTCCGACTCGAAGTTGCCCTCGAGCCGCCCGAAGACGGCTTCGGCCACCACGAAGGCCACGAGGGAGAGCCCGAGGAGGGCCAGGTTGAGCTCGAGGAACTTCCCGAAGGACCACGTGGGCAGGATGTTGAGGACCTGGCCGGTGACCGTCGAGTGGACGACGGGCGTCACGTAGAAGATCCGCTGGAAGGTGACGACGACCAGGGTCACCGGGTTCAAGAAGTAGAGGACCGAGAGGCCGTGGGCGGCCAGGTGGGGCGCGATCGAGTTCTCGTAGGAGTAGACGACCGGGGTCAGCCAGAACCACAGCTGCAGGACCACCTCGATCAGGTGCTTCATGTCCCGGAAGTAGACGTTGACCGCCGACATCACGACCGAGATCGCCGCCGCGAAGGCCGCCAGGGCGAGAAATGAGACCGGCAGCAGCCAGAGGTAGCCCCAGGCCGGCGCGTGACGCAGGACGAGGAGGAACACCACGAGGACCACGATCTGGACGACGAAGTAGACGATGGCCGCGCCGACGTTCGACAGGGCCAGGATCTCGCGGGGGAACGAGACCTTCTTCACGAGCGCCGCGCGGTCGACGATGACCCCGGTCGCGGTGCTCACCGCGGTGAGGAACATGTTCCACACGACGAGTCCCGCGAAGAGGTACACGACGAAGTTGGGGATGCCGTTCTTCAAGAACAACGAAAAGACCATGTAGTACACGGCGAGCGTGAACGCGGGCGAGAGCATCGACCAGAAGATGCCCAGGGCCGAGTTCTTGTACTTGATCCGGATGTCGGAGAAGACGAGCCCCCACAGCAGCTCGCGACGGGACCAGAGGTTCGCCAGGCGACGCCCGAGGCCCACCCGAGCGCTCACCACGCGCACGGGTGCCTCGGCCAGGGCCCGTTCGCGCGGGCCGGCCAGCGACGCCTCGTCCACTAGGCCCCTTGGCGCAGCGCCGAGCGCTCAATGACGGCGTCGATGAAGCCGTACTCGAGTGCCTCCTGGGCCGTGAACCAACGGTCGCGGTCGGAGTCCGCCTCGATCTGCTCGACCGACTGGCCGGTGTGGTGCGCGATCCGCTCGGCGAGCATTCGCTTGAGGTAGACGATCTGCTCGGCCTGGATCGCGATGTCCGACGCTTGGCCCTGCATTCCCCCCATGGAGGGCTGGTGCATCAGGATGCGGCTGTGGGGCAGGCTGAAGCGCTTGCCCGGCGCGCCCGCGCACAGAAGAAACTGGCCCATCGAGGCGGCCATCCCGATGCAGATGGTCCGCACGTCGCAGTTGACGTACTGCATGGTGTCGTAGATGGCCAGGCCGTCGGTCACCGAGCCGCCCGGGGAGTTGATGTACAAGCTGATGTCGCGGTCGCGGTCCTCGGCCTCGAGGAGCAGCAGCTCGGCGCAGATCCGGTTCGCCGTCTCCTGGTCCACCACCGAGCCGAGGAAGACGATGCGCTCACGTAGCAGTCGCTGGTTGAGGTCGTTGTTCGGGCCGGCGTCGATACGGGCGCTAATCATGGGCCCAATCTACCGTGCGGTCCCGGCGCAACCCTCGGACGGTCCTAGAGTGGAGGGAACCGCGGGCGTGGCGGAATTGGCAGACGCGCTGGTTTTAGGTACCAGTTCTTCGGAGTGTGGGTTCGAGTCCCGCCGCCCGCACCGATCCCCGCTAGGGTCCCTCGGATGACCGACAAGCCCTTCGT